>JBDTUR010000022.1:0-17172 GCA_040007635.1 Chloroflexota bacterium
CCCTGGGGCCGGATCTACCTGAACCGCGTCCGCGCCGCCGTGGGGATCGACATCAAGACTGGCGCCGTGGACCCCGCGTACCAGGTTGACCAGGCCGCCCTCGACGCGGCGATAGCGTCGGGCAAGCCTGAATTGCTCGCCGCGATCGGCGTCGGAGGTGTGCTGCTCCTTCTCTGGCTGATGGTGTTCAAACCCTTCTAGGGCACTGCGGGGGGTTGGCAAACGGTTTCAACTGTGTAACACTCCCCGGGCTCCACCGAGAGAGGCTGGTGGGGCGGAAACAACAGGCCGCCGTCAGGAGAGGCAGCGGGCCGCCAAAGACGTCCCCAGACGTTTCGGCACCCATAGCACAGACGGTTCCCAGCGCGCCCCAGCGTGCAGGGTTCCCCCCGTCACTTGTTGACTCGTCCGTCTGCCGCGCCCTGAACCCCGACCGCCAGCGATCGAGCCTGGACATGGAGCCAGAACTCGATTCAAGGAGAAACAATTGTCAATTGCCGTTCAGGGCGCCCGCGTCGCCCACACGCCCACACGGGGCGCCCGCCTTAGCCGCCTGATCACCCTGGTCACCGCGCTAAGCCTTGCTCTGATCATGGCCTTCGCCGGGACCTCCGCTGTGGCGGCCTCAGGCACCGCTTCAGCCAGCGGCGAGGCGCAGCCCTCCAAGGGCAGCCAGGCCGCTCAGATCCTGCGTATGCTTCGTGATGCCGTCGGGCACCCGTTCCGGCTGGGCACCGAGGGGCCGAAGTACTTCGACTGTTCAGGCCTTGTCTTCAGCGTCTACAAGCGCGCCGGCGTTGTCGGGCGGATCGGGGGCATCCGCGGCACGGTGACCCGCTATTACCGCTGGGCCCAGAAGCACGGCAACATGAGCCGTAGTAACCCGCAGATTGGTGACGTCGTCATCTGGGGTTCCCATGGCAAGCTTCACCATTCGGGGATCTACGTCGGCAACGGCCGTGCCATCAGCGCGCTGAACCGCAAGCTCGGCGTGCGCGACTGGCCCATGAGCTGGATCCACATGCGCATCTGGGGCTTCATCCACACGGGCATCAGCCGCTGATCCCGGGTTCGATCCCAAGCGTTCGTTGAGCGACGCGGCCGGCGCAAGCCGGCCGCGTCTCTTTGTCCTTCGCGATGAGCCAAACGACACCTGCGCCGAGCGCGATGAGGGCCGAGCGGGGCATACGTTCTGGTAGCCGGTGCTACTGGCATGCACCTGAGAAAGAAGGCGAACTTGCTGAGGCGCGACGCCTAGGCAGATTGCGCCGGCGCAAGGAGAAGGCGTGCCGGCGTGTCGTCCAAGCTCAGGGCATCGACCACGAGGATATCCAGGAGTCGCTGGATGTCCGACGGAGCCTTGCCAACACGGCCCTTAAGCTGAGGGCGGCGCCACATAGATGTCGCGAGCTTCGCCCAGGCCGGATATTCCCCCGGCCCATGTCATGGAGGCGTCCGCGACACATGATCACCGGAGGTGATCAGTCCGACCTCAGAGGCCACCTTCATCTCCGTGTCCCAGCTCGGCAGCAAACCACTAAGTGTCGCGACGGGCGTGTGCGTGAAATCAGGCGGTGCTCCCTCGCTGATCGCGGCGGTACCGATGAAGAACGCGGCCGCTTCCGCATCTATCGACATTTCAGCGCCGGGTTCAAACTCGAGCCTGACGGAGAATGGGGAACGGACCCCAACGGTTAGGCCGGTCAACGAATACCAGATCGGCGGCGGGTAATGATGATCCGTCAGCCAATCGAATCGAAAAGGGGTGCTCGCGACCAGAACACCTATCGTCGCGTCATCTATATCAAGGGCGTAGCGCAGGTCGAAGAGGAGGCCCACGCAGTTGACTATGGCGTCATACCGCCAAGAGAGCAGGGTCGTTTCCTGGAGGTAGCTCTGTGACTCGACCAAGTTGACGACTCGGGACGGTACTCCGAGTTGAGCGGCACTTTGAAGAAGAGTTGATGGTGTCGTCTGGCGCATCGTTACCACGGCATGTGACGCCAGAGATGGTCGTTCGCGATAGGCGCCCCTGTGTATGGGTCGACGCCTTGGGTTCGTTTCATGTAGACAACATAGCCGGATGGATAGCGGTCCGTTGGATCCATGAAGCGTACCCCTGTGACCTCGTTGCTCAGACCATTTCCGCCCTGTCCACCTTCGAACTGGAAGCCTCTGCCCCTCGTCGCTGAAGGCCCTTTGGCGCCTGTGGGTATCACAGCGATGCTGCCGTTAGGGTGGGCGACGAAATCCGGACCGTCCTCGGTCAGTGCCGGCGCCTTGCGCGGCACCGGGCCGAGATGCAATTCGCCGATAGCGCCCAATTGGCTAGAGCCGCCATTGTTGAAATTCGAGCCTGCGCCCGTGATCATGATCGCAGCAAACGCCAGGTATAGGTCGCCGTTGGAATGCTGCGTCATCGACAGCAACTGGTCGCCCGAGAACAGGTCGTCGTACCGCACTAACCTCGGTCGCCCGCTGTCGTCATGAAAGGCGGCCGCCTGGAGATTCCAAGTCTCCACGATGTCATGGAGAGCCTCCGCCTGACCCAACGAGAAACGTCCGCTTCGGATGCGCTGCAGGGCCGTGGCGCCATAGTTGTAAGCAAAGGCTCCCCTTTCAGAGCCCATTCCGGCGAAGTTCCCGAGAGCCTGTGCCCAGAACTGTTCCTCCCGTGCCGCCGCGACGGCACGGGATACCGCACTAGCAGCCGCGGCCACTCGCTTGGATTCTGCAGCCTTCTTTGCAGCTTGCCTTGCCTTATAGGCATCAATCGCAAACCGGTTCTTGTTCTGCGCTATGGCCGCCTGGATCGCGTTGGCATCGCCAATGTCGATGGTGTAGTGGCCGTTGGGATCGACCAGGGTGGCTGGGCTCGCCAATGCGTAGAGGAAGCGATTGAGGGTAAGGGGGTTCTGGGCACCACCGGCGACGCTGTCGAGGCTGGTGAAAGCCGCCAGGTTCGGGTCATACGAGCGGGTCACGAAGTCATACAGGTCGGTGTTGTTGCCTGAGCCGTCGTCAGAGTTGAGCGCCAGGCGGCCCTGGAAGCGCCACGGGCTCGGCAGGGAGCTCGTGCTCGCACCGATCGATGTGCCGTAGGCGGAGTAGCGGAACGCGTCACTGACGGCTGAGCCGTTTGAGCCGAGCGCGCCCGCTACGTTGCCGTGCAGATCGGGTAGTAGCCAGCCGAAGCCGCCAGCGGACGTGGACGTCGCCATCCGGTTGCCGATGGCATCTACCGCGGCGTTGACCGAGCCTGAACTGAGGTCGATGCGGTCGACGGACTCGGACGCGCCGATGTAGCCATACGTCTCGGCCAGGGTGCCGCCGACGGACTTGGTCCAGTGGCGACCGAGGGCATCGAGCGTGTACGTCAGCGCGCCGCCCGACGGCGGTGTCAGCGACAGCAGGTGGTCGAGCGCGTCGTACGTGTACGTAGTGGCGCCCGAGCCGGCCACAGCCGAGCTGGTCATGTTGCCGTTGACGTCATAGGCGTAAGTGCGATCTACGCCCGAGCGATGCTGTGCGGTCAGCTCGTCGGACTCGTTGTAGTCGTAGGTCGTGCTCGCTGTTCCGTCGTTCCAGCTGGTGCGGTTGGAGTTGGCGTCGTAGCCAAAGGTCATCGTCGGACCGCCGCTGATCGACGAGCCGGTTACCCGGCGCAGCGAGTCATAGGTGAACGACTGCGTGCCCGTGCCGGCGACGCCCGAAACACCGGTCAGAGTCCGTCCCTCGGACGTGACCGAACCACTTCGGTCGTAGGCCTGGCTGAAGACCGCCTGGTTCGAACCCGAGTACTTCTCGGTGAGGGTCGTCGGTCGCTTCGCCCGGTCGTAGGCGAATGTCGCGGCATTGGTGCCGGTTGGCCACGTTCGCGACGCGACCAGGCCGTCCAGGCGCCAGCCGAGACTGCTCGTGCCTGAATAGGTCGGCGAGGTGGCGGTGAGCTCGTTGCCGCGCCAGTCATACGTGAAGGACGACGCGGTCGAGCTGATTGCCTGATCAGTCCTGGACGTGGCGTTGCTCATCGGGTCAAACACGTACGTCGTGATTGCCGTGCCGCGGCCCTTGCCTAACTTGGTAACACAGGCCATTCGGCCCGTGACGCCTTACTCGGCGGCCAACTACCGTCCGCGCAAATCGAGACGGGCGGGGCGCTGAAACCAGCGCAGCACCTCGCCGAAGGAGAGGGAGAACCCGTGAGTCGGTCTGCTGGTCGTGCCGTCGTCGCAATGATCGTCGCGGCGTTGTTGTTCGGAGCCGGTGCGCAGGCACCGGCTTTTGTTTTGGCCGGCGACGCCAAAGCGAGCGGTTCGCCCTGGGTCGGATGGTTCGGACCTCAGATTCGAAACTCGGTGCCGCTTGCCATTCGACAGCCAGTGGCGCCAATTGAGATCGTCGGGGTACCCGGCGGGCTGACCCCGGGCATCGGTTCTGTTGGGCGACCGGACATGGCGCCGTACGTGCCCCCTTCGCAGCCGGAAGAGGTCGCGCCGCTCCGTAGCGAGTTTGGCATCGTCATCGCCAATCCCGACGGCACGTTCACGGCCCAGTACAACGCCGGCCGAATCAACTTCCGTGACCAGGCTGGCGTATGGAATCCGATCGATCTGACGCTAGTTCCCGATGACAACGCGACCTATGGCCTGCACACGGCGGCTAACAGCTTTGACCTGCGCGTCAACGCACGCGGCGATGGCGGTGAGCTCGCAGAGCTGCAACTAGGCGACCAGATCCTTCGACTTCGTCAATTGACGCCCGTCGCCGGCGCCCCAACGGTAGGGGACGGGGCGGCCAATTTCCCGGCACCTGCGGGTCAGGGTGCGGTGTCGATATGGCCGACGCCTGAGGGCCTCGAATTCACGGTTTCGCTCGCGGACTCCAGTCGTGCCGGCACCTACAACTTCATCCTCGATACAGGCGGCTTGCGCGCCGAGTCCGGGCTCAATGGCGTTGGCGTTCGCCTGCTCGATGCCAATGGTGTCGTGGTCGCTACCGTCAGCCCGCCGAGCGTCGTCGATGGCCACGACGTTCGAGCGCCGATGACGGTGATCGGCACGACCATTGCCGACAGCGCATCAGTCATCGAGTCGACGCCGGTCGGTGCCCCGGAGGGCACCTCCGCCCCAAGCACCACACCGGAGGCGGCCTCACCGAGTCCCACAGGCTCCGCGCCGGACATGACTCCGCCGGTTCAGCCTGCGGCCGAGGTTCAGCCCCAGGGCACAACTGTGCCCTCGGCCTCGCCCGAATCGACGCCAGTTTCTCCGGCCGGCACCTTTGTCGCCTCTCCGGAACCGGCCGCAACGGCGGCGCCAACGGCTTCTCCGACTGCGGTGCCTTCGCCGGTCGCCTCACTTCCGCCGGGCGTGGTCCTTGGTCCGAACCAGGTGCTGCTGAGCTACACGATTGATCCCGCTTGGATCCAGCAAGCCGGGCGCGCCTTCCCGGTCACTCTCGATCCCACGATCTGCATCCAGAAGGGCCAGACGACGCCTCCGAATGGCTGCGACTACCTGTCCGCCCCCGCTGGTTACACCGACCAATTCGTCGACAGCGCGAATCCAAACTCGGCCCCATACGGCTGGGACGAGGCCCGGATCGGCTGGGACACCACTTCGTACAACTTCCAGAAGCAGCGAGCGTTCTTCTACTTTCCGGATGTCGTCGATTCTCTCTGGGACGACGGCTTCGAACTGACCAATGCTTCTCTGATTCTTCGCCAGGCTACGAACTCAGGCAGTGGCCAGAAGATCCAATTCCAGCTGGTCACCGGCGCCGGGTGGAGCAACACCTCGACGTGGAACTCCCAACCAAGCACTGACTCATCGGTCGCCACCGGCTGGCTAGATGTGGCGACGGCTGCACAGGTGCCTGTCGATAAGGCGTTCGACATCACGACCATCGCTCGCCACTGGTACACCCACGACCTTGCCGACTGGAGGCCCAACCTCGGCGTCATGGCGTGGTTGGAGCACGAGGCAAATCAGACCAACGGGTACCAGGTCACATTCCGCAACAAGTTGGCGACCGTTGACAACCGGCCGCAGTTGGCGCTGACCTACGTTGCGCCCAAGGCGGAGATCGATTTCGATGCCGGCCTCGGGTCCTCCTTTGCGCCGACGACTATGCCGGTGGGAACGACCGTCGGTCTGCCAATCACCGTGTCCAACAAGGGCTCAGGCTTCTCGTTCGTAAACTCAGGAACCGACTATTACGCACTCGGCTACCGCTGGCTCGACTCCGCCGGCACTGTTGTTGGCACCAGCGCGTCCCTAACAAGCCTGCTCTCATCGGTCGCCAACAATGGCACGAGCAGCACCATCACGATGGCCGTGACCCCACCATCGACCGTGGGCCAGTACACGCTTCGTTTGGATCTTGTCCACGTCGTCGGAAGCGACTGGCTTTGGGCATCGGACTGGGCACTGCCGAGCCTGTATCAGAGTGGCGTTCGCCAGAACCCGGACGATCCAGGTAACACGCGTGTGCTTGGAAGTTCCGTTGTTCGCGCCGCTGACTACTCGGTTGCTGTCGTGGCGGGTGGTGGCACGGCCGACGGGGACATCCGATCTGTTGCCCTCGCCGATGGGTCGTCTCTCGGCATCAACCTGTGGTCGCGCAACCTGCGCTTCGACGGGTCCGGCGGGTCAGGCTTCGCAGATCTCGGCGGCGATTTCGGACTCAGCTACTTCTACGACTCAGCCGACCGCAGCGATTGCTCTGCCATCCTCCGGGCCTGCGGTTGGGGCACCAACTTCGACGAGGGCTTCCGGCCGGGTGCCACGGGGTCCGACTACGTCTACGTCGATGCGGCCGGTAACCGCTACCTGGTCAACGCGACGGCCTCCGGCCAACTCGTCAGCTCTGCCGGCGCACGCATCGAGCGGCTGCGTCACACGTTGCTCGATGAAAACTGGATGACCGGCACCAGCTGGGCGTCGGCATGGGATGGCACCGATCCGGTGATCTCGACGACGTACAGCTACAACTCGTCAGGCCACAGCTACAAGATTGGCGGCGCGAACTCAGGCACTGCCACGAGCTCGTTTGTGCCAGTCGACCTCGATCACTACCCGCTGCTGTCGTTCGCGATCAAGGGCGCCACGGCCACAAAGGGCGCCATCGGCTTCTACGTCAACAACCAGACTCATCCCGAAAAGAGTGGCTGGCTTGTCTACACCGTTGGCGGCGACATCAGCATTTCGGGTGTGTCAAAGATCAACCTGAGTGGGACGATCTCGAGCTGGAATCAGGCCGCCGACCAGCGCGACATGCGTGCGGACGCGGTGACCAAGGCCATCGGCGCAGCGACCGACTCTTTCTCTGTTAGCGCGATGGAGCTCTGGGGCAGCTCTGGCCAAAGCGGCAACCTCTACTACGACGCCGTCCGGTTCCAGGGCGGCGCCGACGTCACGATGTTCGACAACAGCAACCCGACCTGGAGTGCGAATGCGGGCAAGGCCAACTCGCCGAACACGAGCGACAAGCTCGTTGGCAGCGCCTCGCTGTCGATTCAACCTGCGTCCGAAACGGCGAGCCCCGACTGCGATGGGTCCTGCTTTGCAGAGCAGAGCCTGCTGACGCACCCATTCGTGTCGTGGTCGTGGAAGAAGGTCGGCGGCACTACCGTCGCCATGAGCTTCCACGTCAAGGACATGCGTCTTGGTAGCAATGGAGCCTCCGGCTACAAGGTCGGAACGATCACGTATTACGCCGGACCGAAGGTCAGCACGGCCAACTGGATCCAGGTTGCCGATACCGCCCCTTCCGGCTGGACGACGATCACGCGAAACGTTCTCGATGACGCTCGCGAGAGCCTCGAGATGTTCGACAACTATGCGGCCACTGTCACACCTGACGACCTGACGCCTGGCGGACCACGCCCGGACCCCCTCGATCTGACGGGGTATCGCCTCATTGCCTTGGATGGCAACTACGCCCTGTTTGACGTGGCCGAACTGCACGCTCTCACCAATCTTGGTGACGACTATGCGTCGGTCAGTGGTGACGAGTTCGTCGTCACGCTGCCCGGGCACGAATCCCACTACTTCGATCGCGCCGGCTCGCTCGAGCGGATGGTGGATGCCGATGCGAACGTCACAGTCCTCGACTGGACATACGACCTTTCCGCGGAGAAGGCAACGTTGACTTCGGTTCATGCGCCCTCCGATGGCCTTTCCATCACGGGTGGCACGGCGACGCGGCGGCTCGATGTCACCTACACAGGCTCGACGCTCGTCAAGTTCGCCGAGGTCCTGAACGGCGTCACTGGTCGCTATGCCGAGTTCACTCGCGACGGCTCGAACAACCTGACCAGCGTCGTGCCCGCTCGGCGCAGCGCCGCGTGCGCCGGTTCTGGAGCCTCTGGCTGTCTCAAGTTCGCTTACGAAACCGGTACCAGCCTTCTCAATCGTGTCACGGACCCACGCGATACAGGTTCGAATAGTTACCACGCGTCCATCGCCTGGACGAGCAGCTACCCGACGGCCATCCGAAGCGGGTCGACGAACACCGACCTTCTGCGGATCAACGACTGGGGCAACCCGACTTCGTCTCTGTGGCGGGTTCGCGTTCAGGACGCCAACGGCATCGCCGCCTCCGGCAATGGCTACACGCGTCCAGTTGATCTCACTCCCAATGGCTCGGTGCTGACCGAGTGGCGGCCGATCGCCTGCACGGTCGCAAGTTGCGGCAGCAACGGGGCCAGTGGGACGCTCGTCGACAAGCTTTCTGAATACGGCACCGACGGCATCAACAACTACACGACGGAGACTCACTACCGCTTGAACGGCAATCAGGGGGCGGTAATCACCCGCCGCGGGTCGTTCGCCTCGGCGACAGTGGACAACCTTGTTGATCCACTCGCTGCGCAGCGAACCCCTTGGACCCAGAGCGCGGCCCAGTACGCGGCCTCTACAGACACCGATCACAACATGTATCGGACGACCTATGTGTACGACGCCGATGGAAACGCCATACGGGTCACCACGCCTTTCACCAATCCGACGAGCAGCTCGGCGGTCAACCAAACGCTCATCAATCGGTTCGACTCAGAGACTCACCTACTGGAGTCTTCTGACAACACGTTCCTGACCAACGGTGGCTTCGAGTCCGGCTTGGACGGCTGGAGTACAGGAGGCTCGACCACCGCGTTCGAGCAAGGCGCAACCAACGTCAAGAGCGGCTTCGGCTCGCTTAAGGTCACTGGAACCGGCAATGCCTACCAGAGCTCGCAGTTGGTTCCTGGCCAAACGTTCCGCTTCCAGGTAGGTCTCAAGGTCGGCTCAGGATCGGGCGCCACCTATCAGGTCGATTACCAGCGCGCGAGCGATTCGAGCTGGCAGGCGCTCCTGGCGCCGACAACGGACAGCTCTGCGAGCTGGAAGTCGAACGCCTTTGATCTGACGATCCCGGCCGATGGCACCGGCCTGGTCAAGGTAACGCTCAAGATCGGGTCTGGCTCGGGCACGGTTTACTTCGACGACGTCGTGATCATGACGACCTACGCGGCCGCCTCCTACCTTGCCAACGGGCTGGCTGACACGCGCATTGATGTCCTCAACCGGACGACTAAGTTTGGGTACGCCGCCTCGACCGCCCATCCTGCAATCTTCGTCACCGCAATCACCGCGAACTATGTTTCAGGCGGCGCGTCGACCGCCGACCAGAATGTTGTCAGCAGCCAGACGTACAACGCCTGGGGCCTACCCTTGGTATCGACGGACCCCGACGGCGTCACGTCGGCGACCACCTATGCCTCGAACAAGACAGATGTCGCGAGCGTTGCTAATGGGCTGGGTAACACGACGCAGTTCACTTCTTACGACACGATCGGCCAGCTACTGACCACCCAGGATCCGCTGTCGCGCACCACGACGACGGCGTATGACTGGTTCGGCAATCCCGTCGATCAGACTGACTTTGGCGGGGTCGTTACCCACTCGGTCTACGACGGTGTGGGCCGGAACACCTCGGTCTATGCCAACTACGTCAGCGGCGGCTCCGGCACCTCCGGCGTCAACAACATCCTCACGACCTTTGCCTACGACGAGAACGGTCAGGTGACCCGCCAGGTTGGCGACTCCGGAAGCGGCCTGTCCAACGCGACAACCGACACGACGTATGACTTGGTGGGCAACTTCGTGACCAGCACGGCTTATCCGACGGGCACGAGCAACGGTCGAACGGTCACGACCTACTACGGCGCGGCTGGGCTGGCGGTGGGGTCATCGGGGCCGATCGTCCCGACCGCGGGTTCGGCTCCGACGTGCCCGGGCACCTCGAGCAAGTGCAACGCGATCAGCTCGCTCGACATGAATGGGCGCTCAACGCTCGTGACCGACGCCTATGGCGTCCAGACCCTTGTCTGGTACGACCTGTCGGGCAAGCCTGTTCGCCAGGTGGCCAACTACGTGTCGGGCGGTGCGAGCAACAGCGTCCAGAACGTCGCGAGCTCGACCCGGTACGACGCTGCCGACCGTGTCGTCTCGGTCACTGACCCACTGGGCAACGTGACCTCCACCACGTATGACAACCTCGATCGCGTCATCAAGATCACCCGCGCCGATAATTCGTGGGTCTCGACCACCTTCAAGGCATCAGGCCGAATCGATACGGAAGCGCGTCCAACGGCCACGACCGGTGCTGAGGTCTGGACCAAGCGCATCTACGACGCCGCCGGGCGCCAAACCAAGACCATTGACCACTACGACACGACGACTCAGGCGCGCCTGTGGCTGACGCCATTTGAGGCGGGGAGCGATGGGTGGGTATCGACGGCAAGCGGCTACTTCACCGCGACCGCGACGTCCGCGACATCGGCGACGACCGATGGCTACAGCGGCGCCAAGGGCTTGACGGTTGCCTCGGGCAGCGCGAGCAACGCAGGCAGCTATCTCAATCTCTCTGGCAGCTCGTTCAAGAGCGGCCACGGGTATCGCGTTCGCGCCCGCGTCAAGGCAGCGTCTGGAGTCACCCTGCAGGGCTTCTTCGGCGTAGATGCCTCTGGCGGCGATTATGCGTCGAGCTCGACCCTTGCCGCCGATGGCACTTGGCAGGTCATTGACTTCACCTGGACGCCTACCGCTGATCGCGCTTCCAATGTTCATCTGGCGCTGCGCCGTAGCGGCACGTCAGCGGTCAGCTTCTACGTCGATGACGCCATCGTCTGGGACACGTATACAGGCTCGGGTAACACGCCCGACTGGAACATCCCGACCGAGACCGTGCACGACGCCGCGGGCCGAATCACCGGGACCATCATGGCTCCGGGCGACCCGACCACCGACGGCGCCTTCGTGACGCTCACGGGCTACACGACCAACGACCAAGTGGCGAGCGTGCGCGCCGCGGCGACCCCTGATTATCCAGCTACTTCAGGCGAGGTCGATCTCGACCTGCTCACGAGCTACACCTACGACGCCCTGCGCGACAAGACCGACGTCACCGATCCAGCCGGTGTCATCACCCACTACGACTACGACCGCCGCGGCGACATCGTCGGCTCCACGGCGAACTACGTGTCTGGCCAGTCGGCGACGGCCAGCCAGAACGTGAAGGCCACCTTTGCGTATGACAACCTGGGCGAGCTGCTCGCCTCATGTGCGCCAAAGCACGTGCAGGCAGGCTGCGATCCCACGACGCCGTCATCGACGGCTTGGCGCTACACCTACGACGAGCTCGGCCACGTTCTTACCGCCACGCCGCCGGGCAACACGACCGGCACGGCGTTGTCGGCAACGACGAATACCTACGACACGGCATCGGGCGGGGCGCGTCTGACGCGCTCGTGCGACAACCCAGCCGCCGGCTCGTGCTCGAACGCCAACCGCTACGTCGACTTCGAGTACGACGCTTTGGACCGCATAACCAAGGTCACCAACTTCACCGGCTATCCGACCTCGAGCACAGAAGCGCTGCGAACGGAGTCGGCCTACGACGCCGGCAGTGAGCGCACCAGCGTCACTTACTTCGAGGCCGGCACCCAGAAGGACGCTCTGGCCTTCTCCTTCGACAGCCTCGGGCGCAACACGGTCGTCTCCCGCGGCGGCACCGCGATCACGACGTACGTGTTCGACCCGATGAGCAACGCCACGTCTCGGACCGACCAGGCGATCAGCTCGACCGCGTCGACCTTCACCTATGACTGGCGCGGCAACGAGCTCACCGCGACCTCGCCAACCTATTCAGGCACGAGCAGTCTCGGCTGGCGCCTGGACGGCCTGGTCGCGTCGCGCACGTGGCCAACCGCCACCAATGCCGCGACATTCGCCTACGACCGCGCCAAGCGGCCGACGACCCTCACTGAGAAGTACTCAGGTGCGAACCAGGCTGTTTTCAGCCAGGCCTACGACCGCACCGGTTCGGTCACTTCCGAAGGTCGCACCCTGAGCGGTGTCTCGGGCGTGGCCGGCAGCGGCACCCAATCGTTCACCTATGACTCGTTGCGCCGGGTCACCGGCTCGTCGATCAGCGGCGGTCCGACGATGAGCTTTGGCTATGACGCCAACTCCAACCGCACCAGCTGGAACGACGGCGTCGCAACGACCACCTATGACTACAACGAGTCCGACGAGCTGACCGCACAGCATCGCTCGGGCACCGATCGCACCTATGCCTATGACGCCAACGGCAACATGACCAGCTCGGCTGTGGCCGGCTCTGGCGCCACTGCGTACACGTATGACGCGCTCGATCACCTGCTGTCACTTACCCCACCATCTGGCGGCGCACTGACGTACACGCTCGATGCCCTCGGTCGCCACTGGACCAAGTCCGTCGGCGGCACCCTGGCCGAGACGTATGGCTACATCGGCGCGTCCGAGTCCGTCGACCGCATCGACTTGAGCTCAGGCTCGGTCAATGCCGCGGTAGATGCCATCGGCAATCGCATGGCGACGTCCACGTCCGCTGGCGGCTTTGGCTGGCTACTACCCGATCTGCATGGCAACGTCGCGGGCGCAATCGGCTCCAACGGCTCAGCCGTCAGTGACGCGTTCCGCTACTCGGCCTACGGCACGTCGATCGGTGCGAGCACGAGCTCGCTGCCGAGCCCGTGGCGCTTCCAGGGCCGGCTCGCGCTCAACTCTGACGACGGCTCAGGCAACAACACCGACCTGTATGACTTCGTCGCCCGTTCGTACGACCCGAACCTGGCGGCTTTCACCAGCCTCGACTCCGTCGCCGGCGGCGCCCAAAACCCGCTGACCCTCAACCGCTTCCTCTACGCGTTGGCAAGTCCGGCCACGCTCATCGATCCCAACGGCCACTACGTCGACTGGGGCAACGACGCCAACGGAAACCAATCGGCCATCGCGCAGCGCAAGAACGCTGGCGCGATCGCGGCGTACAAGAAGAACCAGGCTGTGATAGCCGCGAATAGACGGTTCATCGCCACGCGACAGGCTCGCGGACTTGACCAAGACGAGGGCCTACTCGCCTTGGGAACGCGACGTGCCGCCGAGGCGCGAGCTGAGGCTACCCAAACAAGCAACCTATCTGCGTTCGTGACTGGGGAGCGTTCCGACCAATACTGGGAGGATCATGCGAAGGCGACGCTAGCGCTCATGCTGTCGGGAGCACCAATACCCGGCGATCCGCTGAATCGGACATACACCCTAGGCGTCTCGGATCCATTGGCGGCTCTGCCACCAGACATAAGGCATGTCGCTCTCGGTGGTTGCAGTGCCCTACCTATCGCTGGCGTGCCATGTGCCGCTGCCGATGCGGCCTATTACGCCTCGGAGGGAGACTGGGTATCAGTAGGGTTGTCCGTCGCTGCGATGTTCCCAGGCGCCGGCCTGCTTAAGCTCGGGAAGTTCGCCCGCATTGCTGAGGCCGGTGCCGGCCCCGTCTTGCGAGGCCAGGCTGGCGTCCGATCGGTGATTGCGGATCTGGAGGCGGCCGGGGGACAGTACCTGGGTAAGGAGATCACTTTGGAGGTCAACGGAGTGCGCACCCGCCCCGATCTGTGGGTAAAACTTCCCAATGGTCAGAAGGTCTTCTTGGAAGTCAAGACCGGCCCGTACGCTGGATGGACGCCCAACCAAGCTCAGGCGTTTCCGCAGATATGGTCGGGTGGGGCCATACCTTGGGGCGATAACGCCGCGGAGGCCGGTTTGGAGGTGGGAGCCCGCATGGGACCGACGCCCATTTGGACGGTGTGGCTGCCATGAGCACGCTAGATGGCGCCATCGCCTCGCTCGTCACCCCGGGCCTGAACACACTGGGATTCAGAAAGCGAAGCAGAGGCATCTACACGACAGAGCTTGCCAAGGACATCCTGGGGTGGATCGGGCTGAACCGGGGCACGGCGCACATGCCTGCCGGGGTTGCCGACATAACCCCAGTCGTGGGAGTGCGTCATCAAGCGGTGGAGAGGATGGTCGCTGACCTTCGTGGACTGGCGTTTCACCCGTACGTACCCCCCACCCTAGGCAGTCACATTGGATACGTGATGCCTGAACGCCGATACGCCGCCTGGACCGTCGATACCAGAGGCGAGACGGCCAGCAGGGTCGTCGCCAGCATGATCGAGGCGCTGAAGCAGTACGGGCTGCCCTACATGCAAGCCTCGTCGGACCTGCTCCGGCTTTGCGCCCTATTAGATGAAGATGGTCCCGATGATCAGCAAGCGAGCTACAGAAGGCCAGTAGCCTGGTATCTGGCTGGTTATCCGGCGAAAGCACGGTCGGCCCTCGAACAATCCTTGAGCCAACTGGACGGTAGGTCCGACCCGGCCGCAACATTGCTGCGGTCGTTCGCGGACAACCTGAACCGTTTGCTCGCCGCCTGAGGTGTGCCGCTGACGCCTGCAATCTTCAACGCGAGGCGTCGGCCAGTCGATCATCAAATGGGCCTTCCCAAGAGCAATCTCGTCGGGCTGCCACCTGACCGACCTATTCAGGCACAAGCAGCCAAGCGGCCGACGACCCTCACTGAGAAGATGCCATCGGCAATCGCATGGCGACGTCCACGTCCGCTGGCGGCTTTGGCTGGCTACTACCCGATCTGCATGGCAACGTCGCGGGCGCAATCGGCTCCAACGGCTCAGCCGTCAGTGACGCGTTCCGCTACTCGGCCTACGGCACGTCGATCGGTGCGAGCACGAGCTCGCTGCCGAGCCCGTGGCGCTTCCAGGGCCGGCTCGCGCTCAACTCTGACGACGGCTCAGGCAACAACACCGACCTGTATGACTTCGTCGCCCGTTCGTACGACCCGAACCTGGCGGCTTTCACCAGCCTCGACTCCGTCGCCGGCGGCGCCCAAAACCCGCTGACCCTCAACCGCTTCCTCTACGCGTTGGCAAGTCCGGCCACGCTCATCGATCCCAACGGCCACTACGTCGACTGGGGCAACGACGCCAACGGAAACCAATCGGCGGTAGCCCAAAACAAGAATCGCGCCGCCATCGCCGCCTTCAGGGTGAGGGAAAGGGTCCGGCAGCAGTGGGCGGCGGCTAATACGACTCAACGGGCTCGCAATTCAACATCCAGCGGCAACGCTGGGGGTCCAAGGATTGCGCTTTCGACACCTCCGCCTACGCCGCCGCCAGGCCCGCGACCATGCATTCCTGGTGACCCAAACTGCCGAGACCTCTTTGACCCGCCGGTCATTGGCACGCGGCCTACCTCTGGTCCGCCCGGCGAAGCGTTCAACGCGGTTGTGCATGGTGCAGCCCACTATCTGGATTGGAAGTCGGACCGAATTCTCGAGGAGGGCCTCGAGCAGGCCGCCTTCTTAAGGAAGTCGCCTGCGGTTCATACAGGGGCAGGTATATTCAACAATGCGCTCAACGGGTTCGAGGTGAAGCTCGCTCAGGGGAGAGGATGGGCCGTCCAGACTGGCACGGGCATAGAAGCCGGAGCCCTTCGCGCCGCTGGCAACGCTCTCGGATACGCATCCACCGGACTGGGCATAGGCCTCGCGGCTGTAGATCAATGGGAGCAGGATGACGGCCGCGGAGACGAAAGCAGGCTCTTTCGAGCAGCTATCAAAGGTCTCCTCGTGGGTGGAGGAGGCTACGTGGGTGCCGCATTTGGCGCCGGATGCGTCGAGGGTGGTCCTCTCGTTATTGGTTGTGCCGCGGCGGGTGGTGTGATTGGTGGATCCGCCGGTTCTCTCTTGAGCGACGGACTGTTGACCCTGACGGACGTAGCCTCAGACGTCTTCGATTTCGTGCTGGGCCGACCCTGATGAGTCCTGAAGTCGCAAGCGCACTGATGTTTGTGCTTGGCGTCGGCCTGCTCTATGCGGCGCTACTGATTCGTCGCGGTTGGCGGCGATGGTGGGTCCTTCGGTATCGAGATTACCGACTGCCGCTGCTTTATCGGAACGGCGCGTTCCCTCTGGCACCCAGCGGCGTAGCTCTGATCTCAACTTCGCTGCTGACCGTCGCCTCCGCGCATCGGCAGGAGACGTGGGCCCTCGTGGTCATGGCCCTTGCATCCGCGGCGGGCGTGATTTCGTTCGTCACCGCGGTCGCGTGGACGTACTCACCGCCTCAAATCGCCAAGCCGCCGTGGCTTCGGCAAGAAGAAGCTAGGTTAGGCTTGCCAGTCGATCCCAATCCCCGTGCACGGTTGTTCGAGCGCCTGTGGATCGCCTCGATCTTCGCGCCGTTGGTTTTGGCACTAGTTGTCGTTGTGGTCAAAGGGACCGCCTGGCTGATTTCGCAATTCAACTAGGGGTCATCCGCTTCGCGGGCAACCATTGGCGGAGTGTCCCGCGTCAAGAATCTTGGACACTTTCTGCTTGGAATAGGTGTGGTTCGGGCAACTCCAGGTGGCGGTTGAGCGGGGTCCGCACCCAAGCTCCCGTGTAGCCAGACGGTGTTCAAGGGTCGCCGTAGGCCGTCGGTGATCTCGAGCCGGTTCAGATCCTGGTACTTATGGTCGGTCGCATAGCTGGTGAGAGTCACGAAGGCACCGTCGGTCGTAGAGTCGCCGAGAGATGGACGGCCGGCGCGGTGTCCTTCTTTCGCGTCGTGACGTGCCAGACGGCAGGTGCGCCGCACCCGGGACGGCCGTGTAGCATCCGGCCTGCCATGGTTCTGACGAGCGAACCCACCGATCTTGACGCCCTTGTCCGCGCCTCACAGGCCGACTTCGAACGCTGGGAAGTAGTCAAGGACCTGATCGATTCGAGCATCGACCTGATGCTCAACTA
>JBDTUR010000023.1:0-16827 GCA_040007635.1 Chloroflexota bacterium
AAGCGGCGCAGGAACGGCGCCAGCGGCAGCAAGAGTCGCGGCGCGAAGATGAGCCGCTGGATCAGCGGGGAGCGGACGCGCTTGTTCTCGTTGGCGCGCGGCGGCGCCGCGGCGCGGGATGGATCGACGCCCAGGAACTCGAGCGCGCCGTGGACCACGGTCGCCCCGTCCCGGTGCAGGTCGTCGTACAGCATCACGTGCACCTGCTCGCGGCCGAAGACATCGAAGTAGCGCTCAAGCTGCTCGGCAAAGCGGACGCTGTGGCGATAGAACAGGTTCTCGATGTTGATCGGCCCGGGCGGGATGCGTCGCCCCGCGCGACGGTCGGGCTCGGCCGCCAACGCAGCGGCGAAGTCGGGAATGTCCTCGATGACGTTGTAGATGAGCTGCGCGTGCTGGGCGTACATAACGTCGACTGGGTTGCGCAGCACGACCAGGATCCGCGCGGCCGGGTTGAAGTCGTGGATCTCGCGCGCCGCCGATACCGAGTACAGGTACCAGGTGCTCGCCTCGCCTGCTATCTGGCCGGGCTTGGCGGGCTCGAACAGGTGCAGGTATTCGGCCTGCGTGTAGCGGCCGTAGCGGCGCGTCAAATCGTCCCCGAAGTAGAGCGGTTCCTTGTGGAACGGCATGAATATCTGGGGATGGCGGCGCAGTCCCTCGTAGAGCGCCGTGCTGCCGCTCTTGAACGCGCCGACAATCAAGAAATCGGGCTTGGGCATGTCCCAAGAGGATACCTGCGGCTAGGGCAGCGGGTCCCTCTCCGGATCCTCGTTGACCAGGCCGGTCGGGTCGACCACGGCGCCTGCCTCGATCTCGGCCTCGCGGCTGGTGTCGAGCGCGGCGCGCGCCTTGCGATCGCCGGCCGCCATCGGCAGGCGCAGCATCCGCGCCACGCGGACGCCACCGGGAACGGCCTGGGCCGTCACGCCGATGAGGTCGGCGATGAGCGGCCGATCCGCGACCAATAGGGCGAGGCCGAAGACGATGAAGCCGACAAGCACCTCGGCGCCAAGCAGCGCCGCATCGTGCACGTGGCCGACCAGCGCGAACTTGACGAGCAGCACCGCGCCGGCCATGACCACAGTGGCGACCGCGACGCCGCGCAGCTCGAGCAAAAGCTCGCGGATTCGAATGTGGCCGTACTGGCGCATCCACACAAGGTTGAGCGGCAGCAGGAGGTAGCCGCGAATGGTGTACGCCGCAGCAACGGCGAGTATGTCGCGAAATATCAGGACCGCGAGCAGGAAGCCGACTACGTTGACGACGGTGGTGACCAGGCGGTACCGCAGCGTGATGTCAGGCCGGCCCACGGCGTTGAAGAGCGCGCTGCTGAACGCCTGGACAGTCAGCACGGGCCCGATCAGGAACAGCACGGCCGCGACCGGGCCGGCCTCCGCCCACTTCGCGCCGAAGAGCGTCACCGTCGCTTCAGGGGCGACGAGAGCGAGGCCAATGTAGCCGGGCAAGGTCAAGGCGCTCGAGGCGCGGTTCATGCGCGAATATGCGCGCCGTATGCGGTCGGGGTCGTGCTGCAGGCGGGAGAACGTGGGAAAGACCAGCTTGCGGGCGGCGTTGACCAACAGCGTCTGGCTGGTATCGAGGATCCGATAGGCGACCGTGTAGAACGCCACGGGCACGACACCCAGGAACACCACGACGAGCAGGTTGTCGATGTTGCGGCTGATCCAGTTGAGGATGTCGCCGCCTACGACGCGAATACCAAAGCCAAATAGCTCGCCGAAGTCCTCGCGCGAGAACGCGCGGCTTGGCCGCCACGGCGTAACCGTCCAGAGCATCACTACCGACGCGATGGCGCTGGCGATCTGCTGGCCAACCAGGGACCACGCCCCGTAACCGGCGATGGCCATGCCCACGCCCACAATGCCGCCTACCGTTACCGCGGCGACTCGCCGGATGGCGAGGCTGCCGAAGGCCATCTCGCGTCGCAGAAGGTCGGTCTGAATGCTCGCGAGCCCGCTCAGGATGAACGTGATGCTGAGGACCTGGATGATGGGCTGGAGCAGCGGCTGTCCCAAAATGCCCGCGATCGGGATGGCGAGCACCAATGCCGCCACGGCGATGATCAGTCCGGTCGCCATGGATGCCCAGAAGGCGGTGTCGAGCTGCCGCCGAGTAAGGGTTGGCCGCTGGATCACCGCGTCGCCCAGCCCCTGGTCGACCAACAGGCCGGCGAAGGAGACGAAGATCGCGGCCGTCGCCACCAGGCCAAAGTCGACCTGGGTGAGGAGCCGCGCAAGCAGCACGAAGATGACGAGCGCCACGAGCTGGCTGCCCCAGGTGTCGACGAGCGTCCAGGTCAGGCCGCGCGCTACCTGACGCTGCAGTCCGCCCTTCGCGGAGGCGTGGTCGGACGGCTGCCACTCTGAGCGCGCCACCCCGCGCTGCCCTTTCTTGCTGTCAGTCATGCGCGCCCGAGTGTACGCAGCGAGCGACTATCATCCCGTGCGCCGTGGCACACACTCCTAACCTCTTCATCGTTGGCGCGCCCAAGAGCGGCACGACCTCGCTCTACGAGTACCTGAAGGGCCACCCCCAGGTCTTCATGAGCGTCGTCAAGGAGCCGTGCTATTTCGCGGCTGACCTGGCGTTCGACCATTCCGGCAACTTCCTCGTCTACGAGCGTGACGCCAAGCTGTATGACGACCTGTTCGCCGACGCAGGTGACGCCAAGCTGCTCGGCGAGGGATCGACGCGCTACCTCTACTCGCACGACGCGCCTCGACTGATCCACGCCGCGTCGCCGGACGCGCGCATCGTGGCGATGCTCCGCAACCCGGTCGACATGATCCACTCGCTCCACGCCCACAAGTTGGCGGCGGGCACCGAAGACATCACCGACTTCGAAGAGGCCCTGAACGCCGAGGCCGACCGGGAGCAGGGGCGCCGACTACCCGCCCACTCCAATCCCAAGCTGTCGACCTACCGCGATCGAGCGAAGTTCGGCGAGCAGCTGCCGCGCTGGTTCGACGAGTTCGGCCGCGATTGCGTCCGGGTGATCATCTTCGAGGACATGGTGCGCGACCCACACGGCGAGTTCCGCGCGCTGCTCGAATTCCTGAATATCGACCCGAGCTATGTGCCCGAGTCGTTTGCCGCGCACAACACCGCTCACGGCGCGCGTTCGACATTCATCCGGCGCATGCTCAATGGCCGCTTCCCGCAGTGGCTCGTGTGGGGCTTGCTGCCCAAGATCATCGGCGACACGCGCACGCGTGGCCTGGTGCGCGGCTTCCGGCACTCGTGGTTCCATCGCAAGCCGATCACGCGAGGCAAGATCTCGCCCGAATTGCGCCGCCGCCTCGAGGATGAGTTCGTGCCCGACGTCGAGCGCCTGTCGGCCCTCCTGGGTCGCGACATGGCCCAGCTCTGGTTCGGCCGGCCCGGGCAGTCGGCCAGCGCAGATTGAGCACCGGCGCCTGCCTCTGGTTCACCGGGCTGTCGGGCTCGGGCAAGACGACGACGGCTGAAGCGCTGATTCCGCTGCTCGAGCAGCGTGGCCGCACCGTCACGATGCTCGACGGCGACGTCGTGCGCACTCATCTCTCGCGCGGCCTGGGCTTTTCGCGCGAGGACCGCGACGAGAACGTGCGCCGAGTGGGTTTCGTGGCCGCAGAGATCGTGCGCCACGGCGGTCTGGTCGTGTGCGCCCTGGTCAGCCCATACCGCGCGACGCGCGACGAGGTGCGGGCGATGGTCGATGCGGCCGGTGGACCCGGGTCCTTCGTGGAGATCCACGTGGATACGCCGCTCGAAGAGGTCATCGCGCGCGACGTGAAAGGCCTGTACGCCGCCGGCACCCACAAGATGACCGGCCTGTCGGACCCGTACGAGCCACCGCGGACGCCCGATCTCCGGCTCGAGACGGTGGGCCGGACGGTGGCCCAGAACGCGCAGCTGGTATTCGACCACCTAATGGAGCGCGGGCTGCTGTAGGTCGGCTCGGGCGCCGCCTTTATTTCGCGCTAGGGCATCAGCCGCGGTGGATTGGTCGTGATGTCGTACGTCGCAACGCAGTCCTTGTTGGTGGGGCAGTCGAATAGCCGGGTGTAGCCCGTTGCCTGAAGCTGCGGCAGCAGCGGTCCCAGGGCGCGCTGGAGTTGTTGATGCTCGTCGCCCTCGAGCATCAGGCCCCACCGCTGGGCGTAGTAGAAGGTCGCCGGGTTCCAGCCGCGACCGACCATGACGATGAGGTCGGTGGGCTGCGAGCGCCCGTCGATGTACGCCGCGGCCTCGAGGTGATGCTCGCCACCGTGGGTGTCGTAGAACTGGATCGCCCAGTAGTGCTCCGACGTCTTGAGGTTGCCGATCCAGCACACGAGAAGGAACGCGCCGAGCAGCGGTGGCAGGATCCATTTCCACTTGCGCATGGTCCAGACGAGGCCGATGCCCACTGCGGCCGCGGCCATCGGGCTGAGCGCGATGAGGTAGTAGTCGTGGATCCAGTACAGGTTCACGAACAACAACGGGCCGATGAATGCGCCGGCGAGCCAGGCAATCGTGAACAGGCGCCGCTTCAGCCACAGGCTGGCGATGAAGCCGAGTGGGACCCACGCGAAGCCAATGGCGAACGGCACAAAGTAGGTTTGGCCGCCGAGCACGAGCTCGTTGACTCGCCCCAGGATGAGCCCCCACGTAACGGGGTTGAGGCGCTGGGCGATGGTGCCGTAGTTCCAGGTCGTGAGCGCGGCGCTCGTCTGGTCGGCGGTGAATTCCGACGCGCCTTTGATCTTGTCGGCGTAGATCGTCCACAACCCGCCGAAGAGCAGCGGCACAGCGAGCAACGCCAACAGCGCGGCCGCGTAGAGCAGCGGCTTGCGCAACGGTCTGGCGGATCCCGCGCGCCAGCCCATCGCGCCCAGCGCCAGGACCGCTGGCAGGTACATCACCGCGGTTGTGGGCTTGACCAGCATCGCCACGACGCCCGTGCCCAGTGCCAACGCCCACCACCCCCAGTGCGTGGACTCGTGCCAGCGCAGGGCGCCGTACAGCATCGCCAGGGACGCCGCGACGACGAAGTATTCGATCATCGAGGAGCGCGCCCAGAGCAGACCCAAGCCGCTGACAGCCAGCGCGAGTACGGCAATAAACCCGGCCGCCTCACCCGCCAGCCGAGCGACGAGCCGCCACAGGATGAACATCGTGAGGATGAAGCTCGCCAGGCCCAGGCTGCGCATCGCGACATCGGGCGCCACGCCAACATTCATGACGAGCGCGCCGATCGCCTGGAAGAGCGGGAATTCGAACGGTACGTACCAAGGCGGCCCGAACACAGGCACGACGGGATGGAAGAGGTCGATCCCCTGCTGGTGGAAGATCAGCGCCGTCCAGGCGGTCTGCGTCTGGCGGAACGAGTGCAGCTCGAGCAGCGGCTGGTTCAAGGACGGCAGGTGGAACCAGATGACGCCCGCGACGACGGCCAGGAACAGCGCCCACCAAACCCACCAGCGCGACAGCCAACCACGCAACCAGGTCTGCGCCGCACGCGCCTGATCGCGCAGCGCGGGCTCGCGGACGAGCGTCTGCTCGGCAGTCATGCAGCGCTCCGCTGACGCCCCGGTCGGCGCAAGCGACCCCGGAACAGGGCCACGTACCAGCGCAGGTAGAGCGGCAGCCAGGCGCGCAGCTTGAAGCGACTCACGCCCGCGGTTCGGTCGCGCCACGTCGTGGGTAGCTCGGCCAGCTTGCGGCCGGCCAGATCGGCTTTGACGGTCAGCTCGATGGCGAGCTCGAAGCCACCCTTCGACTCGATCGTGACGCCCTGGAGAAACGAGCGCCGGTACAACTTGAAATTGTTGGTCGCATCATGAATGGGCAGTCGCCCCACCCAGTGCAGCGACAGCCCGGCGAGCCGGCTGAGCGTCCGCTTCAGCAGCGGCCCGCCTTCCTGGTGGCCACCCTTCATGTAGCGGCTCGCCGCCACCACGTCCGCACCGCCGCGGCCCAGTGCAATCATGCGGTCGACCAGCTCGACTTCGTCCGAACCGTCGGCCATGGTGATCAGCACGAACTCGCCGCTGGCTGCGGCGATGCCGGCCTTCATCGCGTTCAGCACACCGCGACCAAGGTCGTTGCGCAGCAGCCGCACCGTGGGCAGCTCGGCCTGCATGGCGCGCACGACCGGCACGGTCGTGTCGGCATCGAAGTCGTAGACGACTAGCGTCTCGGATGGAACGTGGACCGCCGCAGCCAACCTTTGCAGCGTGGGGCCGATGTTGTCTGGCTCGTTGTAGACCGGGATGACGATGGTCAACTCGAGCGGCTCGGGCGAGGTGCTCAAGTCGAGCGCTCGGCGATGAACAGGGTTTGCTTGCCCATGAGGCGCCAGATCGGCGGGAACGCCAGGTAGGCGCGCACTAGCCACGCCGCCTGCGGCAGGCGGCTCTTGGTCGTGTAGGGCAGGAAACGCACGATCGTCTTGGTTGGTTCGAGGCCGGCCGTTAGCGCCGCCTCCGCGAGGCTGCGCTCGGTCAGCGGCGTGTGATGATCGATGAAATCCCAGTAGTGGCCGCCCGTCAGGCGGATGTTGGGCTGGAGGATGATCACCTGGCCCCCGACTATGAGCAAGTCGCGCACCACCGCCAGCTGCTCAACGACAGCCTTGGGCGAAGGCAGGTGCTCAAGGTAGTTGCTCATGAAGATGCGGTCGAAGTGGCCCATTGGCACAGCGCCGCGCAGGGTCAGGCCGTCCGAGCACACGAACTTGATGTCGGCAGGCATCTCGGCAGAGGTATCGCGCAGATCGCTCGCCCAGCGCTCACGCGCCTTGATGTTGGCGATGAAGTTGCCGCTGCCGGCGCCCAGGTCGAGGACGACAGAGTCGAGTGGGATGTACCTCTGAAGGTGGCGCCCAATCTCGTGCCACAGCGCCGCCCGACCCGCTGACTCCTCCGGGCCGAACCGGTGGCGGTAGAGCGCATCATGGTCGATGGCTAGATCCGCCCGGTCTCGAGCTCTGCTGTGATCCAGGGGATGACCTCGTCAAGCATCTCCGACAAGGTCGTGGTCGCTTCGAATCCCAGGACGCGCTTGGCCTTTTGGACGTCGGGCACGCGCTTCTGAACATCGTGCTCGAACGGCTCATCGTTGACGATCCGAAGCGGCCGATCGCCGTTGATCTTGTGCCAGATGAGCCCGGCCAGCTCGAGCACGGTTGTGCTCTGCGCCGTCGAGAGGTTGAAGTCCTCGTTGATGGCGGCGTTGGACTCCATCGCCAAGCGGATGCCGTGCGCCAGATCGGCGCCATAGGTGTAGTGGCGGACCTGGTCGCCCGAGCCAAGGATGTGCAGCGGATCCTGGCCGCGCAGCACCTTGACCACAAGATCGGGCACCACGTGCGACAGCGCCAGCTTGACGTTGCCGCTCATCACGGCGGTGTCGCGCAGCGCGCGGCGCTCGCCAATGCCCACGCAGTTGAACGGTCGCAGGATGGTGTACGGCAGCCCGTACTGCTCCGCGGCGCCACGCGCGAAGTACTCGCTCGCCAGCTTCTGAAACCCATAGGTCGACTTGGGCGGTGGCGAGGTGAGCTGGGCGCCCTCTGGCGTGGGGTAGTGGTCGGTCGACTCGTAGACCATCGAGCTCGACAGCACGACGATGCGCTTCAAGGTGCCGGCCGAATAGGCGGCAATGGCGGCGTCGAATGTTGCCGCGAGAATGCGCTCGTTCTCGGCGATCAGGTCGTACGCGAACTCGTGGAAATAGCTGATGCCACCGATCATCGCCGCGGCCGCGACGATCTGGTCACATTCGGCCGCCAGGGCAGTGAGCAGGGTCGCGTCCTTGGCGTCGCCCTCGACGAAGCGGTACGCCGGGTTCGAGTCGTAGGCGCGGCTGACGCGGCCGTACTTGGAAAAGTTGTCGATGCCGACGACCGAGTGGCCGGCGCCGAGCAGCTCCTCGATGAGATAGCCGCAGATGAAACCGGCGGCGCCGGTGATGAGGACCTTCACGCCGCCAACTCGCTAGATGCGGATGCCCGCAGGCATCGCTCCCCAGACGTCGACGATCTCGCGGCCCTCGAAGTTGAGCGCCTTGTAGGCGCGATGCGGTGCGCCGATGACGAGGATGTCGCTGTTCGCCAGGACCTGGTCGAGGTCGACCAATCGCTCATCGTGGACATACGGATCCGTGCACAGCACTTCGGCTCCCGCCCACAGCAGCAGCTTGCGCAGCTTGTAGCTGAGCGACGCGCGGGTGTCGTCCGACTCCGCCTTGAAAGCCATGCCCAGGATGCCCACCCTCCTGCCCGCCAGGCCGCCAAATCGGTGGCTCATGGAATCGACGATATACGCCGGCAGGCCCTCGTTGATCTGCATCGCCGACTGGCCCATGGGGAAATGATCCGAAGTGAACGACGCGAGCTGCATCGTGTCCTTGAGCAGGCACGGCCCGGCGGCGAAGCCCGGACCTGGCAGGTCGGCGGCCCGTGGGTAGTCGTGCCGGATCGCGTGCAAGATCGCGTTGTAGTCGGCGCCAGCCTGGTCGGCAATCATCAGGAACTGGTTGGCGATGGCGAACTTCATGTAGCGCCACGCGTTGGTGAAGAGCTTGGCCAGCTCAGCCTCGCGCGTGGTGGTGCGGATCGTCTCTGCGCCCAGACGGGCAAACAGCTCCGCGGCGCGCTTGCCGGCCGCGTCATCGTCCGCACCGACGATCTGCGGCAGGTGCTTCAACTCCTCGAGTGCGTGACCCTCCGCGATGCGCTCCGGACAGCACGCCACGTCAACCTTGCGGCCGCGCTCGGCGAGCATCCGCGCCACTCGTTCAGTAGTGCCGGGATATACGGTTGAGCGCATGACCACGAGCGCGCCGTCGTTGATGTGTGGCGCCATCTGGTCGATCACCCGGTCGAAGAGGGTCATCGACGGGTTGAGGAACTCGTCGATGGGCGTGCCGACGACCACGATCACGACGGGCGCGCCGCGCAACACCGACGGATCACTCGTCAGGCTGAGCCGGTCCGTCGGCAGGATCCTCGCCAGCAACTCGTCTGCTCCGGTTTCACGGAACGGCATTTCGCCATTCCTGATGCGCTCGACCGTCTGTTCGTTAGTGTCGTAGACAACCACGCGCATGCCGGCGTCGGCGAGAGCCAGTGACAACGGCAGACCCACGTGGCCGCCACCGCCAACGACGCACACGTCGGCGGTCAGCGGCGACGCATTTACCGCGTCTGGCTTGCCTTGGACGGAGACCATCGCCGAGCAGATTAGCGGGTGGTTGACGGACCTACGAAGATGTACCGGTCACCGAGGGGACGGGGGAACGAATTTGAGGGAGACGCGCGCCGCTCGACTTGCGCTGGTAGTAGCCGCGCTCATATTGGCGCTGCCCGGGAATCTAATCGTGGCCCCAGCAGTGGGCGCGTCGCCGGTGACCGATTCACGGCCGAACATCATCGTGTTCTACCTGGACGACGTGGCGCCCCATGACGGCCGACTTTGGAACGACCCGGCGCGGACGCCGGCCATCTACCACACGTTCGTCGAGCACGGCATCCGCTTTTCGAATGCCTACGGCGAGGAGTCCCTGTGCTGTCCCGCCCGGGCGAGCGTCCTGACCGGCCTGCATTCTCACAACAACGGTGTCACGACCAACGACGCGCGGATGTACTCACCCAAGGAGAGCATCGCCAGCGAATTGAAGGGCGCTGGCTACACGACGATGTGGATCGGCAAATACATGAACCTCAACAAGGCACTCTCGAGCTCCGCTTGGGACGCTCACATTGCGCCGTGGTCGGTCTTCGATGGCATCTACAGCAACAACGCGGATTACTACGACTACGACCTGCGCACCAAGGACAGCGGCATCATCCACTACGACGACTACCACTCGACGCAGATGGTGACTGACCGGACACGCATGCGCCTTGCCGCTGCGCCCGCTGATAAGCCCATTTTCGCAATGCTGTCGATCTACAACCTGCACGGCCCGAATTTGCCTGTACCGCAGCCGCAGGAGAAGCTCGACCTGTGCAATGGGCTGGCGCCGTGGTGGACGCCGGCCTACAACGAGGCCGATGTTTCCGACAAGCCGGACTACATCAAGGCCCTGCCTTTGCTGCCAGATACGGATGGCTGGCCGATGGAGGGATATTGCCACGAGATGTTCGGCATCGACACACTGGTTGAGCGGGTGACTGACGAGCTCGACGCGGAGGGGCGCCTGAACAACACGCTGCTCATCTTCACCGCCGACAACGGCATGACCTGGGGGGCCCATCGCAAGCTCCAGCAGAAGAACGTTCCCTATTCGACCCAGATCCCCTTGTACATGGCCTGGCCGGATCGCTGGGGCACGACCGCGCGGACTGTCGCTGACTACGTGTCGAACATCGACTTTGCGCCAACGTTCTGTGCCATTGGCGGATGCACGCTTGGTCCCTACCCCAGCGGCCAGTCAGGTCCTGATGGCGTAAGCCTGTTGAGCATGATCGACAACGGCACTGCGCTCGGTCGCGATGCGCTGCTGGAAAGCGCGCTGCTTGGTGACATTTGGAAGGGCATCCCTGCCTGGGCGGCAGTCCGCACGACCCCGCCCAACCCCCTTGGATTGTGGCACTACGTCGAGTACGTCGATGGCGAGCGCGAGCTGTACGACCTGGTCAACGACCCGTACGAGCTCGCCAACCTCGCCGGACATTCCGCACAGGCCTCGATCCAAGCCGCGCTCGCCCAACGTCTCGCCGAGCTACTCGACGAGGGACGAGTGAATCGGCCGGACGTGAGTCTCTGGGGCAGCATCCGACGCGACTACGCCGGCTACAACATGTTCGATTCGACGCTAGCCCCACGGCAGACACTGACGGTGCTGCTCAAACCGGCGCAGACCTACAAGCTTCACGTCGACTTGCGCAACAACGCCCTCGCCGCGGATTCCTTCACTATCCGGGCGAGCATTAACAGCCCCCGGGCGACCATGATCTGGACGCTCGACGGCGTCGACGTCACCAGTCAGATGGCGTCAGGTGGCCTTCAGATCAACTCTCTGACCGGTGGCGCCACCCGCCTGCTCAAACTGCAGGTGAAAACCAAGAAGCGATTTCCACTTGGTAGCCGGGTCCGGATCGATATCTATGTCGTGTCGAACACGTTTCCGGGGCGTGACGATCACGCTGCCTTCATCGTTCGGCGTTAGCTACATCATCACCAGGCCGCCGTCGACGGCAAGCACTTGCCCGGTGATGTAGGCCGCCTCGTCGGACGCCAGGAACGCAACCGCAGAGGCGATTTCCTCGACGGTCCCGAACCGGCCGAGCGGTGTGCGCTCGTTGATCTGGGCCTTCAGGTCGTCGTTCAGGCCCTGCGTGAGCTCGGTCAGAACGAACCCGGGGGCCACGGCGTTGACGGTGATGCCGCGCGACCCGAGCTCGCGCGCCGCGGCCTTGGTGAGGCCGATCAAGCCGGCCTTTGCGGACGAATAGTTGGCCTGGCCCATCTGGCCGGCCTGGCCGCTGACCGACGTGATGTTGATGATCCGGCCCGACTTTGCGCGGAGCATGGGCCGGGTAACAGCCTTCAAAGTCCAGAACGCGCCGAACAGGTTGGTTTCGAGTACGTCGCGCCAGTCTTCGGGCTTCATGCGCATGATCAGATCGTCGCGCGTGATGCCGGCGTTATTGACCAGGATGTCGACCTTGCCGAACGCGTCGAGCGCGGCTTTGACAAGCGCCTCGGCGGCATCGGGCTGAGTTACATCAGCCTGCACGGCGACGCACCTGCGGCCCAGCGCCTCGATCTCGCCCGTGGTCGCCGTGGCCGCATCCCCATTACCGCGATACGAAAAGCAGATGTCCGCGCCCTGCTGGGCGAAGCGCAGCGCGATCGCCTTGCCGATGCCACGCGAGCCGCCAGTCACGACGGCCGATTTACCAGTCAGTTCGATCATCTAGTAGCTCACCTCGGTTGGGCGGATGCCCATCTATCTGTCCGGGACGTGTTCCGGATCCTTCCGCTCAAGCGGAAGTATCGCCTCCAACCATGACTTCTTGACACGCTCCGCCGGAAATGCTCGACCGACTTCAGTGCCTGCGAGCCAAGCGGCGATTTGGCCCAGCTTCCGGGGTTCCACGTAGTAGATCAACCAGCGTCGGTCCACATAGCCGCGTCGCACGGTAATGAGGCCAGCCCTCCTCAAGATGCCGAGCTGGCGTGAGACCGCCTGCGGACTAAGGCCCAATTCCGCCGCGATATCAGATGGATGGCCTGTCCCGAGCGCGAGCAGCGACACGATCCGCCGCCGGGTGGGATCGGCCAGAAGGTCGATTCCATGACCATTCCGTCTTGGCATGACGTTGGCATGTTGACGATCGCCAATTCACCAGGGATAGACAGAGAGTGCATCCGCGCTCAACTAGTCGTTCGCCGCGAAAGTTCCGCATGAGCGGAAGTGATGCGAAGGTCGCGTTTTTGAAAGCCGCCGAGCTTGACGTCACCGAGCTAAAATCGGCCTTCAGCCAGCCGGAACCCCATCGCGCGGCGCTAGTTCGGGTTCGCCCGGGACCACGTCGTCAAGCGGCACGCGCGGACCGGCGTTGCCCTCGAGGATTGCGCGCAGCCGTTCGGGAATCGGATCGACTGAGGCCCAGTCAAGTGGCTCGCGGACGGTCGCCACCGGCTCGACGGTTGCGGCGCGCTTGCCATTGACCGGATCGGCCGTCCACTCCAGCGCGATGCCGCCCGAAGTGAGGCCAGCGCCAAACGCAACCAACACGATCTTGTCGCCGATCTTCACGCGGCCGGTGTCGACTGCCTCAGCCAAGGCGATACCGACTGACGCGGCGGAGGTGTTCCCGTAGCGGTCGAGATTGACGAACATCTTGTCCATCGGCAGCCCGAGGCCCTTGGCAACCGACTCAATGATGCGCAAGTTGGCCTGGTGCGGGATGAACAGGTCGATCTCGTCGGGCTTCCAGCCGGCGCGCTCGATGGCCTTAAGGGCAGTCGTGGCCATGGTCTTGGTCGCGTAGCGATAGGTCTCGCGGCCCTCCATGCGCACGTAGTGCTCGCCCCGCGCAAGCGTCTGGCCAGAGGCGGGTGATCGGGACCCGCCCGATGGCAGCCAGATCATGTACGCCCCATCGGGGTCGGTCGTGAGCTCCATGCCGCGCATGCCACCGCCCTCTTCGTCGGAGGCCGATAGCACAACAGCGCCGGCGCCATCGCCGAACAGGATGCATGTCCCGCGATCAGAGAAGTCGAGGTAGCGCGAGAGCGTCTCCGAACCGACTACCAGCGCGTTCTTGAACATGCCCGAACGCAGGTAGGCATCCGCCACGGTGTAGGCGTAAACAAGCCCGGAGCAGGCAGCCGCCACGTCCATCGCCGCGGCCCGCGTATTGCCGATCGCCTCTTTGACGAGCGCGCCGGTCGAGGGCATCCAGTAGTCGGGTGTGAGCGTCGCGACGAGGATCACGTCGATGTCATCGGGCTCAAGCCCGGCTACGGCAATGGCACGTTTGCCGGCGATCGCCGCGAGCGTCGCGGTGGTTTCGTTGCGCGCCGCAATGCGCCGCTCGCGAATACCGGTGCGGCTGACGATCCACTCGTCGGAGGTCTCGACCACGCGCGCGAGGTCGGCGTTGGTGAGCCGCCGCTCGGGCGCGTACATGCCCCAACCGGTGATGCGCACGCTGCGCGGAGTCATGGTTCCACCTCGATCAAAGGTTCCTTTGCCTTCACCAGCGCGCCATCCTCCAGGAAGACGCGCACAACGCGACCGGCGCGGTCGCTCTTGATCTCGTTGAAGAGCTTCATGGCCTCGATCAGGCCGATGACCTGGCCCACCAGCACCGAGCTGCCGACCTTGACGTAGGGCTCGGCGCCGGGTGAGGGCGAGCCGTAGAAGAGTCCGGTCAGCGGCGCGACGACGGCGTTGAGAGCAGGTGGCGGTGCCGCGGGGGGCGCGGGCGCGGCTGCGGCCGGCGTGGGTGCCACCGACTGACCGCCCGGAGCCGATTCGATCGCGGACGCGAATGCACCGGGCTTGCGCAGCACCAGCGCTGTTTCACCGACCTCGATCTCGAGCTCGGTCAGCTCCGACGAGTTGAGGATCGCCTCGAGCTTGTCGATAAGGCCGATCAAGCCGGTCATGTCCGATTTGGTCACGACTCATCCCACCGGCGCAGGACGAGCGCCGCGTTCTGGCCGCCGAAGCCGAAGGCATTCACGAGTGCCGTGCGCACGTCGCGCTGCCTGGCAGTGAGCGGCGTTAGATCGAGGCCGGCGGCCTGGGGCGAGGGATTGACCAGGTTCAGTGTTGGCGGAACGCGGCCTTCGCGCATCGCCTGGATCGACGCGATCGCGCCGATGCCACCGGCCGCACCCAGGGTGTGGCCAATCGCGCCCTTGGTGGCGGTGATGCTGACGTTCTTGATGTCGTCGCCGAAAACCGCGTTGAAGCCTTGCAGCTCAGCTGGATCGCCTTCCGGCGTAGAGGTCGCGTGGGCGCTGATCAGGTCGATGTCCCGTGGCTCAAAGCCGGCCTTTGCCAGGGCACGCCGCGCGGCCCGGGCGCCACCCTCTCCGCCCGGCGCCGGGAGCGTGATGTGGCTGGCATCGGCGGTGGCGCCGTAGCCCACGAGCTCGGCGAAGATCGGGGCGCCGCGCCCGCGTGCATGCGCCAGCTCTTCGAGGACGAGCACACCCGCGCCCTCGGCGATGACGAAGCCGTCGCGCCCCTCATCAAACGGCCGGCTGGCGCCTTGCGGATCGTCGTTACGCGTCGACAGCGCGCGCATGGCCGCAAATGCCCCAACGAGCGCCTCTTGGACAGCCGCTTCCGAGCCGCCCGCGAACATCATGTCGGCGTCGTCGCGGACGATCGTCTCGTACGCCTCGCCGATGCCGTGGCCGGCGCTGGCGCAGGCGCTGACCGTCGCCCAGTTGGGGCCCTTGGCGCCAAAGCTGATCGCCGTCTGGCCGGAGGCGAGATTGGCGATGGCCATGGGAACGAAGAACGGCGATAGGCGATCCGGACCGCGCGTAACGTTGATGCCGATCTGCTCGATGAAAGTGCCCGAGCCGCCCAGGCCCGAGCCGATGATGATGCCGGTCCGCTCGGCCAATTCGCCTTCCAGGCGCTCCGGCAGGCCCGCCTGCTTCATCGCCTCGGCGGTCGCCACCAGCGCGAACTGCGTGTAGCGGTCGTTGCGCCGGATCTCCTTGCGGTCGAGCACGTGCGCGGGGTCGAAGTCCTTGACTTCGCCGCCGACCTTGCTCGTGACGCGCGCAGGATCAAAGTTGACGCGGATCGTGTCGACGCCGCTCTCCCCGGCGACCAGGCGCGACCAGAACGTCGCCACGTCGTTGCCTAGCGGCGTCACGGCGCCCATGCCAGTGACGACGACGCGCCGGCGGGCGTTGGTCATCTAATCAGACGCCCGGTACGGATCGTGGCCGCGCGGTAGACGTCGCCGGGCAGGCCGCGCGCGGCCACTTCTTCGGCAGCGGCGCCGGCGTCGTAGGTTGGCCGGAAGAGCTCGGCGGTCGGCTGGGGGTCCTCGCCATCGGGCACCGTCAACAGCGCCCAACAGGCCGCCGCGTCACCATCGTAGGCGTAGCCGCACGAACCGGGGTTGACGATCATCTTGCGACCCAGCTCGCGCACGTCCGCGACGTGGGTATGGCCGCAGCAGATGACGCGCGCGTCGGTGCGCGTCACGCGCTCGACGGTGACCGTGGGATCAAGGTCGCTGGGCAAGCCGGCGGTCAACGAGCCGGGCGAGCCGTGGCACACAAGAACAAGGGTGTCGTCCGACCAGATGCGTCGCTCCGCCGGCAGGCGGCGCAGGTAGTCGAGCTGCTCGTCGCTCAGCTTGTCACGTGCCCAATCGGCTGCTGCGATATGGGCATCTGGCACGTCGTCCAGCCACGGGAATGCCGCGGCGTAGTCACTGTCGGCGACGGCCAGGTCCGTGTTGCCCCCGATGACGAGGGCGCCCGTCTTCTCGAGCGCGCGGACCTTGTCGATCACCTCACCCGGGCGCGGCCCGTTGAAGGTCAGGTCGCCCGTGATCAGGTACCGGTCGGGCTTGTGCTTCTTGGCATCGGCCAATGCCGCTTCGAGCGCGGCCACGTTGCCGTGAATGTCACCCAGGACGGCGAGCTTGAGTGCCATCAGCCCAGCACGCCTTCACGCGGGATGATGAACGACAGGTCGGTCTCACATGCCACCTCGCCCTCGACCGAGGCGACCGCATGCCCGCGCCCAAAGCGGCCGCCAAGCTTGGCCATCGTCACCTCGAGGGTGAGCCGGTCACCCGGCTGGACGACGCGCTTGAAGCGGCACTCGTCGATCGCGGCGAACAGCCCAATGCGGTCGCCAAAACCTTCCTGCTGCGCGACGTAGACCGCCATCGTCTGGGCCAGCGCCTCAACCTGGAGGACGCCGGGCATCACCGGCAGCTGCGGGAAGTGGCCCTGGAAGAACCACTCGGTCGCGGTGACTGCTTTCTCGCCCTTGATATAGCTGCGTGCGGGGTCGTACTCCACGATCCGATCGACGAGCAGGAACGGCCAGCGATGCGGGATGAGCGCTTGGATTTGCGCCGTTGTCAGGACGATGTCGGTCAATTCACCTCTCCGTCAGGCGGCTGCATCGGCTGCGGCCATGAACGCCGCGCTGCCGACGCGGTCTAGCAGGTTGGTCGTGAATTCGCCGTCGAGGAACGTGGGGTTGCTCAACAGGGCACGATGGAGCGGCACGTTGGTGACGATCCCCTCCACGACGAGCTCGTCGAGCGCGGCGCGCGATCGGGCGATAGCAGTCGCGCGATCCGGCCCCCACACGATGAGCTTGCCC
>JBDTUR010000024.1:0-16794 GCA_040007635.1 Chloroflexota bacterium
TGCGAGTCAGCGAGTTTCCTGACCGGCCATCCCGGCTGACGTGCGGGTTCGCGTGGATCGGCGATCCGCTTTGGGATAGCGACGATCCGACCGAGCACGTCTACGAGGTCGTTTACGAAGGCGATGACGCCTTCGCAACGCACATGGGCTTCGTCGCGGACCCATCGGCCATACCGTTCGCGGAAGTGATTCGGCGGGCACGGGCATATTGGCGCGGAGAGGGCATCCGGAATGAGTTGCTGGTGCCGGGACCGCTGAGGGTCGTCGCGATAATCCGCTGACGAGGGCCGATGGACCACACCGGTCCGTTTCCCCGGCGTTCTCTACGAACCCCCGCCCATCGTGGCGTGCTTTTCCTCGACGAGTTGGCGGAGTTTGACCGACTAACCCTGGACGCGCTTCGGCAGCCCATCGAGGAAGGCGTGCTGACGATCGCACGGGCACGGGGTCATGTCCGTTATCCGGCGCGGTTTCAACTCGTCGCGGCGATGAACCCGTGCCGCTGCGGCTACTTCAACGACAACCAGCGGCGCTGCACCTGCAAGACGGGCGACCCTGAGAGCTATGTGCGCCGAGTCAGCGGTCCACTGCGCGACCGCTTCGACATGGAGATCGAGATGACGCGAGTGCCGCCGGCGCAGCTCCTGCGCGGCCCGGCGTCGGAAAACAGTGCGACGGTGCGCAACCGGGTTCTCGCCGCACGCCAGACCGCATTGGTGCGCAACGGCGGCCGGACGAACGCCCAATTGCCGGGGACAGCTGTCCTCGCTGCCTGCTCCCTTTCACGCGGGCCGGCCGCCGTCGTCGAGGACCTCGCGGCAGACCGTCACCTGAGTGCGCGGTCCGTTCATCGGCTGCTGCGAGTCGCCCGGACGATCGCCGACCTCGACGGCCGCGACGCCGTGAGCGAGGGCGACGTGCGCGCCGCCGCGAGTCTGCGTGATCCAGCCCAACCTGCGGCCGAACCACTCGCGGCGTGAACGCGCGCGACGAATGGATCGCACTCGCGTCGGTCGAAGGCGTGGGGGAGGCGGCATTCGAGGCTCTCATCGGTGCGTTCGGAAGTGCGAGCGCGACCTTCGAGGCGGTGCGTGACGGCCGCTTCGACGCTTGGCGTCGGCTACCACTCGAGGAGACGGGCCGACCAAGAATGCTCAAGAGCGCGCTCGCCGAATTGCGCGCTGTCGCCAAAGACCCGCTCGAGCGACTGGCGGCGATCACCGAGCGTGGCCTGTGGACAGCCACCGCGCTTGATTCCGACTACCCGTCGCGCCTGCGCGACCTACCTGATCCGCCCGCGGTAATCCACGGCCTGGGCGATCGCGCCGTGCTCCAAGGTCAGCGCCAGATCGGCGTCGTAGGCACGCGTCGCCCGACGCCGGCTGGGCGCGCACTGACTACCAAGATCTGCGCCCGCCTCGTTGAGTGCGGCGCGACAGTGGTTTCCGGCCTGGCCGTGGGCATCGACGGCGCAGCGCACGCGGCGACCCTCGAACGCGGCGGCATAACAGTCGGCGTGATCGGCGGCGGCCATCGGTTCCCGGGGCCGCGCGCTCACGAGCGGTTGCGCGACGAAGTCGTCGCGAGCGGCGGCGCGGTGGTCAGTGAGCACCATCCTGACGCGCATCCAACCCTTGGCACGTTCCCGCGTCGCAATCGGATCATCGCCGCGCTGTCAGACGCGGTCATCGTCGTGGAGGCGCCCAAGAGGAGTGGTGCGTTGAACACGGCCCACCATGCGCTTGGTCTTGGCCGGGCGGTGTTTGTAGCGCCAGGTCGGATCGGCGATTGGTCCATGGCGGGTGCCCTGACGTTGCTGCGCGACACCCCGGCGCGGCCGTTGGTTGGTCTTGACGAGCTGATCGCAGACCTGGGCTACCTGGGAGCGCCACCGCCCACTCAAGATGCCGTACAAGAAGGGGGCGGCCGCGAGGCGGCGCTGCAGATGCTCGGACCCACCGAGCGTGCCGTCGCACTTCGTTTGTGCGAGGGACCGGCGGGGCTTGATCTGCTCGTAGCGGACACTGGCCAGGGACCAGCGGTCGTGTCGAGCGCCGTGACTCTGCTGCTGATGCGCGGCTGGGCGCAGGCCGTGGGGCCGGCGTTCGCGGCCGCGGGCCCACTTGCATGACGCCCGCCTGTGACCCGGACCTCCGTACCGTTGCCCGCACGCGCCACCCACCGCGAAACTCACCCGGTGATCAAGGGCGTGGTCGTGCATCTTGCCAACGAGCTGCCGATCCTGGTCGACCTGTACGAAGCGCCGGAGCCGCACGCCCAGAGTGTGCGCTGCACCAACGTGCGCACGGTCGACGGCAAGCGGCCAACCTTCGTCCACGACCCCACAGCGACTTTCGTCTTTCCCTGGCACCAGATCCGCCTGATCGAAATGCCCCCAGCGCCGACCGCAGCCGAAACCGCCGACAAACGAGTTGTCGTTATCGATCAACCGGAGCTTCCACCGCCACTGCCCGAGCCGCTCGGCGAAGAACCCGACGAGGACCTGCTGGCGCGCATCCGTTCGGTCTAACCGCGGCGCCACCGCGCAGGCCGGTGCGACAGCCCATGTGACGGCCGTGCTAGGTTAGAAAAGATGACGAAGAACCTGGTGATCGTCGAATCACCTGCCAAAGCGCGCACAATCGAGCGTTACCTGGGACCCGACTACCGCGTCCTGGCGTCGTTCGGCCATGTCCGCGATCTGCCTGAGAACCCCGGCAAAGGCCAGCTGGGCGTGGACGTAGAGCACGACTTCAAGCCCGACTATGAGGTTAGTGCAGATCGCGACAAGCAGGTCAAGGCAATCGAGAAGGAAGCCAAGAAGGCGGACGCGGTCTACCTCGCGACCGACCTCGATCGCGAAGGGGAGGCGATCGCGTGGCACGTCGCCCAGGCGGCCGGCATCCCCGAGTCCAAGACCCACCGCGTCACGTTCTCCGAGATCACGCCCGCGGCCATCAAGGAGGCATTCGCCAATCCGCGCGAGATTGACCAGAACCTTGTCGATGCGCAGCAGACGCGGCGCATTCTCGACCGATTGGTCGGCTACACGCTGAGCCCGCTGCTGTGGCGCAAGGTCCATGCGGGCTTGTCAGCTGGTCGGGTCCAGAGCGTCGCGGTCCGCTTGGTGGTCGATCGGGAACGCGAGATCCGCGCCTTCAACGCGCGCGAGTACTGGTCAATCGAGACGCTGCTCTCGACCGACCGCGGCGAAACGTTCAAAGCAGCGCTTGTTCGGATCGATGGGCGGAGTGTCGCGTCCAGCGCCGATCAATTGGGAGACGAGAAGCGCGTAACCATAAGCGACGGGAAGACCGCCGAGGAACACGCGACGGCGCTCAAGAACACGCGCCCGCGGGTTACGGCTATCGAGGTTCGCCAACAGAAGGCCAAGGGACCATGGCCGCCCTTTACAACGTCCACTCTGCAACAACAAGCCAGCAGCAGACTTGGTTTCAATCCCAAGCGGACTATGCATATCGCGCAGGACCTGTACGAGGGCGCCGACCTGGCCGAGGGGCGCCAGGGTCTGATCACCTACATGCGTACGGATTCCCAGCAGATGGCCGACGTTGCCAAACGCGAGGCGCGCGACGTGATTGCACAGCGGTACGGACTCCGATACGTGGTGCCAGAGGGAAAGAACTACGCATCGTCTAAGAATGCGCAAGAGGCACATGAGGCCATCCGGCCAACCTCATTTGCGCGCGACCCCGGTTCGCTCGAGTCAGTCCTTTCCGCCGACCAGTTGAAGCTGTACCGACTGATTTGGCAGCGCGCCATCTCCTCGCAGATGACCGACAAAGAGCTCGAGACGACCACAGTCGATCTCACCGCTGACCAATATGACCTGCGGGCTTCAGCCACGCGCACGATCTTTGATGGGTTCTCTGTCGTCTACACGGAGGCCAATGATGACTCGGCCGATGAATCGGAGGGCCAGCTGCCGGAGCTCGCTGACGGCGAGGTAACAAACGTCGCCGATGTCACGCCGAGCCAGCATTTCACCCAGCCGCCACCCCGCTATACCGAGGCGACGTTGATCAAAGCTCTCGAGGAGCGCGGCATCGGAAGGCCGTCAACGTACGCGGCAACGATCTCGACCATCATGGATCGCGGCTACGTGACGGCGGTGCAACGTCGTCTACAGCCGGAGCACGTCGCCGAAGTCGTGACTGATCTCCTGGTCGAGCACTTCAACGAGTTCGTTGACTACGACTTCACCGCACGCATGGAGGACGATCTCGACCAGGTCGCGGAAGGCAAGCGCGGCTGGGTGCCCATGCTGCACGAGTTCTACGACCCGTTCGCGAAGCTCGTCGAGCAGAAGAAGGCGGAGTTGAAGCGCGCCGACTTCACGACCGAGGAAACCGACGAGGTGTGCTCGGAAGGCCACCCGATGGTCATCCGGCTCGGCCGCACCGGGCGCTTCCTCGCGTGCTCCAAGTACCCCGATCACAAGGAAACCCGGCCGCTCCCCGGAGAAGAGCCGGAGCCCGTTGCGATCGAGGGCCTGGGCGAGACTTGTCCCGAGTGCGGCGAGGGCACGCTGGTGGCGAAGCGTGGCCGTTTTGGGCCGTTTGCCGGCTGCTCGCGCTACCCCGACTGCAAATACATCCGCAAGGCCGGGCCACCACCACCCGATCAGCTGCCGTTCGAGGTCACATGCCCCAAGTGCAACGAGGGTCATCTGAAGGCGCGGCGAGCGCGACGAACGGGCTCGGTTTTTTATGGCTGTTCGCGCTATCCCAAGTGCGACTTCACCTCGTCGCGCGAGCCCACCGGTGCCCTGCATGACGCGGACGATGGGCCGGTCGCGCGCGAGGGCGAGATCGGCGGCATCTGCCTGCGGTGCGGCGCGCCGGTCGAGTTGCCGGTTGATCTCGTGCCGGGCATGAAGCTGGCCGGGGGTGCTCCAAATCCAGACGCACTCAAGCCGGCGCGCCGCGGCGGCGGGCGCACTGGCGCTGGCCGCGGCGCCGGCGCGCGACGCGGCGGAGCCGGCGCGAAGCGGGGGTCAACCACCGGGCCTCGAACCCGCCGGGCGGCGTGACCGGCGCCCAAGCGCTCGACAACTTCCTGGGCCGCCTCGCCGCGCGCGACACGAGCGAGCACACGCGCCGTTCCTATCGCACGGCCATAACCCAGTACCTCGACTTCCTCGCGGCGCGCGACGTTGACTGGCACAAGCCACCGCGGCCGCTGGTCCGCGGCTACATGGCGGAGCTTGCCGATCGGCAGCTGGCCAAGCGCTCCGTCAGCAACCGCCTGGCCGCGCTGCGCTCGTTCTACCGCTGGGCACGGCGCGACGGTCTGGTTGACGCCGATCCGTGGTCCGGCGCGCTGACGCCGCGCCAGCCGCGGCGGCTGCCCCAGGTGCTCGCCGTTGAACAGGTCGAGGATTTGCTCGATGTTGCGCCCTATTCATCGGCGCGGCGTCCGTTGGCCCTGCGCGATATGGCCGTCATCGAGACGGCTTATGCCGGCGGGCTGCGCATCAGCGAGCTTGCCGCCGCGCGGCTGGCCGACCTCGACCTTGGCCGAGGCGAGCTCAGGGTGATCGGCAAGGGCCGCAAGGAGCGCGTCACGCTGCTCGGCGGCCCGGCCCGTGAAGCGCTCAAGGCCTATCTGCAGGAGGGTCGGCCGGAGCTGCTGGCCAAGGGTAAGTCGGCTGAATCGGGTTTCGTCTTCCTGAACTCCAATGGCGCACCGCTGGGCGTAAGAGGGTTGCGCTACCGGTTGGAGCGGCTAATGCTGGCCGCGGGGCTGCCCGATGGGACGTCGCCGCACACCCTCAGGCACTCTTTTGCTAGCCACCTGCTAGAGGGCGGCGCTGATCTGCGCGTTGTCCAGGAGTTGCTCGGCCACGCGAGCCTGGGCACAACGCAGGTGTACACGCACGTCACCCCGGCGCGACTGCGCAGCGCCTATCGCGCCGCCCATCCGCGCTCATCCGTGCAAACCGAGCCGCCAGCGCGATGAGCGGCCGCACCCTCGCCCGCGCCGGCATGATCGTTGCCGGCGCCTACTTCGTGTCGCGCATCCTGGGCTACGTCCGCGTCGTGGTGATCACCAACGAGTTTGGCGCCGGCACCCAGCTCGACGCGTACTTCGCCGCGTTCCGCGTGCCGGACACGCTTTTCCAGCTCGTCGCCGCCGGCGCGTTTGGCTCGTCGATGGTGCCCGTACTTGCGGGCATCTTCGCCAAGGGCGAAGACGAGCGCGGCTGGCGCGTCGTCTCGACTGTGATCAACGTCATGCTGATCGTTCTCGCGACCCTGGCGACGATCATCGCCATCTTCGCGCCACAGATCGTGCCGCTGATCACGCCCGGTTTCGACGCGGTTGGCACGGAGCTCACCGTCCGCCTGACGCGGATCATGCTGATGTCGCCGGTTCTGCTCGCTCTCGCGGCAGTGGCCAGCTCGTCGCTCAACGTCCGTGGCCGCTTCGCGTCAGCGGCCATCGCGCCCTCGCTCTACAACATCTCGATCATCCTGGGCGCGGTGCTGCTCGGGCCGGTGCTGGGCGTGGAGGGCCTGGCGGTGGGCGTGGTCCTCGGCTCGCTGCTTCACCTCGCGGTCCAGATCCGCCCGCTCATGCGTGAGCACTTCCACCTGTCGCTGCGGATTGACCTGTCCGATCCGGCGGTGCGCCAGATCCTGACCCTCATGGTCCCGCGCGCAATCGGCCTGGGTGCCAACCAGATCGTGTTCATGGTCGCGACGATACTCGCGTCGGGCGTTGGCTTGGGCGCCGTGACCGACTACAACGTTGCCATGACGCTGCTCCAGATCCCGCTGGGCACGATCAGCTACCCCATGTCGCTGGTGCTGATGCCAACCCTGTCGCGCGTCGTGGCCACCGGCACAACCAAAGAGTTCTCGCAGCTGCTCACCCGCTCGATGCGGTTGATCGCGTGGATCATGCTGTTCATCACCGCGCTGGGCTTCGTCCTGCGCCACCAGGGCGTGACGCTGCTCTTTGGGTCAGGCCTCGATGAACAGGCCATTGGCCTCACCGCGGACACCCTGTCATTCATGCTGCTGGGCCTGACCGGACACTCGTTGGTCATCATCCTGTCGCGCGCCTTCTATGCCGGCCAGGACACGCGGACGCCTGTCTTCACCGCGTTCACCGACCTCGCTGTCGCCATCACCATCGGGATCGCCCTGGTGGGCAGCATGGGTCTGGCCGGCATCGCGGTTGGCCTGTCGGCCGGGGCGTGGGTCGAGACAACGGTCCTCGCGATCCTGCTGTGGCGCCGTATACCCGGGATCGGCGTCGAGCGGTTCATCCGGCCGCTCATCCTGTTCGCGATTGGCGCCGTAGTGTCCGGGCTGGCTATGGCGTTGGTCGTGCAGCTGACCGACCCATTGATCGGCACCGAGCCCGGCCGGCTGCTGCTCCTCGCTCAGATCATCGTCACCTCGGCGGTGGGCGGCATCTTCTATGCGCTGTATGCGGTGCTGCTGCGCATTCCCGAGTTGGGCCAGCTGATCTCGCTGCTGCGCTCGTCGCTGGGGCGCGGCGGAGGTGGCGCAGGAACGAGCCCCAGGAGTGACGTCGATCGGGCCGAGGAGCGCAATGAGCTGACGGGCGGACCACCCGGGATGTCCGAATGACCGATCGGGCGCGAAGCTCCGATTTGGCCGGCTTGGCCGAGCTTCTGCGCGGGCGGGGCATGCTGCGCGCGGTCGTGGGCTCAGCGGACGGCATACCCGTTGGCGACATCCAGTTCGATTCGCGCGACGTCCGGACTGGCGACGTGTTCGTCGCGGTGCCGGGCGCCGAGCGCGACGGCCATGAGTTCTGCGCCACGGCAGTGGAGCGAGGCGCGGCCGCGCTCATCGTGGAGCGGCCGCTGCCCGACATCGGCGTGCCGCAGCTCGTCGTTAATTCGTCGCGCAGCGCCCTGGCGCTCGCCGCGGCGTGGCGTTTGGGCTTTCCCAGCCGCGACCTGGGCGTTATCGGCATCACTGGTACCGACGGCAAGACCACCACCTCGTACCTGGTCCGCGGCATGCTGCTCGCGTGCGGCTACCCGGCCGGCTTGATCACGACGATCGAGGCGATCTGCGGTGGCGTCAGCAAGGGCTACTCCGGCCACACCACGCCAGAGGCCCCGGTCGTCCAGGCCGACCTGCGCGCGATGGTGGACGCGGGCGACAGGTACGCAATTGTCGAGTCGACGTCGCACGGTCTGGCGCTGGAGCGCGTCGCCGAAGTCGCCTACGACATAGCAGTGTTAACCAACATCACCCACGAGCATCTTGATCTGCACGGCACTTATGAGGCGTACGTCGCCGCCAAGCGATCGCTTTTCGAGCGGCTCGCGGTCAGCGAATCAAATCCCGAAAAGGGCTTTGGCAAACACGCGGTGATCAACGCGCGCGACGCGGAGGGGCCGTCATTCGCGGCGGCGGCAGGGGCCGCCGGTGCGCAGGTGCTGACCTATTCGGTGGGCCATGACGTAGGGGCGGACATCGTCGCCACGGCCGTTGTTGACACGGCCCTGGGCCTCGCGTTCTTCGTGAGAACCGCGCGGTGGGAGGCGGACGTCGAGCTCAACCTCGCGGGCAGCTTCAATGCTCACAACGCCCTGGCCGCGATCGGCGTGGGCGAGGCGCTGGGACTGGACCCGGTGGCCATGCGTCGCGGCTTAGCCGGCGTAAGACACGTGACGGGCCGCATGCAGCCGGTCGTGGCGGGTCAGCCGTTCGACGTGTACGTCGACTTCGCGCACACCCCGGGCGCCCTGGCCGCAACAATCGCCGCGCTGGCGCCCGTTGCTGCGGCGCGCGGCGGTGGCGTCATCGCACTCTTTGGCTCACCCGGATCGCGCGACATCGCCAAGCGGCCGATGATGGGCGCCGCGGCCGCCGAGCACTCGCGCGTCGTGATCGTCACCGCGGATGACCCACGGGCCGAGGACCCGGCGCAGATCGCCGAGGAGATCGCTGCGGGCGCCCTGGCGGCCGGCCGGACGCGCGGCGTGGATCTCATCATCGAACCAGATCGCCGCGCGGCCATCCGCCGCGCCTTCGAGCTCGCGATGCCTAACGACATCGTGCTGCTTGCTGGAAAAGGTCACGAGGCGACCATCGCGATGAAGGACGGGCCGCTGCCCTGGGACGAGCCCGCGATCGCCGCGGAGACTCTCGCAGCGCTTGGTTATTCGCCGAGGCGCGAGGGCTGAGCTCGCAAGCGCCAGGCTAGCCAGGCGCCAACGAACGCACCTACGGGCTGGAGGGGCCCACCGGTCGCGGCGATCCAATAGCCAATCGCGTTGAGCGGATTCAGCTCGTTGGCCAGAACGCCGGATGCGAGCACCACGTACTCGCCTGCCCACGCCGCCAAGATAACGGCCACGAGCACGCGTCCCGGAACAAGCCAGGCGAAGTAGGCGATCGGAGCCGTTACGACCGCAGCGAACACCGCCACAAGCGTGTACATCACAGGCCATGAGTGATTGAGCACATACGGACCCAGCAGGGCCGATTGGCCGCCGACTGCGTAGAACGCCGCCGCAACTGACCCTCCAAGGACGAAGGTGAGCCCGACTGCCAAGAGAGCGTGCCTCATCGAACCAGAAAGACGAAGTTGCCAGTTGCGGTGTGTTGGCTAGGGGATCGCCGGGACCGCCACAGCGAGTAGCGCGTCGGTTATCGCGTTGGCATCGACCGCCGTGCGGTTGGTCATCACCACCACGGTCAGGTCGAGCGACGGCAGGTACCACATGGCGGCATTGAAAGCGCGCAGGGTGCCCGTGTGGCCTTCCATGCTGATGCCATCGAACTTGCGCATGCGCGTGCCCAGCCCGTAGTAGCCACCCTCATTGCCTGGTTGGAAGACGAAGTCGGTCATCTGCGCCAGCGCATCCGCGGAGACGACATCGCCGCCGTAGAGCGCCCGTCCCCAGTGCGCGATGTCAAGCGCGCTTGCGACTATGCCGCCGGCAGCCCAGATGACAGTTCCCTCAGACTGGGTGGGTCGATAGCCACTGCCGTCGTCAATGGCCACATTGTTGCCGTTGGCCACTCGGTAGCCGCGGGCAACGCCGGCGGGTGGCGGGCCGTCGCCCTGGAAGTACGTCGAGTCAAGTCCGAGTGGCGTGAAAAAGCGCTTCTGCAGCACCGTGCCGAACGGTTTGCCGGTCTGCGCCTCAACGACCAGGCCGAGCAAGATGAAGCCGGTGTTGCTGTAGTGGTAGCAGGCACCGGGATCGCAGTATGGCGGTCCAGCGAGCTTGTCCAGGACATCCTGCGGCGTCCAGGTCTTGTGCGGGTTGGTGACGACCAGTGAGTATTTGGGGCTCTCGTAAAGGTTGAAGATGCCGCTCGTGTGGCTCAGCAACATGCGCAGCGTGATCTGGTCGGCATTGGGGTAGTTGGGCAGCCAGTTCGATAGCGGATCGTCGATCGAGAGAGCGCCCTCGTCGGCCAGTTGCATGATTGCCGCGCTGACGAAGGTTTTGGTGATCGAGCCAACCACGAACGGCACGTCAGCCGACGCCGCCTCGTCCAGGCCGACATCGGCCAAGCCACTTCCGGCCGACCACACCGAATCATCGGGAAAGATGAGCGTCGCGGTCATGCCCGGGATGTTGAGCGACATCCGTTGCTGATCGAGCACCTGACGCAACGGACCAGCCAGCCTGTCGGCCAAGGCGCCCGAGGTACCAGTCGGGACTGGCGTGGGCGTCGTCGTCGGGATCGGTGTGCTGGTCGATGTTGATGATGGTGTTGGGGTGAGCGTGGGCGCGTCGGTCCGCCTGGAGGTCGGTAGTTCGGTCGCCTGCGGGCTCCGCGTCGAGGTTGGCGGCACGCTCATCGTTGGCGTGGCGGTGCTCGTACACGCCGCGACAACGGCTGCGATGGCCAGCGCAAGCGTTCGAAGCGGTGGTTTCAAGCGTGCTCCCACGGCGGTCGAGCGGGGGCATCAAGGTACACTGCCTGCTCGATGTCGATCGAGCCCCTGAGCCGCCCGCAGGAGCGCGCTGCGGGTGGGGGGCCGCGTCAGCGCATCACCGGCGCCCTGTCAATCGGGTTCAGTCGGCGCGCGCTCAACGCGTCGGAGCGCAAGCTCGAGGAAGAGCTCGCCGCCCACTATCCCAGCGCAGATCTGACGCGCATACGGACTGCGTGGCTGTTCGCCATCGAAGCGCACGGCGCCCAGAAGCGGGCGAGCGGCGAGCCTTATGTCAGCCACCCCCTGGCGGTTGCGCGCACCCTGGCTGAGTTGGGCCTGGACCCCGACGCGATCGTCGCGGCACTGCTCCACGATGTGCCGGAGGACACCGACTTCGGCATCACTGACATCGAGGAGCGCTTTGGGGCGCACGTTGCGCTGCTCGTGGATGGCGTCACGAAACTGGGCAAGTTCGGCTCATCGCGGACCACCGAAGAGCAGCAGGCCGAAAACATCCGCAAGATGCTGCTGGCGATGGCGGAGGACATCCGCGTCGTCCTCATCAAGCTCGCTGATCGGCTGCACAACATGCGCACGGTCGCTGCCTTACCAGCGGAAAAACAGCAGCGCATCGCGCGCCAGACGCAGGAGATCTACGCGCCGCTGGCCGAGCGGCTGGGCATCTGGCAGATCAAGTGGGAGCTCGAGGATCTGTCATTCAAGGTGCTCGAGCCAGCTGAGTATCGCCGCCTGGCCGACCAGCTCGAGACGCGCCGCAAGGAGCGCGAGGCATACGTCAAGCGCGCCATTGTCGTGCTGCGTGACGCACTCACCAAGGCGGGCTTGAAGGGCGAGCTCTCGGGGCGGCCCAAGCACATCAGCAGCATCTGGAAAAAGATGCAGCGCAAGGGCGCGAACCTGTCCGAGATCTACGACGTTCACGCCATCCGCGTCCTGGTCGACGAGGTGCCCGACTGCTACGCCGCGCTGGGCGTGGTCCATGGCATGTGGCGGCCGATTCCAAACCAGTTCGACGATTACATCGCGGTGCCCAAGGGAAACGGCTACCAGTCGCTCCACACCGCGGTCATCGCGATCGATGGCAAGCCGCTGGAGGTCCAGATCCGGACCCACGCGATGCACCAGGTGAGCGAGATGGGCATCGCCGCCCACTGGCGCTACAAGGAGGGCGGCAAGGCCGACCGCGAATACGACGCGAAGCTCGCCTGGGTACGTCAATTGATGGATTGGCAGCGTGACGTGTCGGACGCGACCGAGTTCGTCGAAGGGCTCAAGGTTGACCTGTTCCGGGACCAGGTTTTCGTGTTCACCCCGCGCGGCGATGTCAAGGATCTCCCCGCCGGGTCGACGCCGCTCGACTTCGCGTACCGCATCCATACGGACGTGGGCCACTCGACGATTGGCGCCAAGATCAACAACCGCCTGGTGCCGCTCGACTACAAGCTCAACAACGGCGACATCGTCGAGATCGTGACGACCAAGGCGGCGCGCGGGCCGTCGCGCGACTGGATGGACAAGGTCGTCACGGGCCACGCCAAGGACAAGATCCGCCAGTGGTTCAAGCGCCAGGAGCGCGAGGTCAACATCGTCCACGGCCGCGAGTCGCTGGAACGTGAGTTGCGCCGCCTGGCACGCTCATCGCTCGAGAAGCTGGGGCCCGAGCGGATCGCGGAGATGGCCGACGCCTACAAGCTGGCCAGCGTCGATGACTTCTTCGCGGCCATCGGCTACGGCGCGGTATCAGCGCAGCAGGTGGTGGCGCGGCTCGAGGTCGTTGATGACGCCAACGAACAGGTGCTGCCGCAAGTGGCGCCCCCGTCCGCCGCGCGCACTGACGGTGTTCGCGTCAAGGGTGTGGGCGACCTCATGATCCGCTTTGCCAACTGCTGCCACCCCATCCCGGGCGATCCCATCGTGGGCTACATCACCCGCGGCCGCGGCGTGACCGTCCACCAGACGACGTGCCCCACGGTCGTCAACGAGAAGGAGTTGGGCCGGCTGATCGACGTCGAATGGGAGAACAGCGCGCAACAGACGTACCCGATCGCGATTCGTGTCGATGCCTACGACCGGCAGGGTTTGCTCAACGAGATAACCAACGTGGTTGCTGAGAACAAGGTCAACATCATTGCCGCCAACGTGCGCGTGAACCCAGACCACACCGCGACCATCCAGGCCACGCTCCAGGTCGCATCAGTGGCTCAATTGGCGCGCGTCCTATCGCGCATCGAGCAGCTCAAGGACGTCCACGCGGTCCAGCGCGAACTGAGTTAGGCGAGATCGCCGGACCTCTGTCCGCCACGCGGACAGCTTCGACCAAAACCGGTCACTCGCGCGCGGATTCCCGGTCGACGCAGCCCGATCCACGTCGATTAGGTCCGTCTGCGGGACCAAACGAGCGCGTTTCCCTGCAAGCGAGCCCTTGTCGTGACGGTTCGCGTCAAAGTGGTCCGCTGGGCGGACCGATGGTCAGGCCCGGTTGACAGGCTGCGCGGCGGCGGTGCTCCGGACTGAATGGGCCGCCTCGCCTGCTGCGCGCGCCTCCACCTCGAAGCGGTTGTCGCGATAACGGTCGCCGCCGGCCGCAGCCGCGCGGCGCGACTCGCCCACGTAGCGCGGGATGAAGCGCAAACCGTTGGCGCGCCACTGGCGGACGTGGGCCAGCTCGTGCGCCAGCTCGGTAGCGTCGAGTGGCCGCCACGCGAAGATCCAGTGCCCGATCGTGATCGCGAGCCAGTCGGGCATGAACAGGCGCGCACCAAGCCTGCGCAGGAAGGGCAGGACGATCAATCGGTGCGCAGGTGCAGTCGGTGTGGCTTTCACGCTCGCTAACCTAACGCCATGCCCAAATTTCAGGCGCCGCGCGGCACGCGCGACCTTGTCGGACCGGAAATGGCCGTGTTCCGGCGGCTGGAGGACAACGCCCGGCGCCTAACCGCCCTATACGGCTACGAGCCCATCGAGACGCCCATGTTCGAGGACGCCGCGGTCTTCGAGCGGGGGATCGGTGCAGTCACCGACGTAGTCGAAAAGGAGCTCTTTCGCGTCCGGACTCCAGGCGGCGACAAGGACCCGTGGGCGCTCCGACCGGAGCCGACCGCCGGCATCTGCCGCGCCTACGTCGAGCACGGCATGCAAACGCTGCCGCAGCCCGTCAAGTTCACGATGTGGGGCCCCATGTTCCGCTACGACCGGCCCCAGGCGGGACGCTTCCGCCAGTTCTGGCAGTTCGACGTTGAGGCGATCGGCGACGCGGGACCGGCGATCGACGCGGAGATCATCGAGCTGGGCTACCGCTACATCGGTGAAGCGGGCGTCGCCAATTTGGAACTGCACCTGAACTCGATTGGCGATTCCAACTGCCGGCCGCGCTACATCGCGGCGCTGGTTGAGTACATGGGTAAGTTCGCCGCCGAGCTGCCTGAGCTTGAGCGCAATCGACTCGCCAAGAACCCGCTGCGCGTGCTCGACACGAAGAACGAGCGAACGCTTGCCTTGCTGGCCGACTCACCGCGTATGGCCGACTACCTGTGCGATGCCTGCCGCGCCCACTGGGACGGCCTGCTGAGCCACCTCGCGGCGCTGGGCATTCCGGTCACGCCGGCGCCGTTGCTGGTGCGCGGCCTCGACTACTACACCCGCACCGCGTTCGAGTTCTACGAGCGCGGCGCGCAAGGCCAGCAGTCAGCCCTGGGTGGCGGCGGCCGGTACGACGGGCTGGTCGAGCTCTTCGGCGCCAAGCCCACGCCGGGCGTTGGGTTTGGGCTGGGCGTGGACCGCATCGCCGCTGTCGCCGCCCGCCATGCAAGCGCGGCCGCACATCCGGTCGCGGTGGTTGTTGGCGCGGACCCCGCGGCCACGGCCTTGCGGCTCAAGCTGGCCACGGACTTGCGCGCGGCGGGGATTGCCGCGTCGGCCGACCTCGCGCCGCGCAAGTTGGGGCGACAGCTCGAGGGCGCCGCGCGCGACGGCGCGCACTTTGCGATCGTCGTGGGCGACGAGCTCGACGCGGGCCAGGTGCAGTTGCGTGACCTGGAGGCGGGCACGCAGCGCGTCGTCAACGTGGCCGACCTGGTACGTGAGCTGGAGCGAGCCCACGGCGCTCATCGCCACGGCTAGATAGCATCCGCGCATGTCACCAGAGGGTTCGGGCCTTAATACCGCCTACCGCACGCACACCTGTGGCGCCTTGCGCGCGACCGACGTGGGGTCGGAAGTGTCCCTCGCGGGTTGGGTCAACCGCCGGCGCGACATGGGCCAGCTGATCTTCATCGACCTGCGCGACCGCCATGGACTGACCCAGATCGTCGTTGATGCGTCCGATGCGCCTGAGGCGCAGAAGACGGCCCTCGACGTCCGCAACGAGTTCGTATTGCGCGTCAAGGGCAAGGTCACGCAACGGCTGACCGGCACGGAGAACAAGAAGCTCGCGACGGGCGAGATCGAGGTTCGTGCGACTTCGCTCGAAGTGCTCTCCGCCGCGAAGACGCCGCCGTTTCCCATCAACGAGCCAGAGGACACCGACGAGACGCTCCGGCTGAAGTACCGCTATCTCGACCTGCGCCGCGAGCAGATCAACCAGCGCATGGTGCTGCGCTCGAAGCTTTTGAAGGCACTCAGCGAGATCCATCATGCGAACGGCTTCGTTGAGGTGGAGACGCCCATCCTGATCAAGTCCACGCCTGAGGGCGCGCGCGACTTTATCGTCCCGTCGCGCGTCCAGCCGGGCAACATCTACGCCCTGCCGCAGTCGCCCCAGCAGCTCAAGCAGCTGCTCATGGTCGCGGGTTTCGACCGCTACTACCAGATCGCGCACTGCATGCGGGATGAGGACTCGCGCGCCGACCGCGGCCCGGAGTTCACCCAGCTCGACATCGAGATGAGCTTCGTCTCGCAGGAAGACGTCATGGCCTTCGTGGAGAGCGCAGTGCTCGAAGCGACCCGGGCTGTCGTCCCTGAGCGCCCGATTCGCAAGCTGCCCTTCCCGCGCTTCAGCTACCGCGAGGCGATCGATCGCTTTGGCTCTGACAAGCCCGACATTCGCTACGAGATGGAGCTCAAGGATCTGGGCGAGGTCGTCGCGGGCAGTGGCTTCAGCGTCTTCGATTCAGTCCTGGCGTCCGGCGGTCGCGTGTTCGGGTTTGCGGCGCCGGGCATGGGCGGCGCCTCGCGCTCCCAGGTCGACGAACTCACTTCCGTTGCCAAGAAGGCCGGCGCAAAGGGGCTGGTACACCTGTCGGTCGGGTCGGACGGGTCGGTCTCTTCGCCCGTGCTCAAATTCCTGGGGGAGGGCCGCGCGGAGCAGATCGTGGCCGCGGCCGGCGCTTCGCCGGGTGACCTCGTGCTGATCGTGGCCGACGCGGACATCCACTGCCAGGAGGCACTTGGCGACGTGCGCATCGAGGTCGCCGCGCGTCTTGGTCTCGTCAAGGACAAGAGCGAGCTGTCGTACCTGTGGGTCTACGGCTTCCCGATGTACAAGTGGGATGCCGACAACAACCGCTGGGACGCCACTCATAACCCGTTCTCTGGCGTCGAGCCCGACGACGAGGAGCTGCTGACGACCGACTCGGGCGATCTGCTGAAGGCTTCACCGACGGACCCGGCCGGGCGTGCCCGAGCGCTCCAGCACGACCTGGTCCTCAACGGCTGGGAGCTGGGTGGTGGCAGCGTGCGCATCCACAAGCACGACCTGCTGGAGCGCTCGTTCCTGCTCCAGGGTCACTCGATCGAGGCGCAACAGGCCAAGTTCGGGGCAGTCCTCGACGCGTTCGAGTACGGCGCGCCACCGCACGGCGGAATTGCTTTGGGCATCGACCGCTGGATCGCGCTGCTCACCAACCAGTCGAACATCCGCGAGGT
>JBDTUR010000025.1:0-16703 GCA_040007635.1 Chloroflexota bacterium
GTGCCCGAGGCAAGCGTCCTGCCGTCGGGGCTGAAGGCCACGCTGTGAACCCCGCCCGTGTGCCCGGTGAGCGGCTCGCCGATGCGCCCCCGGCTGGCGACGTCCCACAGGATGACGCTGCTGTCTTCGCTCCCCGAGGCGAGCGTCCGGCCGTCCGGGCTGAAGGCGACGCTGTGGACGCGGTCCGCGTGCCCGGTCAGCGGCTCGCCGATGCGAGTCCGGCTGGCGACGTCCCACAGGATCACGCCGGTATCCGGGGTGCCTCCGGCGAGCGTCCTGCCGTCGGGGCTGAAGGCGACGCTGAAGACCGAGCCCCCGTGCCCGGTGAGCGCTTCCCCGATACGCGCCCGGCTGGCGACGTCCCACAGGATGATGCCGCCGTTGGTGCTCGAGGCGAGCGTCCTGCCGTCCGGGCTGAAGGCGACGCTGGCCACGCCCGTCTGAGTGTGGAGCGGTTCACCGATGGGGCTCCGGGTCGCGACGTCCCAGAGGATGACGCTATCTTCCGAGGTGCCCCCGGCGAGCGTCCTGCCGTCGGGGCTGAAGGCGACGCTGTAAACCCCGCCCGTGGGACTGGGGAGCGGCTCGCCGATGCGAGTCCGGGTCGCGACGTCCCAGAGGATGACGCTGCTGTCCGAGCTTCCCGAGGCGAGTGTCCTGCCGTCGGGGCTGAAGGCCACGCTGTCGACCGCGTCGGCATGCCCGGTGAGGAAGCTGGTGACAGCGGGGTCCCTGTACAAGCTCGTCAATAGGCTCGCTCGTACGTCGACCTGATCCGAGAGTCGGCCGCTCTCGATGCTCAAGAGTAGGCCCAGGTCAAGGCGGGTCGAGGAACTCGTGGCTTGGGCGGCGAGCTGACGGGCCGAGGCTAGGGCTGCGGCACGCAGTGCCTCGCTCGCGGCAGCATCCGCACGTTGCCACTGGAGCCCGGCCAAGACGGTGAGACCCAGGAGCACGGCGGTCAGGCCGAGCGAGATCGTGGTGACGAGACGCCGGCGTCTGTCGCGGGTCCTCGAGGCCGCGTCGCGCTGTTCCACCGAGGCATCGAGGAACGCTCGCTCCAGCTCGTTCAGATCCGCCTCGCGATCCACGCGCCACTCGATCGACTCGGCCAAGCGGGCACCACGGAGGAGCAGGTCGCGGTCCCGTCCGGCGCGGTCCCAATCGGCCGCCGCCTCCGTCAGTCGCCGTAGGGTGCGCAGCGACTGACGGTCCTCGTCGATCCAGGCGCGGATGCGGGGCCAGCCACGGATGAGCGCCTCGTGGGAAAGGTCGACCCAGGCGTCGGCGGGCAGGACACCGGGGCTGACGGTGACGAGCCGGGCATCCGCAAGACGGTTGACGACGGTCGCCACCGACTCGGCCTGGAGAGGGCTGCCGATGAGCTCGCTCATGGGCGCTCGACGACGCGTGTCGTCCGTGCCCTCGCCGGGCTCCGTCAGCCGCAACAGCGCACGCCGGACGATCCCCTGCTCGGCCGGCGAGAAGGAGGCGTAGGTGGTCTCCGCCCGCTGCGCCAGGGCACCCTCGACGCCACCCGACGCCCGATAGCCCTCGAGCGTGAGCATCGTGCCGCGTCGGCGCTGCCACAGCTCCAGCAGCGCATGCTCGAGCAGCGGCAGGGTGCCGGGCCGGTCCACCACATCGTCGAGGATCGTCTCGATGAGGCCTTCCTCGAACTCCAGCCCCACCCGATGCGCCGGCTCCTCGATCGCCGCCCGCAGGCCATCGGCATCGAGCGGGGAGACGAGGTACTGCGAATCGGCGACCAGCGCTGCCAGGTTCGGATGTGCCGCCAGTCGGGCATAAAAGTCTGCGCGAATGGTCAGGACGATCGTCGTCCGGCCGCCTGGGATGGCCGCCGCGTAGGCCAGGTTGGCCACGAACAAGGACCGCTCCGCGTCGTCGTGGCAGAGCGTGAAGAGCTCTTCGGCCTGGTCGACCACCCAGCACACCCGCGCCTCGGCAGCCTGACCGCGCAGGAGCGCCTCGCTCGCCAGATGGAGCGTGCGTTCATCGGCCGCCAGCTCGTCGAGCACCCCACCCGCCGGCCGACCCAGCGCGTCCGCAAGCTCGGCCGCGATGGCGGTCAGCGGCAGTGCGCCGGGGCGCAGCGCCCGGATGGGCCAGCCCTCGCTGCCACCGATCGCGCCGGTTCGAATGGCCGGCACAAGCCCCGCGCTGACGACCGACGACTTGCCGCTGCCCGACGGCCCGAGGACCGCCAGAAACCGGTCGCCACGTAGCTTCTCGACCAGGCGCTGGATGTCCGCATCGCGACCGAAGAAGAACTCGGCGTCGGTCTCGCCGAAGGGCAACAGGCCCCGGTACGGCGCTCGGCCGGCCTCCGGTTCGACAACTGGCAGGCCGGTGGGCACGCCGCTGATGGCGTTGATGAGCGCCTGCAGCGCGGCGCGGTCGTGCACCCCGCCGCGGAAGTCGATCCAGGTCCGCTGCGACAGGAACGGCGGCAGGGTGGTCCGGTCGAAGGGCTCCGGCAGCCCCGGCAAGAGCACCGGGAAGAGGCGGAACGCGCGCTCCTTCGCCGCGCGGCTGCGGGCGACGCCCAGCTCCATCCGCGACCAGTCTCCCTCGCCGTGCGGTCCCACGAAGTAGGCGCAGGCGCCCGAGGCCTGGAGCCCCGCGAACAGCTCCGGCTGGTAGTCACCACCCGGCACAAGACTCCACTTGTCGAACCATGGCGAGAGGCCAGCTCGGCGAAGACGCTCCGCGATCGCCTCGACCTGCGGGCGGTCCTTGCCGTTGTACGACAGGAAGACGTCGAAGGTAGCTGGAGTGGGCGATCTGTCCGCCGTCATCGGTCAGGTGCGTCGATCAGCAGTAGAAACTGGGGATTGCGGCAGCTGACGCCTGTCGCCCGGCCTAGCCGGGCACGACAGGGAATCGTTGGCCCACGAGTTGATCGGTGATCATGAAGAGCCCGAGCATCTTCGACTCAAAGCCCCTCCCTAGGAGCGGGGACTTGTGGACCGAAGTCGCGAGCCTCACCGTTACTGTGTCAGCGCCCTCATGCGGCTCGCCAGGCGACACCGTGTAGCGGTAGGTCGCGGCGTTGCCACCGAAGCTCCCAAATTCGCATGTAACGGTACGCGAGGCGTCATCCGCCGACGTCGCCGTGACGGGTAGACCGGTGGTCTTCAGAATGCCCGGGAACTCGTCGCGATACCACGCATATACCTCATCCGCGGAGCCCCTGTATCTGACCATTAGCTCACTGGGGATCATTGGCCACCTCTAGAGTCGATTGGACCTCAGCGTCGCGAACTGCAACCTAGACGTTCGGCGTCCGAGATGTAGCGTCACATCTCGCTCGTCTGAGCTTCATCTTGCGCGCCCGGATCTAGGTCTCGATCGAGATACGACCTTGGTCATTCTGGCAGTGTGAGCCAGCTCCTGGCTGTAGAAGCGGCCGTGAGCGACGATCTCACGCGCGAGGTTATGTCGGCTCGCCCCGTTTGGCTACCCAAAGCTTGTTTTCGCGTCCGATAGCCTCCTCGCCATCGGCCACGACGACCTCCAGCGCCTCGTCTGTTTCGACTCGTTCGGCGATCGCCGATATCAGCAGCAACTCCTGCATGGCGACGGCATATGACTTGGCCAGCTCGTCGTATCGGTTCAGCTGGGTCCATGCCGTTCCGGCGAGCGAAACGGATGCCAGGAGCGACATCAACTCGAGCAGACCAGGGAATCTACCCGCAAGAGCTACAACAGCCACCGAGGCGGCCGCCAGCTGAAGCATCACTGTCACCCAGAACCAACGGCTTGCTTGACGGCGACTTGCCGCGCTTTTCCGCCGGTACCAGTCAGCTTGATCGTTCAATCGATTGGTGACGTAGAAATCGCGCCTCGCTCTGAGGTCGAGGGCTCGTGTCGCGCGCATCTGGTTGGTGATCTGGACGGGCCGGGCCGGCAGCCGGTCGAGTTCTTGTCGGATATCAGCGCGTCCACGGAGCAGACCACCAAGGTCGGCCGTGAAACGTCCATCGGCGTCGCTTCCATCGTGGGGTGGCGTCCGCATCATGTACCGCCATGTCATGCTCTTGACGGTCTCGGCGACAGCCCGGCCGTTGAACCAGTCGGACTCTAAGCCGCTGGACCGCCCAATCATCTTGAGAATGAGGGCTGCCAGGAAGGGGATAGCAGCGACGGCGACCGTTATCCGTGCGGCGAAGTCACTCAGTTGTGTGGGCTTAAATTGGCTTGCGATGCCACCAATTACAAGACCGGCGAGGGTGAACCCGATCTCACCGAGTGCCAGTCGCTTGAGGTTTGTTTGGCCGCGTCGCGAGGCGCCGGAGGCGGCGAGGTAGAGCGCCGGGTAATCCACACTCTGTTTTGCCTGCGGTTGGGACAGCTCGCCAGTTGGCTCAAGCAACCGGCGCACCGTGCTGGCCAGTGCCTCGGCGCCAGCTGATAGCTCGGAGACGTGGAGCGCCGAGCGGTCTGCTGCAATGCGCGAGCTGCTCGCGCCACGCGCGTACTCGGCAACCACATCCGCGCTCCGCCCGCTGCCGGCGAGCGCTACCAGCGGCCAGCCCTCGCCGACGCATTCGAGCGCCTCGGACAGCGCGATCGGTCCGCCATCGACCAGCACCGCCACGACTGGGCGCCCAGCGGCCAACAGTCGTGCGACGCGGACGAGCCAGACCGATTCGTCGCCCCATTGACTGCCGGGCACGAGGACGTGATGCGTGTGACGGGGCTCGAGCGCGGTGGTGCCGACCGCTGCTGGTACCCCCCGCACAGTGACTCTACCCAGCGGTGCCACGCCCACAAGCGGGATGTCCGCATGGAGCTCTTCGCGAGCCTGTCCGGCCAGGGCCATTACGCCAGAATCGGTGCCCCCATCGACGACTGCCGCGCCAACCAACTGGGCAGTGGCCATCACGCCTTCGCGTACTACTGGCAGCAACTGCCCGGCCGCCTGAGCATCAATGCCCGCCGCACCGCCGATCAGCACTACCACCGGTTGGCCTGGCTTGAGGCCGATCGCAGCGAGCGATGCCTCCAGGTCCTCAACTTCAAGGACAGGTGTAACCCGCGGGCGGCGACCTCTAGCCGACATTGGCGCAGTGTACGGAGTACGGCCGCACGTTAGTGACGTGCGGCCGGCGAATGGTCGAGGGTAATGCCGTCAAATGTCCTTCGACATGTCTCCTTAGGCAAGGGCCACAACGGGTTTCGGATCCGGTTCGACGGTGACATTCGATTGGAACCCGGCGACCGGGCAACGTGTCGACGATCTGATTTCGCCAGGTCGATCTTGGCTTCGCCCATCGGGATCGACGAGGACTTTAGAGGTACATCCCGCACGTATCGACTGCCACCAACGGAGCCTCTGGTCAGGTAGACGCGACGTGGCGAAACTGCGGGCAGGGTGTGGCGCAACGTCAGCGGGGTGCTTCGCGTGACAGCCGGCCGAGCTACAAAAAGACAGTGACGCCAGCCAGGTTCGCTCGCACTTCCCACGCCAACACTTAGGGTGGCGATACTTGCGAGGTGAAAGTCAGGGCGTCGGTTGGTTCTGCCGCGGAAGCACCAGAAGCACGATCACGCCGATGATGCCGGTGATCGCGCATATGACTGCCCACATCACCGGCTCTCGTCCCTTACTCGGAGCAAGTGCATACCCGATGGTGCCGAAAATCACGGCCCAGACAACGATATAGAGCAGAACTTCCACGTTGTGACCCTCCCTTCGCCGCCTCTCGACGGCACCAGTTTGACTGCTCAGCGGACCGCCGAACAGCCGCAAGGCCGGCACTATACACGTCGATGAGTGGTAGCCAGTGGGTGATTACGACAAGTTCGTACCGGCAGTTAGCGACAGTGAAAGTGAAAGCCACCCGCGCTAGCGCCGCAATACAGCAAGCAGTTCCATCAACGCCATGGTGCCGCGGAAACGCCGCTGCGAAATTGGCCCGCCGACCTCTTGCCTGTGGCCGTTTCGGGGAAACCTTCGGCACTCACGAATGAAATCGCCGCGCGCGGCTGTCACCCCGATCTCAGCGCTCCGCACAATGGCCGGCTACTCGCGAACTACGGGGAAGCGGAGTCCCACCATCTGGTCAGTCGAAATGAGCAGGTGCAGCATCTGCGATTCCAAAGCCGCAATGAACTAGAAGGACTGATTCACGCTGGTTTCCAGACGAACCCTTGCGGTCGGGGCGCCATCGAGTTCGTCCGCAGCCGCGACGGTGTAGCGAATGTCGAGTTATTGCCTCCGGCGCTTGCAAGCTGGCATGTCACGGACAGTGGCTTATCGTCAACTGTGCTCCCAACAAATGGCATCTGCGTCACCTCAGCTGGGCCAGCCAGTTATCGAAAGCCGAACCAGCTCCGGCAGGACGCAGTTCGGAGTCGAAGTTGATTGACGCGGAACGCCCTGAGAGCGTTTGGCAACCTTCCCACCGAGACGCTCCTAAACGTGGCCCACAAAGTGGACTGCACCCGGAGCATCACGTGCGACTGTCCGGTTACCCGCTAGGTGGTGCCCGTGAAACCGGTCAGGTAGGGCGCGCCGGTCCAGCCGTACCAGCCGCTCTGTGAACGCACAAGCACCCAGCCCTCCGGACGCTCCTCGACCACATCAAGCGGGAGTCCCGGGGCCAGGCCGACCCGTCGTCGCTCGGACTGATCGGGCCGCGCCCACGCCCACGCGCCCTGCGCCCCAACAAGCCGGTCCGGAGTAAAGGCAGATACGGCTCGAAGTGTCGCTTCGGCAGCCTCAGGCGCGACGCCGAGAGCAGCCGCGACACCAGGCATCTGCCACAGCCGGAAGCGGAGCGATTCGTTCACAGCGCGTTGCTGGACCAGTTGCGCGTCGTCCGTGGAGTCGACCGAGGATGCGACCAGCGCCAGCTTCAACTGTTCGCGCTGGAGCTGCTTCAAGAGCCGCTCCGCCTCGCGTCCGCCGGCGACGCGGATACGTTGCGACGCCGCGCGGCGCGACCCGCGGTCGAGCAGGGCCTCCATCTCTGGCGCCACTAGTCCGGGCTGGCCCACCTCGCCGGCGAGAATCTCGCTGAGGGCTGAATGCTCGCGCCGGCGCGCCAGGTACAGCAGGATGATCAGTCCGATGAGGAAGGGGAGGCCCTTGAATGCGCCGTACAGGATGATGTCGAGGTCGCGCAGGAAGGGCGAGTTCCAGACGAAGTGCGCGACGATCGCGAGCAGGAGTAGCGCCCCGGCAACCAGGAGGCGGCGCATCAGTGGCTGGTCCAACCGCCGCGTGACGAAGTAGGCGAAGCCGATGCCCGCGATGCCAGTGAACGTGACGTGGCTGTAGAGGCCTGAGCCAACGACGCGCACCCAAAAGCCCTGGATGACAGACGGAACGTCGCCGCCAAAGACGAAAATGAAGTAAGAGACGTCCTCGGCGACGGCGAAGCCAAGGCCGATCAGCGCGCCGTATACGAAGCCGTCGATCAAGTCGTCGAACTCCGCGCGCGCGATCAAGAAGAGCACGGCGATGCCCAGGTACTTGTAGATCTCTTCGATTACCGGGGCAGTCAGCGCCGCGCTCCAGTGGGAAGCGAACTCCGGCCCGAACAGCCTGGTAATGACCACGCCCCACGCATCGTTGCCGAGGCCGGAGAACATCTCCGCGACGATTGCCCCCCACAGGAACGCTCCGATCAGCAAGGAGCGCGGCTCGCGCTCGTACAGATCAAGCCAACGGACAACGAGGAAGACGGGGACGATGTAGAGCAACAAGAGCAGCCACGACAGCGCCCAGCCGGCGGGCGAAATGACGATTTCGATCAGCTGCGTGAGCAGGAAGTACAGACCGCCGAGCACCATGGCCACCACGAACAGCCAGAACGCAGGCTGGCGCGGCTGGACCAGGCCAGTCTGGACTCCCCAGCGTGGAGTGGGTCGACGGCGCTGGTTCGCAGAGCTCGGCGGCGGGCCAAAGGCAGCGGTCATGGGATCGTCGTCCCAGCAATGATCGCGTTGATGTCGTCGGCCACTCCGGCAAACTCGCCCACGTCAGCCCAGCCGTCAAATAAGACGATGACCGAAGTTCCTCGAACCCCGGCGACCTCGCCCTCCACGGAGCTGGCCAGTTCCTCGAACGTGCCCGAATAGGTGAAGCGCGCGGCGGGCAGCGAGCCGTGCAGGTCCGTCGCAGCGCGGACCTCGCCCGCGCTCACCGTCCCGGTCGCGGTCCATTCGTCGTGCAGTGCCATCAGCGCAGCGAGCTCGTCAGTGCCTTCGGAGACGTTGATGGCGAGGCTGCCGCTGCCACGGCTGAGAATGATTGTGTCCCGGTCGTCGGCCCGTCCCACGAACTCCCAGTCAGGCGGCGGGACGAGGCTCACACCATGGCCCACGTTAACCGGCTGGTTGGGCACGTCCGCGACAGCGTTCTGCGCCACGAACCCCGCGCCGACGATGCCGACCATGATCACCAGAACAGCGAGCGTCGCCTGCCACCCGCGCGGTTGCGCCTTGGACGCAGACGCCGCGCTGCTCGTCATCGTTCAGGAGTTTAGGGGATGCAGCGTAGGGCGGAGGAGCCAACGTCGCGAAAATGAGCTAGCCCTCGACGATGGCAGGTTCGCCAGCGAGCACGCGCCGGATTCGCTCCCATGCCACGACGTTCTCTTTCTGCGCGTAGCTCGCTAGCGCACGCTCGAACGAAGCCCTCCCGTCGAACGGTTTATCCGAGGCGGCCAAAACCTCTCCGAGCACAGCATGTGAGTCGCCTTGAACGTTCAGATCGTCAGTTCTGGTGCTTATCTCGACAGCGTCGCGCGCCACTGCTTCCGCTCCTTCGTGATCGCTGCGATGCGCGAGGACGCGTGCATGAGCGCGACGCCACCGGACCTGCGCGTCGTAATCGTCGTCGGCCGATATCTCTGAGGCCACTAGTGCGTAGCGTTCGGCCTCGTCGTCCTGGCCGCGGAGGACGAGCGCCTCCGCGAGCAGTCCGGCATTGCTCGATAGATAGGCGGTGTCGCCGAGTCGATCAAGGGTTGCGTAGATCTCCCGCGCCGACGCCTCTGCTACGTCGTAACGGGCGGCGAGCATCTCCATCCAGACTATGCCCATCGAGACAACGGCCGCGTCGAAAGTAAGCCCGAGCTCCTCGAGTGATTGTTTCGCCTCCGTCGACAATTTGCGCGCTTGGTCGAAGTCGCCTCTCATCGCTACGAGCAACGACAGATTGGAGCGTACCCTGGCGGCTGCCCTGAGGTTGCTTCCAGCAAGCGTGAGTGCTCGTTCAACTTCGACCACGGCTTCAGAAGCGGGAGCTGGCCCAAACGTCAGGTTGCCGGACAGCATGATCAGGGACCGCGCCTCAAGATTCTTGTTACCCGCGAGGCGTGCGTAATCCATCGCTTTCGTCAAAGCTGTCGTTTGTCCAGGGTCGCCTGTCAGTCCTGCAAGCCTCACGCGCAACGCCCACGCATCTGCGAGACCCTCCGTGTCTCCAGTCCTCTCAAAGAATTCCATTGCAGTGTCGACAATGCGCTGGTCCGTGTGTTCGCCTGCCCAGCTGCCGGCCCTGGCACGCTCCACGCGCGCATGCCACTCTTGCTGTTCGTCTCCCAGCGAACGTGTGACCTCTATCACCTCGTCCAGACGCGACATGGCAGATCTGCTTTCGCCCACCAGGCTCTCGGCTACGGCGAGTGACGTCGCTGCCCGTGCCCGCTCGCGGCCGGGCGAGAGCAGTCCAACTCCACGCGTCAAGAAGTCCATCGCAGCTGCCACGTCCCCGCGTCTGATGGCGCGCTCGCCACTCCGAGCCAATAGCTCACCCGCGCGTTGGCCAAGCTGCGCGACGCGCTCGCCGTCGCCGCCCAGCTCTGTTTGATAGCGATGGGCTTGCTCGAGGTGGTAGCCAATGATCTCCTCGTACTCCAACGCCCGTTCGCCCGCGGCATTCGCCAGCCAGCCAGCGAACCGTTCGTGCAACTCGGCCCGCTCGGCCTTCGGCAGCGTTTCGTAAGCCGCGTCGCGGATCAACTGGTGACGAAACTTGAATGCATCTCCTGAAACAATGTCGCTGCGTTCGGGACGAACCAGCTCCTTCCGGACGAGAGCCAACAAGCCCCGGGTCACTTCGGGCCGCAGCGACTCGGGCGCGAGCGCCGCGATGGCGGCTTGTTCGAACACCCGACCGATGACTGCCGCGTGCTCGGCAATAGACCGCTCGGCCGGAGCAAGGCCGTCGAGACGGGCCGCGAGCAGAGCCTTGACCGTGGGGGGCACCTTGACCCGCTCGAGGTCGGCCGTTGCCCGCCAGCTGGCGCCGTCCTCCGCAAGCAACCCTTCGTCCAGCAACATACCCAGCATCTCCTCGACGTAGAGGGGGTTCCCTTCCGCCGCCGTGAGGATGCGTTCGCGGAGCGATTTCGGAAGCGCCCTGCCACCCGGCAGTGCATCGATCAGCTTGGCGGTGGCCTCGCTCCCGAGCGCGTCGAGCAGGACTGTGGTCGCGTTAACCTTGCCGCCGCCCCATCCGGGCCGCTTGTCGAGCAACTCGGGACGCGCCGGACAGAGGATCAGCAGCGGCACGTCACGCGCCAGGTCGGCCACGTGCTCAAGCAGGTCGAACAGCGCCGGCTCGGCCCAATGGATGTCCTCGACGAGAACTACCAGGGGGCGCTCCCTTGCGAGGTGCTCGAGCAGTGTGCGAGTCGCCCAGAAGATTTCCTCCTGCGGAGCATCCTCTAGTGACAACCCGACTGCGCTGGCAATGCGTGCGGCCAAGCGGTCGCTTTCGCGCTCTGCGGCCAGCAGCTCGTCCAGCTTGGCTCGTGCGTCCTCGGGCGAGTCACCCTCGTCGATATGTGAGGCCTGGTGGACGATTTCGCGTATCGGCCAGTACGTAATGCCCTCGCCGTAGGGTAGGCAGCGTCCTTTCAAAACCTGCGCTTGGTCTGCGACAGACGCGGTGAATTCAGCGACGAGGCGGCTCTTCCCTACGCCGGCCGCGCCTAGCAATGTGAAGAGCTGACACGACCGGTCCGCGACGGCCTGACCGTAAGCCTGGTCAAGGCGAGCTAGCTCGCGCTCACGGCCGACCAGCGGCGTGTCCAGCCTACGGGTGCGACCTGCGACGTCGGCTGCAATGGAGACGAGCCGGTAGGCCTGCGCCGTCGCTTCCTCGTTGGCGGCGGTGGACTCAACCGGTTCCACGATCACGGCGTCGCGAACGAGCCAGTACGTTTCCGGATCGAACACGCTCTCTCCGGGCTGCGCAGCGCGCTGAAGCCGGGCGGCTGTGTTGACGGTGTCACCAGTGATGAGCGAGTGGTCGACGCCAGGGTCGCCGGCCAGGACCTCCCCGGTCGCGACTCCGATGCGATAGGCGATCGAGACGGCCCTGCGTGCGCGGAGTTCTTCGTTGAGCGTCACGACCTTGGAGCCAACCTCGGCAGCCGCGCGCACCGCCCGGAGGGCGTCGTCCTCGTGCGCGATCGGGATACCGAAGATCGCGACTAGGTCATCACCTAGGGACTTGTCGATGGTCCCCCCGTGGCGCTCAACGATCTGCCTGAGCTCCACGAAGACGCGCCCCATCAACCCTCGAAGCGCCTCGGGGTCGAGTTGTTGGCCAAGATCTGTGGTCGCCGAGACTGCGGCGAGCACCACCGTCACCGTGCGTCGCGTCGCTCGCGGCACTCTTGTGACTGGCGGGACCGGCGCTGCGGCCGGAGCCCCACGCGACTGCGAGTTCGCATTCGCGAGCACCGCCGCGCGTGCGGCGATTCCCTCTGCGTGCGTTGCGATGCCACCGGGAAAAGCGTCCATCCGTTGGACGAGCTGAAGCAGGTAGTGGAGGGATCCCGCCAGTTGCACCGGTTCGAGGCGCACCGGAAGGACCGGCATTCCACGGCCGACCGCCATCGCGACCTCGCGCGCGACATGGTCGGATTGATTGGCCGCCGCCGTGACGACTATGACGAGCAGCCTCGCGCCGTCGATCGCCGCGGCAATCTGCTCGGCCCATGGCCGGGCGGACACAACGTCGTCAGAGGCTACCCACGAGCTCAGCCCGACCTTAGCGAGCGCTGCCCGCATTTCGCGTCCGGCACCAACATCTTTGCTGCTGTGGCTTATGAATACGTCAGCGGGCATCGGCGTCGCACTCTAAAGGTTGCGTGCGTCAGCGGGGTCGATGTGCAGTAGGGTGGAGAGAATCGGTCGCATATTGCGAAGCCATCTGGAGGTAATCATGGCGAATCAGCACTCGCTCGGTGACGAGGACTGGCGCACGCTCCAATTCAGCCCGTTTTGGGCATTTCAGGCTGTCGCCGGAATGGACTCTGGAATCGACCCAGCCGAGCAGCAGGCACTGCTGGCATTTCTGGCGAGTGGGGCCCCGTCGTCGGATGGGCTGGCAAAGGATGTATTCGCTTCAGTTGCGTCTGACTTCAACGGGCTCGGCGCTGCTTGGAACGCAGACTCTCGGTCGGCTCCGGACGGACTCGACCAGACGGCCGCCATCGTGGCGAGATTGCCGCCGACCGAACGGCGCGCGTTCGCGGCTGTCCTCATCGGCCTCGCCACCAATGTCGCAAATGCCAGTGGCGGCGGCGGATTCCTCAATCGCGGACCCATGGGGATGATGGAGAAGGCCGCAATTGCGGGGATGTTGCAACGCTTTGGCGTTACCGCTGAGGAGATCAAGGATCTTGGGTAGGCGTCGCTCCGCTGGCACACGAAAATCACCACAATCGCCTTTGAAAAGGCCCGGACACCTCGCATCTCGCAGAAGGTAGGAACGCGCGATAGCCGCGGAGCAGCCAAGAGTCGCCGGCCATTTGCTGATCGTGAGCGTCTATCTCCGCAGGTCGCATGCCGCAAAGGGGGCTTTCAATCGTGCACGTCTTCGCTGTCTTGCTCGCCTGAGTCGCGCCCGTGGCCGGTGAGGTCTTCCTGAGCCACAGTAGCCGCGACGCGGCTCAGGCGCGCCGGCTGCGCACCGCGATCGCCAGCGTAGGTGTGGGCACGTGGATGGCTCCCGACGACGTGGTCGGGTCACGGCCGTGGGCGGAGCAGATCTCCAACGCGATCGCCAGCGCCAGCCTCTTGGTCGTCCTGATCTCGGACGCTGCGAACCGCTCGGATCATGTCGCGCGCGAAGTCGCGCTAGCAGTGGGGCGCCACCTACCTGTCGTGCCAGTACAGCTGGAAGATGCACCCCCGTCTGGGTCGCTCGGCTATCTGCTTCAGCTAGACCAGCGCGTTGACGCGTCTGTGGGTGGCATCGAGCGCCACGCCGACGCGATCGCCGCGCGGGTCCTCGCGGTGATACGAAGCTCACCGTCCCAAGACAAGGTCGAAGGCGTGGCTCCACGCCCGACGCGGCGGATAGTGACCGCGGTCGTCGTCGAAGTGAGGGCCAGGTCCACTCTTGACGGACAAGTCGACCCCGAGGCTTTGGGCATGCTAACCAGCGAGTACTTCCGCGAGATCAAGCCGATTGTGGAGCGACACGGTGGCACGGTCGACGAGTTCGTGGGCGGTGCATTGGCCGTCTTTGGCATTCCAACGCTCCATGAAGACGATGCCGTGCGCGCGGTCCGGGCAGCGTCAACGATCCGGGACGCGTTGAGCGAGTTGGACGCCGAATATCAAGCAAAGCGCGGGCTGGCAATCACGTTTCGGATCGGCATCAGCACAGGTGAAGTGATCGCCGGCGATGCGATGAACGGGAACAAGATGGCGGGCGACACCGCGAACGCGGCGGCGCGCCTGGCCGAGTCCGGCGGCCCCGGCGAAATCCTGCTGACGCAGGCGACTTCAGGACTGGTCCGCGACGCCGTCTCCTTCGAGTTGGTTGACCCGATCACGCTCGACGTCAAGAGCCCCAAATCCACGTACCGGCTTCTGTCGGTATCGGCGCATGTCAGTGGCGGACACGCCCGGCGCCTACTGGCGCCGCTGGTCGGGCGTGAGCGCGAGATCGGCCGACTCCATGAAGCCTATCGAACTGCGATTGTCGACCGCGCGTGCCAGCTTTTCACCTTGCTTGGAGCGGCTGGCGTCGGCAAGAGCCGGTTGGTGGTCGAATTTCTCGGTTCGGTGTCATCGGAGGCAACCGTGCTCAAAGGGCGCTGTCTCCCGTACGGTGAAGGCATCACCTACTGGGCGTTGCGCGAGATCGTCAATATGGCAGCAGGCATCGGCGAGAGCGACACCCCGGCGACGGCCCTCAGCAAGTTGGAGGGCATGGTGAGCGACGAAAGGGACGGCCTCCACATCGCCGCCCGCGTCGCGAGCGCGATCGGTCTCTCAGCCGATGCCGCGCCGCAGGAAGAGATCTTCTGGGCGACGCGCAAGCTCCTCGAGCATGTCGGCAGGCGACGACCGCTCGTCGTGCTCGTCGAGGATATTCACTGGGCAGAGCCCGCGTTCCTTGACCTATTGGAACACGTGGTCGACCTCGCCCGCGATGTGCCGTTGGTCGTGCTGTGCCCGGCACGACCCGATCTCCTAGACAAGCGGCCCGGCTGGGGCGGCGGCAAGGTTAACGCCACGTCGATCCTGCTTGAGCCGCTGGCCGGCGACGCCAGCGACCAATTGATCGATGCACTTCCGGGTGGAAATGCCCTCCCGCCGTCCTTGCGTAAACGGATCCTGACCGTGGCAGAAGGCAATCCTCTGTACCTGGAGGAGATGCTCGGCATGCTCATCGACGAGGGAGTCTTGGCGAATACCGACGGCTCGTGGCGCGTACATGGCGAAGTGGACACCGTACGCGTGCCGCCGACGATCCGCGCGTTGCTCGCTGCGAGGCTGGACCAGCTGCCCGTAACGGAACGCGCTATCGCCGAGTGCGCATCGGTGGTCGGGCGTGTATTCGAGCAGGATGCTGTGAGCGAACTGGCTCCGCACGCGATACGCGCAGGCGTCGCGCGCGGGCTGATGGCCCTCGTCCGAAAAGAACTGGTGCGTCCGGAGCGCAGCGACCTAGTCGCGGGCGATACGTTCAAGTTCCGACACCTGCTTATCCGCGACGCCGCGTACGAGGCGCTACCCAAGGCCGACCGAGCGCAGCTCCACGAGCGGTTCGCAGACTGGCTCGAGCGCGCCGCCGACGACCGTCTATCAGAGCATGTCGAGATAATTGCGTATCACCTGGAGCAGGCACATCGGTACCGCGTCGACCTCGGCGAGGACGACGCTGTGCTCATGCCTCTCGCTGCGCGCGCCGCGGAGTTCCTCGTACGGAGTGGCGAGCCGGCGCTTGGGCGCGGGGACCTGTCAGCCGCGCTGGATCTGTTCCGGCGAGCCACGGCCATCCTCGACCCGGGAAACGCGTGGGCGGAGGCGGCGATGTTGCTAGGGGTGGTCGAGGGCCTGCTGGGAGATGGCGCGGCCGGAATCGCCCACCTCGACGAGGTGGTCGCGTTGGCCAGCTCAGAGGGCAACGAAAGCCTCGAATGGCGGGCACGAGTCGCGCGCGCAAACATCACATTCTTCATCGGCGAACCGGCCGACTCCGATATGGTGGAGCACGCGATCGAAGTGTTTGGTCGGTTAGGCGAAACGAATGGACTCGCCGGTGCGTGGTTGCTATTCGCTTTCCACGCGGGCGCCTCTGGCGATCCACGACAGGCCGAGGGCGCTGCGAATGCGCTTGAGTATGCGCGTGCGGCCAGCAACAAGCACATCGAAGCACGCGCGTTGCTGGTGCTCGCCGGACGGCTTCCATACGGGCCGATTCCGACTTCGGAGGCCGTCGTCGAGGGCGAGCGGCTGCTCGACCAGGCGGAAAACAACCTGCGTGCCGCGGCGATCGTCCGGACTTACGTCTCATTCGTCATCGCGATGCGGGGCGACTTCGACCAAGCGCGGACCATGGCCGTCAGAGCGCGCCTGATGCTCGAGGAGCTAGGTTTGGTGTCTGACGCTGCGTGGGCGCGCGGCGTCGCTGGGGTGTTAATCGAGATGCTCGCCGGAAGCTATGACACTGCCGAGGCGGAGTTGCGCGCGAGTTATCCGGTACTTGAGACACTCGGAAAGACGCGCATAGCGTCGAGCGTCGCGGCCTCGCTCGCCGAAACGCTCGTGCTCCAAGGCAAGCCGGACGAGGCCGAGCGGCTCGTCATAGACGCTTCAACCAAGCCTCTCGATGATTACGACCCGGAGATCCGCTGGCTGCGCGCGCGCGCCCGGCTCCAGGCACACCATCACGATTTCGGGGAGGCGGAAAGGCTCGCGCGGGCCGCGGTAGAACTGTCGATCGGGACCGACGACATAAACATGCAGGCCGACTGCTTAATCGTTCTGGCTCATGTCCTAAAGGCCGGCGGTCAGATGCCCGAGGCGCGAGCGGCCCTGTACGAGGCGCTCACGCGATACGACCAGAAGGAAAACCTGGTGTCAGCGCAAAGAACACGCGCCGCGCTTGGTGACCTTTCGGACCTTGATCCTAATTAGTCGAGAAGTTTTAGTCGATGGACCGCGCGCTGAGCGTCATACTGACGGCTTCGTGAGCACACTAAAGCCGCCGTTTGCAAATGGCATCCGTCGCCGGCCGTCGCGCGAGATCCTGTCGGGCGAATCGGCTGACGTCTATTTCTCGCGCGCCGAGGACATCCTCGCTCGTGAAGGGCTCGACCCCATGGTGGCCATGGAGGTGTTCGGCCGGCGCGACGCGGTGTTGTGCGGCATCGACGAGGTCAAGGTGCTGCTCGCGCACGTCTTCAAGGAAG
>JBDTUR010000026.1:0-16650 GCA_040007635.1 Chloroflexota bacterium
CCTCGTTGGTGTTCATGTTGTGGCTGACGCCCGCGCCGGCCTGGAAGGGATCGACCCGGAAATTGGCGATCAACGTCTGGCGTAGGTCGCTTTCGTGCAGACCGAGGATCTCGTCCGCGGCCTGGATGATGGCCGCGGCGATCCCATCGGGTAGGCGCCCGGTCTGGCGGTTGGCCCGGGCGGCGGCCTTCTTGACGTTCACCGCCGCAGCGACCAGCGCGTAGTCGGGCAGCCGGCCGCTGATCGGGAAGTTGTTGATCGCGCGCTGGGTCTGGACGCCGTAATAGGCGTCCGCCGGCACGTCGAGCGGACCGAGCGGGTCCTTCTCTGTGCGCGTGGCGGGTGCGGCGTCTGCGCCGGAGGAAGGCTGGGTCATCGTCGGAGTGTAAATGGCAGTCATGGCCGACTGACTACGCCTGCCCGCTCCCAGCCGCAAGAGCCGACCCGACCAAATCAGCCCCGACCACGCTGGGTAGGCGGTGTCGTGGTACCATGACACCTAATGGCACGCACGGGCGGGACGCGAACACGCACGGTGCGCCTTTCCGGCGATCAGGCCGACATGCTCGACGTCCTGGCAGCCGTGGACGGCGCGTCGGCCAACGAGGAGATGCGACGCGCGATTGCCAGCCACATCGACGCGCGTCGAGGTGATCCGGAATTCCAGAAGCGGCTGCGGGCGAGCATCGAGCGGAACAGGGCGATCACCGGCCTGCTCCTGCGCTAAGGGTGCCCGGCTACAATCGGCCACCGATGCACGACGCTCCACCGGCCACCAACCTGCCCCAGCTGCGACCGGCCGAGCAGCCGGCCCTGCCTGTCGCCACCCAGCCTGAGCTCGCCGAGCTTTTCGACTTCATGGCGGAGGCCGAGCTGCGCTTTGACTCGCTGCGCATGCGCATCGTCGACAAGCGCGTGACGGCAAACGGCGACGAGGCTGAGACGCACGATGTGTGGTTGCGCCACCCGAGCCACGCCAAAGTCGTGAGCAGCCGCGGCACGGGCATTGACCGCAACTACGACGTCTGGGTCGCGGACGGCGAGAAGGTCCAGACCTACGATGCGGCCGGCAACACGACGACGGAGCGGCACTTGCCGCGGCGACCCGTTGGCGCTGAATCAACTGACCTGCCGCCGTGGTCGCGCATCTACGTGCCGGTCACAACGCTCCCCGCAGAGTCGCTCGCGGACACTTTTGTCCATCCCCGCGGCTTCTGCCACAACATCCTCATGACAGGTGTCGTGTATCGCCGCGGAACGCAACAGATGGCCAACGGCCGCGAAGCGGCGCTGCTGCGCTGCGACCACCCACGGACTAGCCATGTTTTGACCGACCGACCCGACCACTGGCTCGAGGTGGGCGTCGACCTGCAGACGGGCATGATCGTGCTGATCGCCGAGCACGTCGCGGAAGCCATGACGCGTCACGCCGAAGCGGTCACGGTCAGCCTGGACGAGCGCATCCCCGACGAGACGTTCGCCCTGCACGTGTCGGACGACACGCGCCGGATCTATTGAGCGAAGCAACTGTGGCCGCGACGCCGCGGCAGGCCAAGATGTTCATCGGCGGCGAGCAGGTGGACGCACTCGACGGCCAGACCTTTGAGGTCCTGAATCCGGCCACGGGCGAGGTCATCGCTCACGTCCCCCTTGGCGGCAAGGCGGACGTCGACCGCGCGGTCGAAGCGGCGCGGAAAGCGTTCGAAGGTCCGTACTCGAAGTGGTCCGCGTCGAAGCGCGGGCGCACCCTCCAGAAGTTCGCCGACCTGGTCAAGAAGGCCAACGAGGAGCTGGCCCAGATTGACCGCGAGAACGTCGGCAAGCCCATCGTCGCCTCGCGCGGCGAGTCATTCGCGGTGAGCCTCGTGCTCGAGTACTACGCCGGCGCCGCGAACAAGCACTTCGGCAACACGATTCCCACTTCGATCCCGGGATTCGACTTCACGCTGCGCGAGCCAATCGGGGTGGTGGGCCTGATCGTGCCCTGGAACTTCCCCCAGAACATGGCCGCGTGGAAGCTTGGCCCGGCGCTCGCCACGGGCAACACCTGCATCCTCAAGCCAGCAAGCTGGACGCCGCTGTCCGCCATTCGACTCGCCGAGTTGGCGCTCGAGGCTGGCTTTCCGCCGGGCGTGGTGAATGTCGTCACGGGACCCGGCGGCACGGCGGGCGCCGCGCTGGCGGCGCACCCGGGCGTTGGCAAGGTCGCATTTACCGGCGAGACCACGACGGGCCAGGAAATCATGCGGCTCGCGGCCAACAACGTGAAGCGCATCTCGTTGGAGCTGGGCGGCAAGTCGCCCAACGTCGTCTTTGCCGACGCGGACCTCGAGAAGTTCGCCGCCGCCATGCCCAACAGCGTTTTCGACAACGCCGGCCAGAACTGCACGGCGCGCAGCCGCATCCTGGTCGAGCGGTCAGTCCACGAGCGCGTGGTGCAGCTGATCGCGGAGCAAACCAACAAGCTGGTGGTGGGTGACCCGGCAGAAGACAAGACTCAAGTTGGCAGCCTCGTTCACCAGCGCCAGCGCGAGCGCGTCATGGAGTTCGTCGCTTCAGCGCAGGAGGAGGGCGCGACTCTCGTGACTGGCGGCGTACCTCCCAGTGACGCGGCTCTGGCTAACGGCGCGTTCTTGATGCCGACCATCCTTGATGGCGCCAACGCTGACATGCGCTTCATCCGCGAAGAGATCTTCGGCCCGGTGGTCGGCGTGATCCCGTTCGACTCGGAAGAGGAAGCGGTTCGGCTGGCCAACGCTACGCCCTACGGGCTGGCGGGCAGCGTCTGGACGCGGGACATCGGCCGCGCAATCCGCGTCGCCAAGGGCATCCGCTCAGGCACGATCAGCGTCAACAGCAACGAGACGATCCACACTGAAGCGCCGTTCGGCGGCTACAAGATGTCCGGCCTGGGGCGCGAGCTGGGCATGACCGCCCTCGACGAGTACACCCAGACCAAGAACGTTTTCGTGGACTTGGGCTGAGGTGCGACCCGGTGCGCCGGCGCACCGTTGAGAGGCCCATGCCCCTAGACAGTACTAGTGCCCGACTAGGACCATAGTCCTATGCCACTGCCCGCGGCGCTGGGGTTCCTTGCGCTGGCTCATTTCTTCGACTGGGCGTCGTTCCTGATCATGATCGCGCGCCACGGCGTGGGCGCCGAGGCCAACCCGATCGTGGTGACGCTTTTCGAGGAATCCGGCGTACCCGGTGTCACGCTGGCCAAGGTGGCGACCGTCGCCTTCGCCGCGCTGCTCGCGGTTTTTCTCGCGCCCAAGCGCCGGCGAATGGCGATGGTGTTGCTCACGTTCGGAGTTGCGGCCGGCCTCGTGGGCGGCTTCAGCAACATCGCGACTATCTAGGCGGACTCTCCCGGCCATCTCGTGTGGTCGTTCGTCGCGGGTGGGTAGCCCAGGGTCGGGTGCCTTGATCGGACCCAATCGCGGATTGCCCAGGTCGTCGTGGCGAAAGCCAGTTGCGCCCACGGGATCTCGTCCGGCGCGTAGGCTCTGATTTCAAGCGTCTCTTCAGATGTGGTCGGCGCGCCACCGACGACCCGCGCTTCCCAGGCAATCACGACGACGGCTGCCTGCGGCCGGCTGTAGACGCCAACCAGAGCTGTTGGCTCCACTTCGTAACCCGTCTCCTCGAGCGTCTCACGGATGGCGCCTTCGTGCGCCGTCTCATCGATCTCCAGGAAGCCGCCCGGTTGGGCCAAAAGGCCATAGCCGGGCTCGATGCCGCGCCGGATCAGGACGAGGCGCCCGTCGGCGGTAACCGGCAGGGTGCTGACGACAACGCGCGGGTTCACGTAGGCGATGAAACCGCACGTCGCGCAGGCGAGGCGGTCGCGCGTTTCGTTGGGAATGGGCCCGTGGGCCAGTGGCGCGCCGCAGCGCGAGCAGTAGTTGAGCAGCGCAGCGAGCCACGGTGGGACGCCGGGCGGCCCGGGCAGGGTCACCCGACGACCAGGTAGGCGATCAGCCCAACGCTGCCCAGCGCGATGCACACGAGTACGACCGTCCACACCGCGCGCTGCGCCGCACGAGCGCGCGACAGGGGTAGCCACGCGAAGGCCGAGCGCCAGGTTCGGACGGCCGCGTCCACGGCAACGAACGCGAGCAGGGCGGCGCCAAGGACGGCCGGGAAGCTGACGATGGGCGACCGGAGCGGATTGCCCAGCTCGAGCGCCGTGATGGCGATGACACCGCAGAACAGCACAATGACCGAGAGGTATATGAACCAGTCGCCCAGCAGTGGTGGGCGCAACTCCTGCACGCGCTGCGGCGGTTCATTGGCGCGCGACGGGGGCAGCTCCTGCCGATCCAGGTTCATTGCGCGAGTCTATGCAGCGCATGGAAATCCAATGAACGCCTTCTTGCTCTCTTTCGGAGTCATTTTCCTCGCCGAGCTCGGCGACAAGAGCCAGCTCATGGCGCTCGCCTTTGCCGCGCGCTACAAGGCAGTGACTGTCCTCGTGGCCGTAACCTTGGCAACACTGCTGGTGCACGCGGGATCCGTGCTGCTGGGAACCGCATTTGCGCTGGCTCTGCCCACCGCGCTTATCCAGATTGTGGCCGGATTGGCCTTCTTTGCGTTCGCAGTGTGGACCCTGCGCGGCGACAAGCTTGCGGAGACAGATCAGGGCCGCGCCAAACGGACGGGCCGGTGGGCGCTGGTAACAGTGGGCGTTGCCTTCTTCCTGGCTGAGCTCGGCGACAAGACGATGCTCGCCACGATCACTCTCGCCACCACCGAGGAGCCCTGGGGAACCTGGCTCGGCTCGACCGCCGGCATGGTGCTAGCGGACGCCATTGCCATCGCGATCGGCGCATTCCTTGGAACGCGCCTGCCCGAACGAGCCATCAAAATCTTTGCGGCCGGCTCGTTTGTTGTTTTCGGCCTGTTGCTTGTTGCGCAGGGCATAGGCCTGATCTGACCTCGCCTCTAGCGCCTGGCCGTGATGGGCATCACGCCTGGTTGGTGGCGTCGTCCTCGATCTGCTTACGGGCCGCGGCACGGTGGTTCGCCACGGCCGTTGCAATCGTGTCATCGCTCAGGCCGAGCATCTGGGCGGCAAGCAGCGCCGCGTTCTCGGCCTGGCCCACGCCCACCGTGGCCACGGGCACGCCCTTGGGCATCTGCACTATCGACAGCAGCGCGTCGAGGCCGCCGGCCAGGTTGCCGGGCATTGGCAAACCGATCACAGGGTTGGTTGTCTTGGACGCGACGACGCCGGGCAAGTGCGCGGCCAGGCCGGCGGCACAGATGAACACCTTCACGCCACGGGTTAGCGCGCCGGCCACGTAGCTCTCCAGCAGGTCGGGCGCGCGGTGCGCAGAGATGACGCGCAACTCGTTGGTGACGCCCAGCGCCGTGAGGGTGTCCGCGGCCTTCTGCACGACCTCCAGATCGGAGCGGCTGCCAACGATGATCGCGACAAATGATTCAGCGGTCATGGCGTCAGATCTGCCAGTACGGGCCGGTCAGGCCCAGCGTCGCGAAATGGGCGTTGAGTGCTTCTCGACCAGGACGGACGTAGTCGACCTTCATTCGGTCGGCGTAGAGAGGCACGCCCACCGCGTGAGTCTGGTCGGGCGTAAGTGAGGCACCGGGCTGTTCGGTCTCCCGCACGAGGCCGGAGGCATCGCGGTGGTCGGCCGAGCAGAAGAAGACCATCGTGTTCGAGCAGCTCAGGATGATGTCCTCCCACCATTGAGTTGGGCGCAGCGCCAGGTAGACGATTGTCGTCGCTGGGTCCACGAGCGTCGCGGAGCCGCCGAATAACTCGATCGCGATGGATCGCGCGCAGTGATGGCAGAACGAGTCGATCCGGATGGGATCTTCGTCGAGCATCGCGTGAAACGCGACCGCGTCCCATGAGCAGTTAGCGTAGTAGCTCCGGCCGCGAGCAGTGACCTTGAACGGCGTCGCGATGGCACTGAACGGCCACGCCATCAGGATGCGCGACGTGCCCTTGACGACGGCCACGCCGCGCGACTCCGCGACGTCGCGCAGGACGGCGACCGTTTCAGCGCGCGACAGCGAAAGGTCGCGCATCAGCTCCTCGACGAGCGGCGGCTCACCGTGCTCGAGGAAATGTTCATAGACAGCAAGCCGGACGAGCTGGGCGAGGGTCGGCTGTGTCTCCGCGGCCATGCCGCTAGCGTAGCGCCGTGAAGCTGATCATCGACGTCGACACCGGCATCGACGACGCGCTCGCGCTGCTTTACGTGCTCGCATCGCCTGAGGCCGAGTTGCTCGGCGTGACCTGCACGAGCGGCAACGTCGACGCCGGCCAGGTGGCGGAGAACACCCTCGCGCTTCTGGACCTGGCCGGCCGGCCGGACATCGAGGTGGCGCTGGGGCGCCGCGTGCCTCTAAAGCGCCCGCTCATGACCGCGCCTGAGACGCACGGCCCCAATGGCATCGGCTACGCCACACTGCCCCCACCGTCGCGCGCCGTCAGCCCGCGCCACTCAGCCGATCTGATCGTCGAGGAAGCTCGCCGCGCTCCAGGTGAGGTGACTCTCATCACCCTCGCGCCACTCACCAACCTCGCGGTCGCGCTCGAGCGCGAGCCCAACCTGCCGCACCTCCTGCGAAACCTCGTGATGATGGCCGGCTCGTATCGCTCGCCCGGCAATACCGCGCCGACGAGTGAGTGGAACACTGCCTGCGACCCTGAAGCCATGCAGGCGGTCCTCTCCGCGTGGGAAACAGCCGACGGTGTGAGTCGGCCGGTCGTTCTTGGGCTCGATGTGACCGAGCGCGCCAAGTTCCTGCCCGACCAGCTCGCCCAGCTCCACGCCATGGCCGGCGACCCCCAGGCAAGCCGCGTGCTCCAGTTCATCGACGATGCACTGCGGTTCTACATGGAGTTCCACAGCCGTTACGACGGCTTCTATGGCGCCTTCATCCACGATCCACTCGCGGTTGCGAGCGCTCTTGACCCCGCGCTGCTCAAGACAGAGGCGCTGGCAGTCCAGGTGGAACTTGACGGCAAGCTCACGAGCGGCGAGACCGTGACCGACTGGCGCCGGGTGTGGAATCGCCCGCCAAACCTCGATATCGGTGTCTCAGCGGACATCGAGACTTTCTTCACCCGGTTCATCGAGCGCGTCGGGACGCTAGCCGCGCGGACAGGAAACATGTCACTCTGACGCACGACGGGGCGTACGAGGGAGAGGGATAGATGGACAGCTTCACCTGGCTATTCAGGGCTTGCACACCAGAGCTGGTCGATGCGGGAACAGCTTGCGTCGAACCGCTCCAGCTGGGCTACCTCGCCGGGCTGCTGGTACTGGCGGTATTGCTGGGCTATGCCGCCCGCCGCTCGCGCGACTTCTCCAATTCCACCCTTGTCCTGATGCCCGTGGCGATCGCAATCAACATCGCCGTCGGCTCGATCGTGTACTTCCTCAAGCTGCCGATCTACCTCGACTCGATCGGCACGGTGCTGGTTGGCGTCCTCGCGGGGCCGTGGGCCGGCGCCTTGACAGGTTTGCTTGCGAACATGATCTGGTCGCTCCTCCCGGTCCCCGGCGGGGCCACGCCGCTCGCAGCGTTCTTCGCGCCGGTTGCGGCTGTAATCGGCCTGATGGCCGGATTCTGGGGTTCGCGCGGCGTGTTCCAACTGCGCGCCGACGACACCCGAGTTGGCGGCTTCCTGGCCCTGGCACTCGGCATAGGCGCCGCATTCCTGACCTTCCTCGCAATTCGGCTGACCGTGGGACTGCCCGACATTGCGCTCGATACATCTGCCGACCCGTCGCTTGAGGGCCAGCTGCTCGCCAACCAGACCCTGTTCGTGAGCTATGCGCTGCTCAGCGCCGGCGTCGGCGTGGTCGTGGCGTGGCTGTCTGGTCGATCGATGTTCAGGTTTGGTCCGGGCGATGCGCCGCGCATCCGCTCCTACCTCGCTCTGGGCAGCGGCGTCGCTACGGCGCTCATCGTCTTCGTCGTGCTGCGGCTTCTCTTTGGCCCGGAGGGCTGGTTTGCAGCGTTGGGGGCCGATCCAAACATGGCTGGACTGGCGGGTCTGGCCATCGGCGACCCCGTCGGCCTCTGGATCGAGGCCGCGCTCGGCGTCCTCGCGGGTCTCGGCGTGTGGTACTGGGCGCGCCGCGGTGACAACGCGCGCCTCTTCCCGGTGTGGGTAGGCGGCGTCACGACGGGCATCATTGCCGCAGCCATGTCCGCACCCATTGCCGCGATCTTCTTTGGCGGCGTCACTGGGGCGGGGACAGACCTGCTGGTGTCGCTCTACCGCACACTGGGGCTCAACGTCTTCACTTCGGTCTTCGCCCAGGGCCTGACCAGCGACCCGCTCGACAAAACCATCAGTTACACGGTCGTGTACTTCATCCTCGCCGCGCTGCCGGTGACGGTGCGAACGCTGTACACCCGCGGCGAGACGACCGTCGCCGCGTGAGCTGATTCGCGCTGACCGGGTGAGGGCAGCGCCGCCGCACCTGTGCCCGAGCCGATGAGCTCCCGGCCAATCGGCTATTTCAAGCCGGGCAATTCATGGCTCCATCGCCGGCATCCTGTGACGAAACTGCTGGGGCTCGTCGCGATCGCCATCACCGCCTTCGTTCTGCCCGCGTGGGCGCTGCCAGCGCCCGCGCTGGGTCTGGTGGTAATCGCGCTTTCCAGCCGTCTTGGGCTGCAGACGCTGGGCAGCCTGCGGCTCCCGGCGCTGCTGTTCGGGTCGATCCTGCTCGTCAATGCGTTCTTCTTCCCCGGCCCGGTCGAGCGCATCTTCAGCTTCGGCCCGGTGGGCCTGTCGTGGACTGGGATCGTCTTCGGCGTCGTTTCTGCGGCCCGGATCGCCATCGTGTTCGTCGCTTCGATCCTGTTCCTCTTCACCACCCTGCCCGATGACCTGCTCGAGGCGCTGGTCGACAAAGGCGCCAGCCACCGGCTGGCGTTTGTCGTCCTGTCCGCGATCCAGCTCGTGCCGCGTCTACAGGGCCGGGCTACCGCGATCCTCGATGCGCAACAAGCACGTGGCTTGGCCGTCGCGGGCTCCCTCGCGACGCGCGTCCGCGCGCTCGTGCCGCTGATCGGGCCGATCGTCCTGGGCTCGCTCATCGACGTGCGGGAACGAACGCTTGCCCTCGAGGCACGCGGCTTTGGTGCGCGCCGCGACCGAACTGCCTATCGCGTCGTGATCGATCCACCGCACGAGCGCTGGCTGCGGCTGGCCATCGTCATCTCATTGCTGCTGTTGATCGCAGGCGTCGCCGCCGGAGTCGTGCGATGAGTGCTCAACTCGAGATCCGCGATCTGGCCGTGCGTTACCCGGGCCGCACGGAGCGCGCATTGGACGGAGTGGGGCTCGACCTGGGTCCAACGGATCTCGTCGGCGTTACTGGGCCCACCGGATCAGGCAAATCCACCCTGGCTCTGGCCGCGGCCGGACTGGTGCCGCGCGTCATCCGCGCGAGCGTGTCCGGCAGCGTCACCGTCGACGGTCAGGACGCGGTTCATGCCACGGCGGCCCAGCTCGCCGGGCGCGTTGGGATCGTGTTCTCGGCGCCGGCGCTGCAACTGTCCGCGTCGAAGCCGACAGTGCGCGAGGAACTCGCGTTCGGCCTGGAGAACCTGGCTGTGCAGCGCGCCGACATGGATGAACGCATCAACGCGGCGATGGGGCGCCTGGGAATCACCCATCTAGCTGAACGCGATCCGCTCACGCTGTCCGGTGGCGAGCAGCAGCGGGTGGCTATCGCCAGCATCGTGGTCATGGGTACCGACGTCCTGGTCCTCGACGAGCCGGCAGCCCAGCTCGATCCGGCTGGGACCGAGAGCGTTGCCGCGATGCTTGCGGAGATGGCCGGCGACGGCCGTGCGGTCCTGGTAGCGGAGCATGCGCCGCAGATCCTGCTGAAGACGGGGCGCTGCCTCGTCCTCGATGGCGGTCGGGTGATCGGTGAAACATCACCGCGCGAAGCGCTGGCGGCCGATCGGGCAGTCGGCGGCGAGCTCGAGGCCATGCCCGCGGTCGGGCCGTCGGTCCGATCAGTTCCTCCGGTGGCGATCGCGGTCAGCGAACTTACCCATCGCTACCCAGGCGGCATCGAGGCCGTGCGCCGCGTCAGCCTCTCGGTCGCGCCGGGCGAGAGCGTGGCGATCGTCGGCCAGAACGGGTCGGGCAAGACCACTTTAGCCAAGCACCTGAACGGCCTGCTGCGGCCAGACTCCGGCTACGTTTCGCTCGATGGCAAAGACATCGCCGACCGTGCCATCAACCAGCTCGCCGGGCTTGTGGGCTTCGTCTTCCAGAATCCCGATGACCAGCTGTTCAACAACAGCGTGGAGAAGGAGGTCGGCTTCGGCCCACGCAACCTGCGGCTGGACCCTGCGAGCGTCGGCCAGCTAGTCGACAGCGCCCTCGCGATGACCGGGCTTACTGGACGCCGAGCGGAGAACCCCTACGACCTCGATGTCTCGACCCGCAAGCTGGTCGCGCTTGCCGGAGTGCTGGCGATGGAGCCGCCGGTGCTGGTCATGGACGAGCCGACAATGAGTCAGGACCCTTTGGGCACGCGCCGGATTGGCGCGATCGTGGACGCCTGGCGGGGCGCCGGCCGGACGGTCATAGCCATCAGCCATGACATGGATTTCGCCGCGCGGCATTTCGAGCGCATCGTGGTGATGCGCGGCGGCGAGATCATCCTCGACGCGGATCCCGGGAGCGTCTTCGCGGCGAGCAATACACCGTTGCTGGCCACGACGGGCCTACGGCCTCCTTTAGGGGAAGGCGTCGAAGGCGAGATCTGAGCCTGACACTCGCCGTAACCGCACTATCGTTATTGAGCGAGCAGATGGGCAGTCTGGGCCTGAAATTCAGCTCTATGCAAAGTGAACAGCGCCTGATCCGATCCCATGGGCGCAGAAAGTACCGGATTCACGTGCCATGGGCCCGAGCTAGCCTCGAATTCAGGGCTTGGGGCCGTGTAAGCCCGGTCGGTAGTGACAGTGCGGGTACGGGGATCTAGATGACGGCCAAAGACACTTCGGTGACCGTGCCGCGAACGATGGACCAGGCGCGAATTTCTGGGTTCGCGGGGTTGGCGAGCGACACGATCACGTAGAGCGACTCTGGAAAATAGGCGAGCTCGATATCCGTGCGCGACGGCTGGGCCGGCGACGCGACGTGCGAGTGGACGATCGCCCAAACGGACTCGCCGCGCGACTCGAGGTCTGTCCACGCGGCGAGCTGTTCCTCGGGATCGATCGAGTAGCGGTACGGCGACCCAGCGGCATTGACCATCGCGATGTAGCGCTCAGGCTGGGCCATGCCAACGAGCAGCCCGACCGCTTCATTGGGGAGTGCCGCGCGCGCGGCCGCGACGATCTGGTCGCGGAGCTCCTCACTCAGGCGCAAGCCGGACAGTTCGGGTCGCGGCGCAGCGTCACCTCGTCGAAGGTGCCATCCAACGCGTCCCAAAGGAGGAGCCGCCCCACAAGGGGCGAGCCAATGCCGAGCAGGAGCTTCAATGCCTCGGTCGCCTGGAGCATGCCCATCACCCCGGGCACGACACCCAGCACGCCTGCGACAGAACAACCGGGCGCGAGCTCGGGCGGCGGCGGGGTAGGGTAGAGGCAGCGATAGCACGGTCCATCGAAGGGCTTGAAGACGGTCAGCTGGCCCTCGAACCGGTACACCGACGCGTGCACCAAGGTCGTGCGGGCGCGAACGGCCGCGTCGTTCAGCGTGTAGCGCGTCTCGAACGTGTCCGTGCCGTCGATGACGAGCGAGTAGCCCGCAATCAGGGAATCGACATTGGCGTCGACCAGCGCCTCGCGGTGCTGAACGACGCGCACATCGGGGTTCAGCGCGCGCAAAGTCCGGGCCGCGGACTCCGTCTTCGCCATGCCCACGCGGTCATCGGCGTGGACGACCTGGCGCTGGAGGTTGGACGCATCAACCGTGTCGAAATCAACGATGCCCAGTGTCCCAACTCCGGCCGCGGCGAGGTACAGCAGGGCCGGCGAGCCAAGCCCACCGGCGCCCACCACCAGCACCTTCGCCTGCCCCAGCTTGGCCTGCCCGGCAGGACCAATCTCGGGCATGATCAGGTGCCGGGCGTAGCGGTCTGCCGAGCTGGTAGTCGGGGCTGCTGAGGGAACTTCGATCGGCCGCCCTTCCTGTCGCCACCGAATGATCCCGCCGGCCATCGAGACGACGTCGCGGTAACCCAGCTGCGCCATCTGGAAGGCCGCGTTCAAAGAGCGCGCGCCGCTGCGGCAATAGAGCACAACGGTTTTCGAGGGGTCTGGCGCCAAGGACGTGATACGAGCAACCACTTCGGCCGGGCGCACGAGCGTCGCCCCAGCCAGGTGCCCTGCGTTCCACTCGTGCGGTTCGCGTGTGTCCAGGAACACGGCGCCCGCTTCGACCAGCTGCACGGCTTCGGCCGGTAGAACCTCTCGGACCGGGCTATTCCTCATCCGTCTTGCCCTGCCACGCGACGCGGTCGGACACAGCCGATTTCAACGTCTCGAGCGAGAGCATCGCGCACTTCATGCGCGCCGGGCTGATCTCAATGCCCAGGTTGTCGAGCACGTCCTGGCGGCCGGTCGTGGCGACTTCGCTCAGCGACTTGCCCCGGATCTCGTCGGTCAGCATGCTCGCGGACGCCTGGCTGATGGCACACCCGCGGCCGGTGAAGGCCACGTCCTTGACCGTGCCGTCCTCGTTGATCTCAAGCATGAGCGTGATCCGATCGCCGCACAGCGGGTTGGAGCCTTCCTTGACCAGCGTCGGCTCGTCAAGCGTGCCAAAGTTGTGCGGGTTGCGGTAGTGCTCGAGGATCTCGTCGCGGTACAGATCGTCCATGTGTGTGGCTAGTTTCGGCCTATCGGGCTAGTTGCGCGCGAAAAGGCGCTCGACCTTGTTGAGCGCCTCGGCCAGGCGGTCGATGTCATCACGAGTGGTATAGACGTAAAAGGACGCGCGGGCGCTGGCTTCCTCACCCAGCCGCTGGTGGAGCGGCATCGTGCAGTGGTGGCCGGCACGAATGGCGATCGCCTCGCGGTCGAGCAGCGTCGCGACATCGTGCGGATGCGCATCCGCCAGGTTGAAGGTGATGACCCCGGCGCGGTTGGCGGCATCGCGCGGCCCATGGATGCGGATGCTCTTCACCCGCTCAGGCAGGACCTGAAGGGCGTATTCGACGAGCTCGCGCTCGTGTGCCCGGACGTGCTCCATGCCCAGATCGGACAGGTAGTCCAGCGCGGCGCCCAATCCGATGGCGGCGCTGATATCCGGCGTGCCCGCCTCGAACTTGTACGGGACGTCATTGAAGGTGGTGTGGCGCAAATGGACTTCGCGAATCATCTCGCCACCACCCATGAAAGGCGGCATGGCCTCGAGGATCTCCTTGCGTGCCCATAGCGCGCCGCTGCCTGGCGGCCCAAGCGACTTGTGGCCGCTGAACACGAAGAAGTCGCAGTCCATCTCCTGCACGTTGACCGGCTGGTGGGGCACGGCCTGCGCGCCGTCGACCAGGACGAGCGCACCCGCCCCGTGGGCGCGCCGGACCATGTCCGTCACGGGGTTGATCGTGCCCATGCCGTTGGAGACAGCGACGAACGTGACCAGTTTAGGCTTGGTGCGCAGCAGGACGTCGTACGAGTCCTGGTTGAGCGTGCCGTCTTCGTCGAACGAGACGAACTCCAGGTCGGCGTCCTTTTCCTGGACGAGTAGCTGCCACGGCACGATGTTGGAGTGGTGCTCCATCTCCGTGGTCACGATCGTGTCGGCCTTGTTGATGTTCTTGCGGCCCCACGCATAGGCGACGAGGTTGATGGCCTCCGTCGCGTTGCGGACCATCACGATCTCGCGCGCGTCCTTGGCGCCGATGAACTTGGCGATCTTCGTCCGTGCCGCCTCGTACGCGGCGGTCGCTTCCTCGCCGATCTCGTAGATACCGCGGTGGACGTTGGCGCTGTAGTTGTTGAGATAGCCCGCGACCGCTTCGCTGACGACGCGCGGCTTCAGGCTCGTCGCGGCGCTATCGAGGTAGGCGAGCTGGCGGCCGCGGAACTCGCGCTCGAAGATGGGAAAGTCGGCCTTGAGCGCGACGGGGTCGAGCGCGCGGACTACTGCCATCGCGTCACCTGGGCCATCAGTGGCTCGCAGTCTCCGCGGGTTCGGCGGGCTCGTCGTCGGCCTCTGGTTCGAGACCAGCTTCACGAAGGACCGGAGCGTAGCCCTCCTCCTCCAGCCGCAGCGCGAGCTCCCGGCCGCCTGAGGCGACGATCTGGCCCTGGGCAAGAACGTGCACCTGATCGGGCGTGATGTAGTTGAGCAGGCGCTGGTAGTGGGTGATCAGCAGAATGCCCAGGTCGGGATTGAGCTGTGCGTTGACGCCCTCGGCGACGATTCTGAGGGCGTCGATATCGAGGCCGGAGTCCGTCTCGTCGAGGATCGCCATCTGCGGCGCGAGGACGGCCATCTGGAGCATCTCGAGCCGCTTCTTCTCGCCGCCGCTGAAACCCTCGTTGACGTAGCGCGCCGCGAAGGTGTCGTCCAACTTGAGCAAGGCCATCTTCTCGCGCAGGAGCTTGCGGTAGTCGGCCATCTTGATCCCGCCGCGCGTGGCATCAGACGGGTCGAAGTCGTTTGCACCGGGCTGTTGATCGATCGGCCGACTACGGGCGTTGAGGGCAGTGCGCAGGAAGGAGGCCACGGAGAGACCCGGGATGGCGGTCGGGTACTGGAAAGCGAGGAAGATGCCCAGCCGACTACGCTTGTCAGGGCTCAGCTTGAGCAGGTCGTGGCCCTTCCACAGGACCTCACCCGCCGTGATGATGTAGCCGGGGTGGCCCATCAGCGCGTAGGCGAGCGTCGTCTTGCCGCTGCCGTTGCGGCCCATGATCGCGTGCGTCTCGCCCTGGCGGACGGTCAGGTTGATGCCGCGCAGGATCTCGCGACTCTTGTCCGCGACGGGGACGACGTGCAGATCCTTGATTACGAGGGCGCGGTCGTCCGCGGCCTGCGGTGTGGTCTGGGGCGTGTCGAGTGTCTGGGTCATGACTCCGTCAGCCCTATCAGGGGCGAGTGATATGGATGGCGCGCGCGAGGCACGGCAAGGTCGGCCAGGGTGAGCGAGTCGAGTGCCGTGCTGATCGCTGAGCGAACGGTAAGCCAAAGATGGTTGACGTTGCAGAAACCCATCCGCTCGCAGATGCCGGCGTGCGTGGGGTCCTCGCTGGCGCAGACCATGGGCGCGATGGGCCCTTCAAGGGCGCGCAGCACCTCGCCCATCTTGATGTCCTGCGGCGCCTTCGCGAGTTCGTAGCCGCCATGCGCGCCGCGCGTGCTCGTGACGAGGCGGGCTTCACGCAGGCTGACGACGAGCTGCTCGAGATAGGGTCGCGGCAAGGACTCATGGTCCGCCATCTCGGCAAGGCTGATCGGGCCTGTGCCGTAATGTCGTGCGAGCTCGACCATGAGCCGCGTCCCGTACTCGCCGCGCGTCGAAAAATGGACCGCGCCCGTGCCGGGGAAGATGCTCCGTGGGCGGCGCGCCGTTTCCTTGGGTGAATTCCGACTTAACACGTCAGGATTGAGTCTAGACCAGCCCTGTTTGGCCCGCAATCGCGGGTCACCGGGCGGGCGGGCTACGCGGCTTAGTCGCCCAGCGACTGATGCGTCCGACGTCGACGGATTGATGGCGGGAGCGCCGCGTCCAACCGCCAAACCATGCGCCGGGCGCATCAAACGTCCGGTTTTGAGCCACTCTTGGGCGGCCGAGGGGCGGTCTGACAAGCTGGGCTGACGCATCAGTCATCACGCGCATACCCTCGCCCCATGGAGTTCAGCGAGGTCGTCCGCAAGCGACGCATGGTCCGCAACTACGACGCGTCGAAGCCTGTCTCGCGCGAGCAGCTAGAGCGGATCGTGGCCGCCGCTCAGCGCGCCCCCAGCGCCGGGTTCTCCCAAGGCCAGCGGATCGTCGTCGTCACCGACCCCCAGGCGCGCCAGCGCATCGCCGCGATCTGCCATGAGCCCGACTACGTCGAAGCAGGCTTCGATCCCTGGGTCAGCCGCGCGCCCGCGCTGATGGTGCCGTGCGTCAGTGAGGCCATTTATCACGCGCGCTACCAGGAGCCGGACAAACTCAACGATGAGGGCACAGAGATCGACTGGCCTATCCCCTACTGGTACATGGACATCGGTGCGACGGCACTGCTGATCCACCTCGCGGCCATCGACGAGGGACTGGCCGCGGGCTTCCTGGGCTTGGCCGACTACGCCGACCTGAAAGCCGAACTGGACATCCCGGCCGACATGCACCCGGTGGGCATCATCACCATTGGCCACCCACTGCCCGACCGGCGCTCCGGTTCGCTGAAGCGCGGCTGGGTCAAATCGGACGACTTCGCCCACTGGGAGAAGTGGTAAGAAAACTCAAGCGGCGCCATGACCGTCGGCACTTGTTTGGCATGGATCGACGCGCTGAACTGAGGTCGCCATGAAGCACCTTCTGGCTCTAACGGTTGTCCTAGTGGTCGCGGCAGCGTGTGCGTCCGCCGTGCCGACGCCAAGCCCAACCCCCATGCCAACGACGCCCGTGTCGGTGCCCTTCCTGTCGCCATCGCCGCCGCCAAGCCCCGTTGACGTCCCATCAG
>JBDTUR010000027.1:0-16350 GCA_040007635.1 Chloroflexota bacterium
GAGCGAGGCCGTCCTAAGGCCTGCGTCGGGAGTTCGACTCTCTCCGGGGGCGCTTTTCCGCTGGCGCGCGTCTTGGGCCGGTCGGCCCTGCCCACTGGGAGAGGTGTCCCTGTTGACACGGTCCCTTCGCTTGTACCGTTCGACTTTAAGCTGGCGGAGGACAGCGCGTGCCGAACAGGCGTGACATGTGGTCGAAGTTCGCAGGTCCCCTTCGGGTCGGCTGGCGCCTACTAGCAAGCAATGGGCCGCGGGCGATCATCCTCACAGCCGGATCGGTCTCGATCGCGCTCGCAGCATCGTCGCTCGCCGCCGCGGCGGTCACGAGCCAGACGTTAGTCGCCCAGACTGTCGACGCTGGCTGGCGCGGCGCCTACGACCTCCTGGTGCAACCAGCCGACGCGACCACGTTCACGATTCAGGGCGAGCAACTCGTCCCCCTCGACTTCCTGGCAGTTCGCTCGTCAGGCATAACCCGCGCGCAGTGGCAGGCGATCCAGCAGATCCCCGGAGTCGAGGTCGCCGCGCCCCTCGCGACGCTCGGCTGGATGCGGCCGGACGACGTCATCCTCAGCGCCGCTTTCCCCACCCCTGACCGCGGTGAGCTGGTCTGGATCACGGAAGACATCAACGGGGTTGATGGGACGCAGATCAAGGCGCACGCCTATTTCGGGATCGACTACGACTACCCTGGGGAATGGCATTCCGCCGTCTCCGCCGGCGCGCTGGCAGGAAGCTCTTGGGGAAAACCCGGCGAAGAAGCCTACGCGGACCTTCGAGTCTCCCTGCCGTCGACATGGGGCGACATCGTTGGCATTGACCCGGTCGAGGAAGACCGCTTGGTTGGACTGAGCGGATTCGTATCAGGCAAGTACCTGCAGCGCGGACTGACGACGACCTTCGACCAGGTCTACGAGCAGTCGGCGACGCGCGTCCCCGTGATCACACCGTCGCGCGTCTCGCTACCCGGGGAAGTGACGATGACCATGTCGGTGATCCATGGCGTGGACGTTGCCGCCCTCGGTGCTGCCATTGACGAGATGCGCCGAACGATGCACTCGCTCGCTGACGAGGATGCCGTCGTCGCGGGCTTTACGGGAAGCAAGGCGACCACGGTGTCGGCGTCCGACACGAAGGCGATCGCCGACCTGATTCAGCCGCTCCGGGCCGCCCTGGTCGAGCTGCGCGATGGCACTATTCAAGTGGGCGCGACCGGCAGTGCAAACTCCGCGGGTCGGAACGTGCTGCTGCAGCCAGCCGAATTGCCCTATGGATTCAGCGCGGACGGTCGTCCGACTCTTGAAAGCCTGGGGACATGGGCCGAGCTCATTCAGCCAGAGATCGCGGCGGCCCAACCCGAGAACTTCGGGCGTGAGTCGACCATCCTCGATGCGAGCCTTCAGTACCGCCAGCTCAAGGTCACCGTGCCCGAGCACTTCATGGTCGATGCGCTCGGAATGTATGACCTCGAGGCCATCGCGAGCCTCTACGCGGGAGCGAGCAACTACGTCCCGCTCGGCATCTACGGCGATCCCGCCCGACAGCTCGTTGCCGACGCGGCAGGCAACCCAGTCGACGAGACCTTGCCAATATCACTCAATCCGGGCGGCCTGAACCCGCTGCCACCGATCGGCCTGACCAATCTCGAGACCGTCGAAGGTCTGCGGGGCCCTCAGTTCATCGACGCCATCCGCGTTCGGGTCGCCGACGTCACCTCCTACACGCCGGCGGCGGTTGACCGCATCGCGCAGGTCGCCACGGCTATCCGTGAGCGGACCGGTCTCCATGTCGACGTGGTGGCGGGCTCCTCGCCGGTCGACGTCCACGTCATCGTCTCACGCGTAGGCACGGTCCGTGAGCGTTGGACGACGCTCGGCGAGGCGCCGCGCATCGTGTCCGGTGCCGAGGGTCTGTCGGGCCTCCTGCTCGGAGGCGCCGGCCTCGTCGTGCTTTTGTATTTGGGTAGCTTCGGCGTCTTCCTGGTCGACGACCAGCGGCGCGGGCTCGAGATCCTGCGGGAGGTGGGCTGGCGGCGAACCAGCCGCACGTGGCTGCTGGTCAGCCAGGCGCTGTTGCTTGGCCTCGCCTCGGCGGTTGTATCGGTCGTCCTGCTGGCCGTCTTCGACACCACAGCGGATGTCAACCTTCCGTCCGCGGCCTACCCGGTTGCGGCACTGGCAGTCATCGCGGCCCACATGGCCGCCGCCGGGCTTGCTGCCCTGACCGGCCGTACACGGAGTGCGCGGGCCGTCGGGAGGCCGGGGCGCTGGCTCAGCCTCGGCGTTGTCCGGCTTGGCCTGCGCAACAGCCTCGAGGCGCCGCGGCGCCTCGTGATCGTGGCCATTGCCCTGGCGCTGGCGATTCTGATTGCGGGCACGATCGCGGCGGTCGAGGTGGCCTACGGCGGCGAACTGCGCGCGACCGTGCTGGGTGGTCTGGTCTGGCTGCGCGTCGGCTGGTATCACCTCCTCGCCGCCGGCGCGGCGTTGTTCGCCGCTGCGTCGATCGCACTCGACTCGGGAGTGCTCGCGGTGGAGCGGCGGGTCGGCCTGATCGCCCTCCTGCGCGCGACCGGCTGGCGGGCCCGAGCGATCGCCGCCGGAGTGGCTGTGGAGGTCGGCTTGCCCGCCTTCGCCGGCGGCCTGATGGCGGTCATCCCGGTGGTCGCCGTCGGGGCTTGGGTCGGCCTCGGCTGGCCGGTGCTTGTCGTTCTGGGCGCGGCCGCGATCGGGCTCGGCGCCCTGGTCGCCCTCATGGTGGCCGCTCTGCCGGCGCGCCTTGCTCTGGCGGTCGACCCGGCGCGTGGCCTCGCGGCCGAGGGCATGACGGGCGCGCTGCCGGGCTTTGCCTTGCGCGGTGCGCTGGCGACCATCGTCATCCTGGCCCTGTTCGTGTCGGGTGCTGGCATCGGCTACGGCGTACTCGCCCCGGCGGCCATCCCGGCTAACGCCTTCGTGCCGGTGCCATCGGCGGGACCGCCATCGGCGACGGAGCTCGCGCTTGCTGATCACGTCCATGCAGTCGCCGCCCACCCCAACCGGGCGCCCGCCTCGACCAGCCTCGACTGGACGTTCAGCTACGTGTCGAACTTCCTCGATGATCACGGCGGCCATACGCGCCAGCAGGAGTTCGTCTCCAACAAGGCGACCTGGCTCGACGTTTCGGGCAACGAAATCGATCCCGGGCCGATCTTCACTGGAGGGGTGGCGGTGTCGCTCGGGTTCACGCCCGAGAGCGCCCGGCCGTTCACGCCGGCGACAGGTGACCGGCCTGACTGCGCACCCGGCGTGATGCTCGTGCGTGTGTCCGAGTCAGACCCCGTGACGACGCCGGTCGACGTACTCTCGCGGTGCGCGGCTGTTGCTGGGACCGTGGCCGTGTTGACCGTCCGGCCACTGAGCGAAGAGGCATGGGCCGTCGCTTCGAGCGCCGCTTCCGTGCGGCTGTCCGGAGGCAAGATCCTGTGGGCGACCCTCGGCACGCCGAAAGACAACACGCCGCTGCTCGTCGTGCCAGTCCGCTCGACCGGTCCGGGGGCGGTGGAGAGCGCGGCGCCGATCGCGGTCGCCCTCGAGCTGGCCGCCACGGCGCAGTCGGCCAACCTGCCACTGCGTCTCCTGTTCGCCGATCTGAACCAACCCGGTTTGCTGCCCATCCTCGCCCGCCAGGTCGCAGAAACGATGCCCAAGGCCGCCCTCATTGAGCTTGGGCCGCTCGGCGGACGTCTCGCGGCGGTCGTCGGGGTCCACTGGGCTGATCCCCTCGACCAGGCTTCGACTCGCCAGGGATTGCTCTCTTCCGTTGTGCTCGACCCAAGTGCCATGGCATGGGTCGAGCGAACCGCCAATGCCGCCGCAACCGACACCTCGGACGCGCTCCTGGGGGCACTCGCCGGGGAAACGCGGCCCGACGAGGTTGGCATCGAGGGTGTCATCGCCCCAGCGGTGCTGGCCATCGGCATCGACGCCGCGTATCTCGGAGAGCCTTTGGCCACCCAGAGCGACACCGGCACGGAGGCCGACACGGCCGACCAGGTCGACATCTCCGCCCTCGGGCACGCCCTCTCCCAGCTCACGCACGCCCTGGAGGTCCTCGATGGCCAGTTGAGAACAGCCGCGCCCCGATCGTCGAGCTCGCGGGCGCGTCGCGTCAGTACGGCTCCGGGTCGACCGCGGTGCTGGCTCTCGATTCGATTGATCTAGTGGTCGGAAAGGGCGAGCAGGTCGCAGTGCTGGGACCCTCCGGTGCGGGCAAGACAACCCTGCTAGCGCTGCTGGGGCTGCTCGATCGGCCGACCGATGGCACCGTTCGGCTCGACCGGGCCGACGTGGACGCACTGGGCGACGACGCCCGGGCCGACCTACGGCGAGAGAAGATCGGCCTCGTCTTCCAACTCTTCCACTTGGTGCCGGCGCTGTCGGCGCTTGAGAACGTGATGCTGCCGCTCGTTCCCTACCGCCCCCGGCTGCCACTCGAACGGGACGCCCGCGATCTACTCGACAATCTGGGCTTGGGTGATCGCCTGAACCATCGGCCGGGGGAATTGTCGGGCGGTGAGCAGCAGCGCGTCGCAATCGCTCGTTCGCTCATCGCCAAGCCCGATCTGGTTCTTGCTGACGAGCCGACTGGCAACCTCGACTCGCAAACCTCGCGCCAGGTGGTCGCCCTACTGGAGACGCTGCAGGCCGAGCACGGCTTCGCACTCGTCGTGGCAACTCACGATTCGACCGTGGCCGACCGATTCACCCGCCATGTCAACATGCGTGATGGCCGGGTAGAGGGGGACCGCGGCCAGTAGCAGTGTTTAGCGCCGGCAATCGACGGGGCGCCCCGCGTACCACTCCAGTGGGTCCCGCGTAGGATCCTGAGCCCCCGAGACTCTCCGGGGGCGCTTCTCTACTTCGGCCGAGCGCCCTTTTTAGGTGCCCAGAGCGGGGAACCGCTCCGCAAAGGGCGCTCGCCATTCCGGAGCTTCGAAGGGCGCGGCGTACCAGGATGTGGTTTTCGCGATTTTGCCCTGCCGAAGCTCAACGATCTGAATCATCTGCCATGTCTCGCCGTTCGAGTACCTGATCGTGCCCACGTAGGTGTAGACGTCACCCGATCCTTCGATGCGCAACGGTGTGAACGAGGGCGTTAGCACCCAGCGATCCTCCGATCCGACAAGGCGGGTGCTTGTCGCGTCGATTGTTCCGACTCCACCCGGATAGATTCTGGCGTACGCGAGGAAGTTCGACTTGCCGCGGACCCGCTCGCCTGATTGGGGCATCTCATCCACGTAGTCGTCAGTGATGAGCGCCGCATGGGTATCGAAATCCTTTTCTTGCACGGCGCGGGCATAGCGTTCGACGATATCGCGACCGCTGAGCTCAGCCATCATGCCCTCCAAAGGCGCCTATCGCTGTGACGCAAACGCGTTCCAGCATTCTAAGGAACGATCGTCTGAGATCAGATCGTCGCCCGCTAGATCTGAGGTTTGACAACCATTAAGGAGACAACGATCACGAGCAAGATCAACATAGCGGTCCCACCGCGCTGGGCGCGAACGGCCAGGGCGGGCACTGCCGGCGGTGGGCCGCTGGCGCCGGGCGTGGGTGGAGTTGAGGTCAGCTCGATGATCCGGCCAACAATGGTGCGCTGCACGAAGAACGAGTACAGGTAGACGGCCGCGTACGTGACGATGGCGATGTCGAGCCACCAGAACGCCCGGCTTGTCAGGTCGATGTCCAGGATCAGGATCATCGCCGCTCCGGTCGCCGGGATGACCAAGCCAACTGGATACACCAGCCGATCTGAGATGGTGTGCGACACGCGCGTCGCAAAGTTGGCATGCTGCGGCTCGCGCCGGCCCATTCCCCGTATCGTCGAGTAGGCGAAGTTGGGGCCGATCGCCACGATCGCGGCCAAGACATGAAGCAACAACAGCCAAGGGGTGAGGTCGTGCCAGTTCATCAGTGCCAGCCTACCAACGTAGCCGGTCATACTGAGCGGCCTTCATGAAACTGCTGCTTGTTTCGTCTGGCATCACCAACGCCAGCATTCGCAACGCGTTGATCGAACTCCTCGGCAAGCCCATCGAAGAGTCCAGCGCGCAGTTCATCGCGACCGGCATGCACCCGTTCGCGGGCGGGCCGGGTGGCATCCATCGGGCGATCGCCGGCGACGCCAGGGGCAAGCTGTACGACCTGGGTTGGAAGTCGATCGGCCTGCTCGAGCTGACTGCTCTGCCGAGCATCGATCGCGCGACCTGGGAGACGGGCGTCCGGGAGACAGATGCGCTGCTCGTGTGGGGCGGCGACCCCGTCTATCTCGCCCACTGGCTGCGCAAATCGGGCGTGGCGGACTTGCTCCCGTCGCTCGAGAACATCGTGTACGTCGGCGTCAGCGCCGGCGCAATCGCCACGGCAGAGACCTTTACCGAGACATACAGCGACCCGCCCAAGCGCGACGGCGCGGTTTTGAAGTCCGAGAAGATCAAATGGGCTGGTCAGGATGGCGACGAAGACGTTGACCTGGTGACGGCGCCTGGGATAGGGCTGGTTGACTTCGCCGTAATCCCGCACTACGTCAACCCGAATCACGGCGAGGTGACACCCACCAATGCCGAGCGCTGGGCTGCGCACAATCCGGGACAGACCTACGCGATCGACGAGGCAACGGGGCTCAAAATCGTCGATGGCACGGTCGAGGTCGTGTCTGAAGGCGTCTGGAAGCTCTTCGAAACCTGAGACGGCGAGTGCGCCAACCGACAGGCCCTCGGCGGCATCATTTAAGCAGTGGGTGATCATCGAGCCGCAGCTGTCTGCTTGGCCCTCGTTCTCGTTGTCGGCTGCACGGCGCAGCCACTGCCGCCGACTCCCACTCCGTTGCCGGCTACCCCCTCAGCGTCTCCGAACGCGAGTCCGACCGTTCAGCCATCGCCAACGCCAACGCCAACGCCAACGCCTGCGCCGCCCGCCTCGGAGCGACCGCCCGCCGACGACCAGGTCTTGCGCATCTACTGTTGCGCTACTGACGTCCGCTCACTGCGGCCGCAGGCGGCATCCGGTTGGGACGAGATCTCGGTCATCAACGGCTTGCAGCGCGGTCTGCTGTACCGCGATCGTGATGGCAAGCTGGTGCCCTCGCTGGCGACCGACTTACCCACTGTCAGCTCCGACCTTCAGACCTACACCTACCACCTGCGCCCGGATGCCCAATACAGCGACGGCGCGCCCATCCTGGCCGCAGACCTGGTCCGCGCCGCGCGGCAGTTGGCCGACCCGCGGAATGCCTTTGATTTCGGCTACTTGATGTGTCCCCTCCAGGGCGCATCAGAGGTGCTCGGCAAAGACTTCGGATGCCCAAACGACGACACACCCTGGCTCGACCCGCAAGCCGGCACGTTCGACGACGGCAGAATCGAGGGTCTGCTCGATCAGCTCGGCCTAACCGCGCCGGACGACCACACGGTCGTGTTCCGGCTCGAGCACCCGGCATCCTTCTGGCCCGACATCAGCGCTATGTGGCTGCTTACGCCCGTGCCGGAGAGCGCCACCAGCTGGGCTGAGGCCGGTGACATCGTTTCCTCGGGCCCGTTCGTCCTCTCCGAGTGGACGCACAACAGCAAGATGGTGCTCACGCCGAACCCCAACTGGTACGGCACGATGCCCAAGCTGCAGCGCATCGAGATCTCAATCGGGGGCGATCCGGGCGCCGCTGTCGATGATTGGAAACAGGGCGATCTCGACGAGGTTCGCGTGCCGTCCTATCGCCTTGGCGACGTGCTGAGCATCAGCGACTACCGGACGATGGTTAACCGCAGCAACGCCCTGTCGGTCGAGTATTGGGACTTCGCCAACTGCAACCCGTCGACCGTGTGGACCCAAATCGAGCCCTGCCCGGTCAACGACGCAGTCAAGGCGGGTTTGGTGGGCCGTTCGCCGATGCAGAACGTGCACTTCCGCCAGGCGCTGACACAGGCGATCGACAAGGCCGACATGATCGAACAAACCTTCGCCGGAATCGGCATTCCGGCGTACAGCCCAACCATGCCGGGCATCTCGGGCTTCCCAACCTACACCGCCGAAACCACGCCGCTGCCGTTCAACCCCGACGTCGCGCTTGTGAACCTGGCGACTGCACTCGCCGAGCTCGGCGTGGCCGAGCCCAAGCCAGCCGCCATTTCGCCGGCAACTGACGCTTGCGATGAAACGTGCCAGCACACCAAGGCGTGGGCAAAGATGCTCGATCCGATGCGCTTCAACTACAGCTGTGACGCGGGCCACGACGTCCGCGTCGTGTACATGGCCGAGCAGTGGCGACAGGTCCTTGGATTCGCCGGGGATCAATTTGACGTTCGCTGTACGAACTCCTGGGGTTTGCCATTCCATCGGCCCAGCAGGACGGCCTTCTACGATGTCGCCAGGGACGGCTGGGGCGCCGACTTCCCGCACGCGGACGACCAGAACCGGCCGCTCTTTAGCTGCGGCGCTCCCAACAACCAATCGACGTACTGCAACCCGGCATACGACGCACTGCTCGATCAGGGCGCGCGGGCCTCTGATTACGCGGCGTCGCTGCCCTTCTATCGGCAGGCGGAGCAGTTGCTCGTTCAGGACGCACCCGTCCTCTTCGTGCGCTACGGCGAGAACATCTCGCTCATCCGGCCGTGGGTCGTTTACACCCAATCGGCGAGCGACCAGCAGAATGTTGGTGACGCGTTCTATGAGGACTTCCAGATCCTCGCTCACTGACCTGGGGGCGATCCGTGCGCAAACTTGTGTTGCTTGAGTTCCTGACGCTCGACGGGGTCATGCAGGCGCCGGGTGGCCCGGACGAGGACCGCAGCGACGGCTTCTCGTTCGGCGGCTGGCAGATGGAGTTCGGCCACGACGACGCGCAGCAGGCTAGACGTGCTGCGGACATCGATGCCACCGGAGCGTGGCTGTTCGGCCGCCGGACCTATGACAACTTCGCCTCGTTCTGGCCCCTCTTCGAACCCGCGGACAACAAATGGGCCGCGGCCTTCAACTCACGTCCCAAGTACGTCGTGTCGCGGACGTTGAAGGAGCCGCTGTCGTGGAACGGCACGACCCTGGTAAACGACGACGTCGTCGCGACGGTTCGCTCGCTCAAGGAGGAGCCGGGCGGCCAGATCACGGTCATCGGCAGTGGCAATCTCGCCCAGACGCTGCTCGACAACGATCTGGTCGATGAGATCGGTCTGAGCGTCTACCCGCTCATCCTGGGCACGGGCAAACGCCTGTTCGGCGAAGGACTGGACGCGCGCCGGTTCGAGCTGTTTGAGACGCTCCCCAGTGAGCAGGGCGCGGTAATGCTCTATTACCGCCGCAGTGGCGAGCCGGTCTCGCGGTCCTAGTCGTCGGGCTACGGACGGGGCTTTCGCGTTACTTCAGAGCGCGGTACTTGTCGGTGTCAATGCCCGCTGTGTTGAAGAGGGTGCGAACGGCATCGATCTCATCGTCATTAGGCCCAGTGCCAAAGATGTCGAAGCCTGAGGTGAGGCCCACATAGCCGTTGCGCCCAGGGTTGTTGGTGGCCGTCCAGACGGCGAATTGCTGCACCCGGCCGGACTCTTCTCTGAAATCTGGGATCTGGAGCAAGCGGATCAGGTCGGCCTGCGGTGGAGCGTCCACTACGTGGAACGTGTCATCACCAGTGGGCTGGTCCTGATGCATCTCAGCACAGGCGACCTCAAGGGTCACATCAGCGGTCGCGTTGGCCGCCAAGCTCACAGTCAGCTCCTCCAGGACGACCATCAGCTGGGTGCCGCGCACTCGCGGCTCCAACTGCGTCCCGACCTCGATGGTGACGTCCAGGTCGAAGTCAACCTCCGAGGTGAGCGATAGGTCGAGGCTTTGGAGGCCGTCGCCAGTGCCCGTGACTGAGACGAGTCCGTCGGCCAGTGCCTGGCGCAACTCGGCTTCGCGGATTGGCTCTGTCGGCTCGTCGGTCGTCCTCGGGGCTGAGGTCCAGTCAGGCCCGGGCGTCCAGTCGGGGTCGAACCGGCCTTGTGGGTCGGGATCGACGAACCGACCGCGATCGATGAGGGTTGCCAGATGGGCAACGACAAGAGCGGGTTCGATGAAACCTTCTAGCTCGGTCAGGTCGGCATTCTCCGTCGGGCTGCATGACCGGGGCTGAGCCGTGATCGTGAAATCAGCGACGGTGGCACCACTCAGAGCCGCGAACACCGTCATGTCGCGCGACAGCGCGTAGCGCGTGATGTCGCTGCCGATGTAGGGACACACCTCAAGCACTGTTCGCGCGGGCTCCGTCTGCCAGCAGGCTACGAGCTCCGCGTCGGCAAGCGTGCGCGGCGCCCACTCGTTGGGCAGCCACCAGCCCTTGTCGCTGGTTGTGCCGTCGGAGTTGAGCAGCACCAGGTGGTTCGCCACCGTGCCCGAAGAGTCAACGGCCCCGGCGCCGCTGACCGCCTGCCCCGAACAAGCCGGTGCCAGGGCGAGGGCTACGCCCAGGTCGAGGGTTGGCTGCGGTGGCTGCGGTGGCTGCGCTTCGCAGCCGGCTAACACGACAGACAGCCCGAACAGGGCCGCGATGAAGAGACGGAGCCCACGCATCCGAACGCCTCCTCCGGGCAAACCGTACTGACAGTTACCCAAAATCGAGGGTGCGCCCTTCCGCGTGGGCGTGTAAGTGCCAATTGGCCCATCGCTAACGACGCCGACGACGCGGCCGCCGCGTCAACCGCTGAGCGGGTCAACCGTCCGGCAAACGCCGCGAGTCGGGCGAATGGGGTCGCTCGGCGCGCCGATCAACCGCTGAGCGGGTCAACCGTCCGGCGAAGGCCGCGATTCGGGGAAATGGGGTCGCACGGCGCGCCGACCAACCGCTGAGCGGGTCAACCGTCCGGCGAAGGCCGCGATTCGGGCGGGACCAGGCCGCTTAACGGACGGATGAACCGCTGAACGGGACAAATGCCGTCCAAAAGCAGCCGCCGGACCCCAATTTGGGAGTCTGGGGGACGAATGACCCGTTCAGCGGGAGGAACGCTCCCACGACGACCTAGCCGGCGCGCGGCTCCGAGTTGCCCCTCGGCTCGAAGTCGAGTGATGCGGAGTTGATGCAGTAGCGCAGACCTGTCGGCCCCGGCCCGTCGGGGAAGAGGTGGCCCAGGTGGGCACCGCAGTTGGCGCAGGTGACCTCGGTCCGCGTCATCCCAAACGCACGGTCGGTGGTCTGGCTCACCTTGGAGCTCGCAGCGACGTCGTAGAAGCTGGGCCAACCGGAGCCCGATTCGAACTTGGTGCCCGATTCGAACAGCGGCTCATGGCAGACCACGCAGCGGTACGTGCCCTCTGCATGGTTGTCCCAGTAGATACCGCTGAATGCGCGCTCCGTGTCAGCGTTCTGGGTGACTGAATACTGAAGCGGCGTCAGCCGCGCCCGCAGCTCGGCGGGATCAAAGGTCTTCATGTCGGTCTCTACGTTACGGCCGTGAGCGTGGATGAGCACGAATCTCGCGCTCGGCTCTTGACTCGCGGCAGCGCGCGGCCGACCGTTGCGCGTGGAGGAGGGTCGTCACCCGATGGACTTCGGTCGATTCACGCGGGCTGTGCCCGGTATGGCCGCCACACTGGCGTTGGCGGGCTGCGTCACCATTGCGCCGGCGGCCAGCCCTACACCTGCGGCCAGCCCGACGTCTGCGCCCTCCGCTGCGGCCACGGCGACCGCGAGCCCATCACCGACTGCCCCGCCGACCGCAACTCCAACCGCAACTCCAACACCACCGCCCACGGTGCCTCCAAGGGAGCCGCCCAAGACGCCGTCAACCGCACCGACCACACCACCGCCAACTGCCTCACCGACGGACGCCCCCAGCAGTCCACCGACTGGCGCGACGCTCGATCCCAATCAGGACGCGCGCTTCGGCTCGCTCGACGATCTCCAGTCTGGTTTCGTGGACGACCCCAAGTCGGTGAGTGTCGTCTCCGGCGGCCCGATCGAGGTGAGCTACCTGGGCGATGGCTGTACCGGCTTCGCCGAGCCCAACCCCGACTACGAGGTCCACTACGACGCCGGCGCGCAAGCACTGCTGCGCATCTATTTCGAGGCAGATTCCCCGGGTGACGACGCGACCCTGATCATCAACGACACTTCCAATCAGTGGCATTGCTCCGACGACGAATTTGGGACGACCGACCCGTCGATCGACTTCAGTCCGCCAGCGAGCGGCTGGTATGACATCTGGATCGGCAGCTACTCGTTGAGCAAATACATCTCCGGCACGCTGTACATCACGGAGTTGAGCAGCAACCACCCGTAGCCGGGCATTCCGCGGGGCGTGGCGGGTAGACTCTGGGACCCGTGTACAAGTCGTTTGCCGCTCGATTGACCGCGCCCGCCGCGGTCGCGCTCGGAGTCACGCTGCTCGTCGTTGGCGCGTGCTCCACGTCGCAGCCCTCCGCCAGCGGTGCGACCGACGTCCGCATCGCATCGTCCGAGCCGTTCAGCTGGGATCCGGCGCAGGCCGGTGATGCCGGCACGGCGAGTGTCCTGGCGCAGGTGTTCGAGGGACTCACCGCATTCGACGCGAACGGTGGCGCCCAGCCCGCGCTGGCGCAGTCGTGGTCAGTCAGCGACGACGGCCGGCAAATCACGTTCCAGCTGCGTCCTGGTCTGACATACAGCGATGGCACGCCGCTCCGCGCCCAGGATGTCGTCGATTCGTGGCTGGCATTGCTCAACCCGGCGCGCCCTTCGCCGCTTGCGACCCTGTTGGCCGACGTGACCGGCGCGAGTGATTACCTGAGCGGCACAGTGGGTCGCGACGCGGTTGGCTTGACCGCGACAACGGACGCGACCGTGCGGGTGGACCTGGCCCACCCGGCCGCCTATTTCATCGCGGCAACATCCTCGCCGTCTCTGGGTGTCGTGCCGCCGTCCCAGATTGGCCAGCTGAACCAAGCGCCGCCCGACGTTGTGTCCGGCGCCTACCTGCCGGACGCGAGTCAACCGGGCGTTATTCACCTGTCGGGCAACGCCAACTACTGGGCCGGCATGCCCTCGCTGGACCAGATCGATCTCGTCACGGACTTCGGCGGCCAGAACGCGACTGACATGTTCAGCAACGGCGACATCGACTACGTCGGCATCGGCGCCGGCGACGAGGCATGGGCCCGGTACGACTCAGAGCTCGGCCCGCAGCTGCGCAGCACCGATGGGTTGACGATCAACTACTACGGCTTCACTACGCAGATCGCGCCGTTCGACAAACCTGAAGTTCGGTTGGCCTTTGCCGAAGCGGTCGACTGGCAGCACATGGTCAGCCTGGGTGGGGGAGTGCCCGCCACGTCGATGATCCCGCGCGGCATCGCCGGTCGCGACGACCTCAATCACCAGCCGCCATTCAACCCGGACGACGCGCGCGCGCTCCTGGCGGCGGCCGGCTACCCCGGCGGCCAGGGGCTGCCGCCGATCACGCTGACGACCTACGGGGTGGGTTATGAGCAAACCGTCGTGAGCGAGCTGCAACAGAACCTGGGCGTCCATGTAATCATCGAGGCGCTCGACTTCAACGGCTACTCCGACCAGGTAGAGGCTCAGAGCACGCCCCAGATCTGGACGCTGTCCTGGATCGCCGACTACCCCCACCCACAGGACTTCCTTGGCCTGCTCCTTCAGACAGGCTCCACCAGCAATACCGGCCACTGGAGCAATCCCGACTACGACGCCTTGCTCGCACAGGCAGCCGAGACGGCCAATGTCGATGAACAGACCCGGATTTATGCGCAGGCGCAGGACATCCTGGCGCGTGAGGCGCCGGTAGTGCCCGTGTCCTACGACCGCTCGTTTGCCCTCAGCCGGAGTGGGCTGCTGGGTGCGGTCGAGTCGGGCGTTGGCTTTATCCGCTACGCCGGGCTGGCGTGGGCGCCGGGCACGGGAACGGGCCAGTGACGTTGCAGCGGATTGGGCGCGCAGTCGCCGCTGTGACACTTGCTGCCTCGCTGGCGAGCACCTTCCTGCCGACTGCGGCGCTTGCGGCATCACCGTCCTTCAGCACACCATCGGTCAGCGCCAACCTGGGCGAGCCGGTGACCTTCACCTCGCAGATCAGCGGCGACGACATCGCCGGCGTGGATGTGCTGGTCCGCCTCCAGGGTTACGAAACGAACGTCGTCCTGGCTGCAGAGCCGGGCCAAGCCGCAGGGACCTGGGAAGTCAGCAAGCCGCTCGACATCGCCAGCTCGGCGGTGTGCGCCTGCGTCATCGCGGGCGATAGCGCGCCCAACACTCATTTCGAGTTCCAGTTCCGAGTCCGCGCCACCGACGGCACCGTTACCCTGGGCCCCGTCGCGCAGGGCGTAGTCGAGGACTCGCGCTACAACTGGCGGACGCTCAACGACGGCATGGTCATCGTGCACTGGTACTCCGGCAACGATGCCTTCGCGCAGGGCGCGGGCGATCTCGCCAACGAGGCGATTGGCAAGGCTTCACAGCTGCTGGGCACGACGTTGCCCAAGCCGGTTGACCTGTTCGTGTACGACACCCAACAGGCACTGCTCGACGCGGTTTCGCCCACCCGCGAAAACATCGCCGGCGAGTCGCACCAGGACATCCAGACCATGTTCGTGTGGCTGCCGCCGGACCAGGGCATCGCAGACTTCAATGCCGAGGTCGTGCGCCACGAGCTGACCCACCTCGTCTTTGACGCCGCCACGAAGAATCCGTACCACGACCCGCCGCGCTGGCTGAACGAAGGCATCGCCGTGTACCTGTCGGTTGGGTACTCGGCGTACTACCAGGGCTTCGTTGATTCGGCGGTGAGCGACGGCTCGCTCATCCCGCTCGACGGCATCGCCGGTTTCTTTCCCGCACCGCAGGATCAGTTCTATCTCGCATATGGCGAGGCCGTCGCCGCCGTCGATTTCTTCGTGCGCACGTACGGCGAACAGAAGCTGTGGGACCTTGTCCGTTCCTACGCGCAGGGGATGACCGACGACGACGCATTCACCGCCGCGACCGGCGCTGACGCGGCCGCATTGAACGCCGCGTGGTTCAACTCGCTCAGCGCCCAATTGCCCGGTCCGCTCGGTCCCCAGCCGGGTCCGCCCGGGCCCGTGCCGCCCGATTGGGCGCCGGGCGGCGCCACTCCCGCACCCACGCTGGCACCCGGCCAGACCCCACCCACCCCGGGTCCCAAGACGTCCCCCACGCCGCGACCTGACCAGCCGGGACAGCAGGGCGGCGCAGATGGCCTGATGCGCGTCGTGACCCTCACCCTGTGGCTGGTGGTGATCTTCCTCGTGGTGGGGCTGATTGCCTGGCTGCTCGTTGAGCGCAACCGGAGCCGCCGGCCACCCGGGGGCTGGCAGTAGATGGCGGTTAAGCAGCCCAAGGTGGAGCGACCGCCGCTCGACGTGCGTCTCGAGGATCGTCTGACCCTCGCCAAGGCTCATCCGTGCGGCTCGAGTGCGTGGCGCGTGGTCCGGCTGGGTGCGGATATCGGCCTCACCTGTGATGGCTGCGGACATCGCGTCCTGATCGAGCGCCGTGCGCTGGAGCGCCGGCTCGTCCAGCTGGAGCGCGACGGGCTGGTGGTGGAGCGATGACCTTGGAAGACCAGGTCACAGCCATGCCCGATGACGGCGACGCTTCCGCCCGGGCGGTCCTGCGCAATCGCCGCTTCCTCGCCATGTGGATAGCCCAGGTCGTGACTCAGGTAGGCGCCAACATGGTGCTGTTCGGCTTGACGGTCGAGGTCTTCACGCTGACCGGCAAGAGCACGTCGGTCAGCCTGCTGATCTTGTCCTACCTCGTGCCGGCGGTCATCTTCGGCGCGATCGCCGGCGTCTACACCGACCGCAACGACCGGCGCTTGATCCTGGTCGTGACCAACGCGGCGCGCGGCCTGCTCTTCCTCGTGCTATTGCTGGTCGGCTCGAACCTGGCGCTCATCTACCTCCTGTCGATGCTGATATCGACGCTCACCACCTTCTTTGGCCCGGCTGAGGCGGCGCTGATTCCGGTCATCGTCTCGCGCCGCCAGCTGCTGGCCGCGAATTCGCTGTACCTGCTCACCTTCCAGGGCTCCTTCTTCGTGGGCTTCGCGCTTCTTGGGCCGCTCGTGGTGAACGTCGCTGGCCAGAATTGGCTGCTCGTTCTCGTCGCCGCCACGTACTTCATCGGTGCCGCGCTGTGTCTCCTCTTGCCGCGCAATAACCCACGTATCGGGGGGGCGCATCCGGTCGAGGCGCTCGAGGAAGCGGGCAGTGCGGTACGGACGACGTTCGGCGAGCTGGTCGACGGCGTGCGCTACATGCTTGCCAATCGGAAGATCTTCTGGCCGCTCGCCTACCTCGCGCTCACGGCATCGCTGATTGGCGTGCT
>JBDTUR010000028.1:0-16019 GCA_040007635.1 Chloroflexota bacterium
CTCCATCTCATCGACGAGCTGGCGCACGCGATCGGGCAATTTGCGATCCATCGCGCCCAGTTTGCCACGCGACTGAAGTTTTGCCGCCCGGCGGCATCTGGCGAGCCAGGTGTCGGCCATACCGTCACGGGGGTGTTCAACGCGCCCTTTCCAGCGTAGGCCACGCTCAGCGCACCGGCCGAGACAGCCGATTCGGGCGGCCACAGCCCACAAACTGCCTTGGTGACGATATGACCGACACGGCCGGAGCGTGGATCCGCCAAACTGCGGTGCAGATGACCAACAACGCGATCCCGCGCTTCTGATGTCCGACTCGACGACTGGGCTGAGCCTTCAGGAGCAGTACGCGCCCGAGTCGGTCTGCTATGGCTGCGGCCCGGCCAACGAGCGCGGCTTTCACATCCGTTCCTTTTCTGACGGCGACGAGGTTGTCGCCGACTGGCAGCCGCAGCCCTGGCACCACGCGTTTGACAACGTGCTCAACGGCGGTGTGATCGGCACGTTGCTCGATTGCCACTGCAATTGGACCGCGGCGTACCACCTGATGGGCCGGAGCGGGGCGGACCATCCGCCCACCACGGTGACGGCCGACTACCAGATCAAGCTGTTGAAGCCGACTCCGACTGATGGTCCCGTCCGACTACGAGCGCATGTGGTCGATTCGACCGACGACCGGGCAACTGTCGAAGGGACGCTCGAGGCCGGCGGGGTCGTTAGCGCGGTCTGCCGCGCAACCTTTGTCGCGGTGAAGCCGGGCCACCCGGCCTACGACCGCTGGTGAACCGCTTGCGCCAGTAGCTCCAGGAGCGCGGCGCCGAGCTCGTCGGGGCGGTAGCGCATGAGGTTGTGGCCGGCACCCTTGAAGATACGAATCGTTGGCGCGGCCATGCCCGCAGCCGCGCGCGCACGCACCACATCATCGAGCGCCAGACGCCGCTCGCGCAGTGTCTCGTCGTCGGCCGCGCCGCTTTCGGCGATCGCGATGAGGACAGGCGCGGCGACCGGCGCGAGCGCGACACGCGGGCGGTAGCTGAAAAGCGCCTCGACACTGCCGCGCAGCGCGTGCGCACGCACCACGGACGTGACGTGGCCGGCATGCTTCTCATCGACCGCGGCACGGGCAGCGCGCTCCTGGTCGGCGTCCCAGGTCGGAGGGTCAAACTCCCGCCGGTCCGCGAGGTAGGCGGCCATGGACGCCAGCACCTCCGGCGGGTCGCCAATCGAGCGCTGGTAGTCGGCTGCAGTCATGCCCGTCACTTCGGCCAGATCCTCGAAGCCGCCCTCGATGAGCGTTAGACCGGCAACGGAGCGCGGCCGCAGATTGGCCATCGTCACTGCCACCGCCGCGCCCAGGCCATGTCCGGCGACGACTGCTGGCGGCCCGTCGACGTCCGCGCCGTAGCCGTTCGCCGACAGCACCGTGAGCGCGTCGTAGGCGAGCGACTCAAGGTCGTAGCCGGTGCGCGGCGATTCGGAAAGGCCGTGCCCGCGCAGGTCGACGGCCAGCACTCGGGTCGAACCACGCAGACGGCGCGCAAGGGATGCCCAACTCCAGGCGGTCGCCTGCAAGCCGTGAATCAGCAGCAGCGGTGGCAACGGCGACCGGTCCGTCGTCGGCCCGCCCCAGTCGAGGTAGTGCAGCCGATCGCCCGTGTCCATCGTGACCACGAGTGACTCCGGCTCGAATTGGCGCTCCACCTCCGTAGGATAGGAACGTGCCAATCAGGCGCCGCGGCGGCCAGGCGCGTCGCCAACCGTCGCGGCGGGTCGACGTTCCGCCGCTCCCCGATGAATTGCATCGGCCATTCGAGGATCTCGTGGCGGATGCCCTCGACGCGTTGCCCGACAACGTTCTGCGGCTGCTCGAGAACGTGGCAATCGTGATCGAGGACGAGCCAAACGCCACGCAACTGCGCGAGACGGGCATGGCCCAAGGCCAGTCGCTGTACGGCCTGTACGAGGGCGTCTCGCCCGTCGTCTACGGCGCAGATCTCGTGCCGTTCCCCAACAAGATCACGCTCTTTCGACTGATCCTCGAGGAGGATTTCCCAGATCCGACTGACCTGGCACGCGAGGTCCAGCGGACGGTGATCCATGAGCTGGGCCACCACGCGGGCATCGGTGACCCAGATCTGCGTCGCCGAGGCTTGTAGGCGCGCTACGATGACTCGCGCCCAGAGGGACCGCGCTCTAACTGACTGAAGGGGATCTGATGGCCGGCTTCACACCGTTCACCAACAACTACAGCGACATGTCCGATCAGAACGGCTACCAGTTCGAATTTCGGTGCGACATCTGCGGCAGCGGCTATCGAAGCGAGTTCGAGCGTTCCAACCTGGGCACGGCGAGCAACCTGCTGAGCGGCGCCAGCAACCTCATCGGAGGTCTGTGGGGCGCGTCGAGCGCGGCCAACACGGCGAAGGGCCTGACCGATCGCGGGGCGCGCGACGCCGCGCTCAAGAAGGCCTCGGAAGAGTTGATGCCCAAGTTCAAGCAGTGTCCGCGCGACCATCGCTGGGTCGATGACAACTGTTGGAACGAGGAGCGCGGGCTGTGCGTCAACGACGCGCCCAAGATGGCGAGCGAGATGGAAGCCGAGCGGGCGAACGTCGCGCTTAACCAGATGCGCGAGGCGATGCAGTCGACCACCCAGTTCCTGGGCGATCTCTCGACGCGCAACACGATGTGCACCAATTGCGGCAAACCGGTCGGCTCGGCCAAGTTCTGCCCCAGCTGCGGCACGCCCGTGGCCATGACCAAGTGCGCTTCTTGCGGCGCTGACCTGGCGGCCGGCGCCAAGTTCTGCGGCAGCTGCGGCAACCCAGTTGCCTCCGCCTGATGCCGGGTTTGCTCGCGGTTTATGCCCCAAGGGACTGCTAACCGCTATCTGTGCTCCACGGGCCCGGTTGGGCGGCGTGACCCGCGCGTCCGCTGCACGAATGGCTGCGGCGTCATGAGGAACGATCCCGCTGAGATGTCCGGGCGCCGGTTACTAGCCCTCCCGGGAATAACTCGCAATTGCTGACACGCCCTTCCGGCTTGACTGAGTTTGCGTCTTTGCGCAAATAGTGAGAGAATGGTGACTCGATGACGAACGCCACCCTCGTGCCAGTCGGCACCAGCACCCGCGAGGAAGATCGCCAGCGCACCGCCAACGTGGCACGCGCCCTGGCTGATCCCAAGCGGCTGTGCGTGCTTGAGACACTGGCCACTGGTGAGCGGTCGGTCAGCGAGCTCTCGCGTGACGTGGGCTGCCAGGTGCCCAACATGAGCCAACACCTTGGTGTGCTGCGCTCAGCCGGACTGGTCGCCGCGCGACGCGAGGGAACAACGATCTATTACCGATTGGCCGACGCCCGAGTGATCGAGGCTTATCGGCTGATGCAGAACATCTCGCGCTGAACGGGAGGAAGGGTCAAAGGAATGTCAGAAATCAAAGTCGCGACAGACGCCAATTTCCAGGAGCTGGTCCTGGGCAGTGACAAGCCCGTGGTGGTCGACTTCTGGGCCACATGGTGTGGGCCCTGTCGCATGGTCGCGCCAGAGATGGAGAAGCTCGCCGCGAAGTACGGCGACGCGGTCCAGGTTGTGAAGGTCGACGTCGACGCGAACCCGGTCCTGTCGCAGGCGTTCAACATCATGAGCATTCCGACCATCGCGTTCTTCCGACCCGGATCCGACGACGCGGGCAAGCCATATACGCCCCAGGGCGTTGTCGGTTTCCGACCGCTCGAGCAGCTCGAGCAGCAGTTCGGCCTGAAGCAATTCCTGCCAACGGAGAAGCCGGCCGACCAGTCGGCCTCCGCCGCCTGACCTAACCGCCCAATCCTCCTCCGAGAGACCCGGCCCACGCCGGGTCTTTCTATTTCTCGGCCAGACGCCAGGCGACGCGGAACCAGGACTTCAGGCGATCGACAGCCATGTTGTCCCACTCTTTGGGGTGGAAGGCGATCCAGTCGCGGCCACGGCTGGAAGGGTGTGTGTCGAGAGTGCGCAGCGCCGCCTCGCCGATCTCGTCGCCGAGCCGCAGGTCGATCGTCTCTTCCCCGGTGCGGTGAGCGAATGCGGTGCCGTCATGGGCGTATTCGCGCGTCGCGGACAGGCTGACCTCGGGGATCTCGTCGAGCAGCTCGGCAAGCAGGTCGCCGAGCGACGGAATTTCGGTCACCGCTCCATTCTCCGGCATCGGCGCCGCCCGCAGGTCAGCCTGGGTTGATGTCCTTCACCAGGTGCGTGCCGGGCGCCGTCCCGTTGGTCACCCACAGTTCGCGGCCATGGCTGCCGTCATTAGCCACGAAGTACATGACGCCTCCGGAGGCTGAGAAGTTGGACGGTCGAGAGTGCGCCGTGCCCGGATTGATGTTCATAACCATGAAGGTGCCCGCGTCGGTTCCGTCGCTCACCCACAACTCGATGCCTTTGCCGCCGTGGGCCGAGGGGAAGATACAGAGCGCACCCAGTGCGGCCGGTGCGTAGTCGTAGAAGTAGCAATCGAAGTCGAACGCCGCGCATTCGAACGGAGCGGCGGAGTCGACCTTGAAAGTGTTGTTGGTGGTGCCCCTGGAGCGCCAGAGGTCGCGGCCGCTGCCGTCGTCAGCGCGGAAGAAGAGTCCTTTGCCTACTCGAGTCAGCGCGCCCGGATCGGACGAACCGGCCGCGTTGATGTCCGCGACGCGAATGGTGGTCGCGGACGTCCCCCTCGAGCTCCACAGCTCTCGATCGCCGTCGAGGTCGGCCGTGAAGAACAGCGTCCCCGACACATTGGTGAGGTCATCTACGCCGTCCGGAGCGTCCGCGTTGATATCGATCACCTGCTTTGTCCCCGCGTTCGTCCCGTCCGATCGCCAGAGCTCGGAGGCCGGGTGTTCACCCCCGGCGAAGTCCTGATCGTCCAGGATGAAGTAGAGGAAATTCCCGGACCGAACGAGATACCAGGGCTCGAAATGACTGCCGGGAGGCACCAACCTCTTGACTGAGTGCGTCCCGGCGGCGGTCCCATCGCTCTTCCACAGCCACCACGAATCACCGCCGATGCCGGCCTGGGAGAGCAGGAGGTAGTACTTGCCGGCGAATGCGACCGCCTCCGAAATGTCGGTCGCTGAAAGGGCCTCGATTGGCTGTGTCCCGCCGACGGTTCCGTCGCTGGTCCACACAGTGTTGTTCTGCATGAAGAACAGCGTCCCGTTCACGTTCGTGAGGCGGTAGGGCGGTGTGCTCGTCGGGATCTTGTACGTGCCAAGAGCCGTTCCGTCGGTCGCCCACAGGCGTGAGCCGCCGCCAGCCGCGCCGTCATCGGCAACGAACGTCAGCAGGCCGTTGATGACATTGAACGACGACGGGTTGGATGAAATGTACCCCGGTGGGTTGGATGATCCGCCGACGTTGATGTCGGCGACCTCGTGCGTCCCACCGGCGGTACCGTCTGTGACCCACAGCTCGCGGCCATGGTTGGCCGTATCCGCGGCGAAGTAGGTGAGCGCGCCGAAGCGGGTCATTCCAGTGGGAAACGAGCCCGGGTGCGACGCGGCCGCGACCGGCATAAGCGAGCCAATCAGCAATGAAGAAGCGACCGCCGCGGCGGCCGCAAGGCGTAGCGGGAGTGAGAAAGAGCGCACCGCAGCAACCTTCCTGGGTTGGCGCGGCGCTCGCGGCTCCCGGGTCCCCCCAACGGGTGACGGGCCAGCCCCTCCCGACAACGGTACCCCCGATGTCAACGCGAAGCGACGAGGCGGGCGCCGCTCAGCCGTCAGACTGCGACCGGCTCCCGGTACTCGCCAAAGACTGAACGGAAGACGCCGCACATCTCGCCCAGCGTGGCGTACGCGTTGGCGCACTCGATCAGTGCGGGCATCACGTTGGCTTCGCTCGAGCCCGGGCGGGCGGCAAGGTCACGCAGCCTGGCGAGGGCGGCGGCAACAAGCGCTGGATCGCGCTCGCGGCGGGTCCGGGCGAGACGCGCCAGGTGGTTGTTCTTCGACTCCTCGCTGACTTCGAGCAGTGGGATCGCGAGCACCTCGTCGGGATCCTCGTAAGCGTTCACGCCGACGATCTCGCGCTCACCGTTGTCGAACTCGCGTTGGAAGCGGTACGCGGCGTCCGCGATCTCTTTCTGCGGGAAACCCTGGGCGATAGCCGCCACCATGCCGCCCAGCGCGTCGATCTCATCGAGGTAGTGCCACACCTGGCGCTCGACTTCATTGGTCAGCGACTCGACGAAGTACGAGCCGCCCAGCGGGTCGACGGTGTTGGTCACGCCCGTCTCTGACGCGATCACCTGCTGCTGGCGCAGGGCGAGCAGTGCCGCGTCCGCGGAGGGCACCGCCCAGGCCTCGTCGTAGGCGTCGGTGTGGAGCGATTGCGTGCCGCCCAGGACCGCGGCGAGGGCCTGGATCGCCACGCGCGTCAAGTTGTTCAGCGGCTGTTGTGCGGTCAGCGACACGCCCGCGGTCTGAGTGTGGAAACGCATCCAGGTCGAGCGCTCGTTTTCAGCGCGATACCGCGCGGTCATCAGCTTCCACCAGATCCGCCGCGCGGCGCGGAACTTGGCGATCTCCTCGAAGAAGTCGCTGTGCGAGTTGAAGAAGAAGGAGAGGCGAGGCGCGAAGTCGTCCACCCTCAAACCGCGTCGAAGTGCCTCCTCGACGTAGGCCATGCCGTCGGCGATCGTGAACGCCAGCTCCTGGACCGCGGTCGAGCCGGCTTCCCTGATGTGGTAGCCAGAAATCGAGATGGTGTTCCACTTGGGCAGCTCGCGCGTGCCGAACTCGATCGTGTCCGTCACGAGGCGGATCGACTCACTCGGCGGGAAAAGGAACTCCTTCTGCGCCACGAACTCCTTGAGGATGTCGTTCTGTGTCGTGCCCTCGAGCTGCTGGCGCGGGAAGCCGCGCTTCTCTGCCGCCGCGATGTACATCGCCCAGATCGGCGCGGCCGGCGAATTGATCGTCATCGACGTCGAGATGCGATCGAGCGGCAGGCCGTCGAGCAGCACTTCCATGTCCGCGAGCGACGAAACTGCGACGCCGCAGGTGCCGAACTCGCCCTCAGCCTCGGGATCGTCGGTGTCGTAGCCGTACAGCGTGGGCATGTCGAACGCGATCGAAAGACCCGTCTGGCCCGCCTTCAGCAGCTGGTGAAATCGGGCATTGGTGTCTTCGGCGGAGCCAAAGCCGGCGAACATGCGCATCGTCCACAACCGGGCGCGATAGCCATTGGCGTGGATGCCCCGGGTAAACGGCGGCTGGCCCGGGATGCCGACATCGCGCCCCGGATCGAAGCCCGACCACTCCCCCGCACCCTTGCGCAAGGGGTCACCCAGGTGGTCGACCGATGTTGGCCCACCACCGCCGGAAGTCGGCCCGACCAACTCTTCGGGGCCATAAAGGCGGCCGATCTCGACGTCGCTGATGGTGCTGAAGCGCTGCCGGCGCTCATTCGTCATGAACTGAATTCTCCTCCGCGGACGGCCTCACGGTCGCCGCTGCGCACTCTGGGCAGCATCGCGGAGACCGCGCTGCTGCCCGTCGTTTGCGACTTTAGCAAAGGCGTTGCACGGCGCAGGAACGCAACACCTATGAGTTTGGGCGTTGCGCAGTACGCCGGGGCGATGGCGCGACGGTCCTCGCGCAGCCGATGGTGCGCACGCCAGCAATGGCGTCCGGGGCGTCGGTCACCGGGCTCGTCGACGAACCGCGAACCTCCGGTTGTGGGGGCGGCTTGGCCGCAATGGGAGATTCGCCGCCGCGAGCAACGAGCCGAGTAACTGGTCAACCGGCCTCGGAAGCACTCATACCCGACCCGACTCGCTACAGCGTGGAACCCCAGCCGGGCGTAGCGGGTCGCGACGGTCGGCCCACTCCCCTTTCATCAAGATCCGCCTGAATAAGGCGCGCCCTGACCACCAGGTCGCGATCGCGCGTGATGGTGCGCGCGACCCAGTCGATGTAGGAAGGCTCGAGCAGCTCCACCTCACCTAGCGTGTAGCCGTGGAAGCGCCCGAAGTTGAGCGTCGTTTCCCGTGCCTCCTGGAGCGTGGGCATGGGTTCGGCGCGGCGGCCGGCATGGCGCTGAACCGGGCCTGTCGGCGTGCTCGCGCGCAGATCCTGCCCAGAAGCGTCGCGCCGCGAACGTGGAAAGTGGCCGCGCATGCTGGCCGACGGCTGACCTGTCCTGGAGTTGCGCGGCCGCAGTCCGGCGCTGGTGTCGAAGCGCGCGGTGACAGGCATGGTGCGGGGCGGTGGCGGTGGCCCGCCACGCTCGGGCCCGTACGCGTCGCCGTCCTCGAAGCGCGCACCGGCACCAGGTGTGCCGCTTTCCGCACGAGCGCGCCGGCCCGCGGGCGAGCCGTCGAACGCGGCCCGCCGGCTCCGATCGCGCAACACGTCGTACGCGGCATTGATGCGCGCCATCCGCGCCGTAAGCCGTGCTGCCTCCTCGGCGTCACCCGCCGCGCGATCGGGGTGATGCTCGCGCGCGAGCGCGCGCCAGCGGCGCTTGATTTGCGTGTCGCTGGCGTCGTGCGGCAGGTCGAGCGTCCGGTATGGATCGCCCTTGAATCGTGGTTCGGGCATCAACGGTTGACGCTACCACGCGGCCGGGTTTGGCTGGCCACACGGCGCACCATGCGGGGCGCACTCGTTGTTAACCGATACGTGCAATGGGATTTTCAGGTTGGCAGCATGAGAACTGGTTAACGATCAGATCGGCGGGTAGGGCTTGCGCCCGACAACGCCAATCGAGCGCGCCACGCTCGCACACCGCAAGAGCGTGCAGTTGGCGGGTCGCGGTCCATGGCACGCGACGGGCTTAAGGACGGCTTCCCCCAGTAGTTGGTAATGCCATTGCCGATTGGGAAGGATGGGTGCCACGGGGGCCAGCGCCTATAGTCGGAGCCAAATGCGCCTCCCGTTCGAACCACCGCTCGAGCCGATGCTCGCCAAACTCTCCGCCGAGCTGCCGACCGGCGATGGCTGGCTCTTCGAGCCCAAGTGGGACGGCTTTCGCGCGATCGTCTTTCGCGATGGTGACGAGACGTACATCCAGAGCCGCGACCTCAAGCCGCTCGATCGCTATTTCCCCGAGCTGCCGCCGGCGCTGAAGGCCAACCTGCCCGAGCGCTGCGTCGTCGACGGTGAGATCGTGATCCCCGGTCCCGACGGGCTCGCGTTCGAGTCGCTTCTCCTGCGCATCCACCCCGCCGCCAGTCGCGTCAAGATGCTGGCCGAGCAGACACCCGCGAGCTTCGTCGGCTGGGACCTGCTGGCGCTGGCTGACCAGGACCTGCGCAAGACGCCACAGGGCGAACGCCGCGCGCTCATCGAAAAGGCGCTCAAAAAGACGCAGCCGCCGATTCACCTCACCCCGGCCACCCATGACGTTGAACTGGCACGCGACTGGTTCAATCGATTTGAGGGCGCTGGCCTCGACGGGGTCGTCGCAAAACGACTGGACGCGCCATACCAGCCAGGCAAGCGCGCCATGCTCAAGATCAAGCACGCGCGCACCGCCGATTGCGTCGTCGCCGGTTTCCGCTGGCACAAGAACGGCCCGGCCACGCATATCGGCTCGCTGCTGCTGGGCTTGTACGACGACCAGGGCGACCTGCGCCACGTGGGCATCACCTCGTCCTTTACTTGGGACAAACGGGCGGCCCTGGCAACAGAGCTCGAGCCACTGCGCAAGGACGCGCCGAAGAACCATCCTTGGGCCGAGTGGGCGGAATGGGCGGGCCACGGCGCGGCCGATGCCAGTGGCACACGAATGCCGGGCGCCACCAGCCGCTGGAACCGCGGCAAGGACCTCTCATGGGAGCCACTCCGACTCGAGCGCGTGGCCGAGGTCGCGTACGACCACCTGCAGGGCGACCGTTTCCGCCACGCCACGACGTTCAAGCGCTGGCGGCCCGACAAGCAACCCAAGGATTGCCGCTACGACCAGCTCGAGGAAACTGCGCCGTTTGAGCTCGCGCGCATCTTCGGCAACGACTGAATCGACGCGCGAACGGCTATCCCCGCCCGCTAAACTCGACGCATTCGAGGGGGCGGGTCCGCCGGCGCACCTCCGGTGCCACAGCCCATTAGGCGGAACGCCAAAATCAGTCATAGGAGGGATTCGTGGATCAGCAGCAGACGCCAGCGCAACCGCAATGGTCCCCGCCCCCGCAGCAGCCAACGGGCTGGGGTGGACCGGGCGGCATGGGACCAATGGTGCGTCCGACCGGCGTGACCCTGGCCGCCATCTACCTGATCGTGATGGGAGTGCTCATCGGTCTCGTGGGTGGCTGCGCCGCAGCAGTAGGAGGGGTCATCGGATCTGGTGACTCTCAAGTTCCGGGGCTTGGTGGACTGGGAGCGGTCGTTGGCGGCATCGGGATCATCATCGCGGTCATCGGCATCGTCGCAGTCGTTGCCGGCGCAGGAGCGCTCGGTGGTAAGAGTTGGGGCCGATGGATCGGAATCCTGATCAGTGTCATCTTCGCGATCTTGCTGATTCTCGGCGGCATCACTTCGCTGAGCATCCAGAACGGCATGACGGGCGCCGTTTTGAACCTGGTCCTCGGTGTCCTCTTCGCCCTCACGGCTTGGACTTTGATCAAGGCGAGCGCTTTCTTCGCGGCGCGGCGCTGATACCCGGATAGTTTTTCAAGCGCCGGTCGGCCGAAAGGTCGGCCGGCGTTCTTGATTCTTGGGCCAACCAGCGCGTAGGGTCCGGACGTGACCGAGCCAGACGAGGAAACCAAGGAGCACCCCGCGTACGGCGCGCCCGACGCCCCCGCTCCCCCAAGAATGGCCCCGATGAGCCCGGCCATGCTGCCTGCCCCACCAGCGAACCCGCAGTCTCCGATTTACCCGCAACCGCCGCCGTCAGCGTGGCCCGGCCAGAGCCAATGGCAGCAGCCCGGTTATGGGGCACCGCCCACAAGTGGCCAACCAGCATATGGAACGGCGCCCGCCTATGCCCCGGTTCAAACTTGGGGCGGGGCGACGCCCATCTATCGCAGCTCGTTCCTGGTAGTGCTGGCCGGCCTGGTGCTGATCCTCTTCGGGCTGGCGGTGGCGGTGCTCGGCGCATGGACATTGACGCTGGGTTCGGACCTGGGCCGCTTCATCCGTGACAACGACATCGCCATCTTCGGCCGCCAGATCGAGCGCGACACGCTGAAGGCGGTCATCCAGCCCATGCCGGGCATCCTGATGGTCGGGGGTCTGCTCCAAGTGCTAGTGGGGGCGGTCATCGTGGCCCACCGCAACTGGGCACGATGGCTGGGCGTCCTGCTGGCGCTGCTCGGCTTGATCGCCAGCGTCATCGCGCTGAGCGCGGTGCTCGCGCTCGTGGCCGGCGTGTCTGTGCAGCTGCTCGTCGCTTCAGCGTTGGTGGTCGGCTACGCGTTTGTGCTCCTCGCGCTCATTGCCGGCGGCGGCCATTTCCGGGCGCAGTACCCGCGCCCTCGCTGACCGATATCAGTAGCAGCGCGCGGCGCTACCCCGCGCCCTTCTTCTTACGCGGCGCGCGTTCGAGCTGACCGGCGCGGTCAGGCCACTCGTAACCGGCCCACGGGTCGTAGTCGACCTCGAGCGGTTCCTGCTCCGGGCGCAGCTCGTCCGGCACGTTCGACAACCGCACCCTGATACGCGTCCAGGTAGTGGAGCGGCCGCGCATCGAGTCAACCAGAATGTCGTCGGTGTGAAGGAGCGCGGCCGCATCGGCATGGCGCAACTTCCAGCGCTCAAGACCAGCGAGCGCCTCGTCTTTCTTCGCGGCGCGGGCGATCTCGATGACAGGGATGGCGCTGCGCCGGCGACCAGTTGGAGTTGGCGTAGAGGGGTCGCCCAGGCGCCGCTCCATGGCGGTGCGCGCCTTCACACGGCCAGCTTCTGCCTCCGGCGTCGAATAATCGGCGCTGTCCCGCCGTTGGCGCGACGGCTGCACGCGCGGCGGCTCTGTCGCCTGCTTGCGGTAGTTAGGCGGCCACGGCGCGTCGCCCTCGCCGGCCGCTTCCTGCCGCGCGGACAGCTCGAGCAACTGCTCCAGTGATCCAACGGCCAAATCGATCCCGGCGCCCCGGTCGCCGCGTGCGCCATACAGGCCTGGAACCGTGGCCAGCGTGAAGTCGGCCGCCTCCACATCTGGCACCTCCTCCCAGGTCAGCGGCATCGATACACGCGCGTCAGGCAGCGGTCGCACTGAATAGGCGGACGCGACCGTTCGATCCTTGGCGTTCTGGTTGTAGTCGAGGAAGACGCCGTGGCGCTCCTCCTTCCACCACTTGGATGTGGCGATCGAGGGGGCGCGGCGTTCCACCTCGCGCGCCAGCGCCAGGGCGGCGCGCCTGACCTGGTCAAACGTCCACGAAGGCGCGATGCGCACGTTGATGTGGATCCCGCGCGAGCCCGACGTCTTGGGCCAGCCCACCAGCCCGTGGTCGGTCAAAACCTCGTTCGCCACGAGGGCCACCCGGCGGACGTCGTCCCAAGGGACACCCGGCACGGGATCGAGATCGACCCGCAGCTCGTCGGGATGGTCAAGGTCATCGGCGCGCACCGCGTGCGGATTGAGATCGACGCAGCCCAGGTTGATCACCCACGCGAGCTGGGCCGCGTCACGCACGACGACTTCGTCTGCCGTGCGGCCTGACGGGAAGGACAGCTCCACCGTCTCAATCCAGTCCGGGCGCGATTCCGGGGCGCGTTTCTGGAAAAAGGGCTCGCCGGCCGCGCCGTCCACGAAACGCTTCAAGGCCATTGGCCGGCCGCCGGCACCGCGCAGCGCCCCATCGGCGACCGCGAGGTAATACGTCACCAGGTCGCGCTTTGTGTAGCCCGGACCGGAGAAGAAGATCTTGTCGGGATTGCTGATCGAAACCGTCCGTCCCGCGACCTCGATCAGCTCAGGTTTATTGGCCAAGGCGACCCGTCCGCCGCTGCCTAATGACCTGCCCCGGCCGCCCCCGCGGTTGGCTCGGTCTCCTTCAGCCAACGCTTGCGATCGTCGCGCAACACATCCAGCGCGTCGGCGAGGTCTGCCCAGCCAGTGACGTCGACGCGCTTGTCCTCGAGAAGCTTGTAGGTGGCGAAGAAATGCTCGATCTCGCCCAGGCGCTGCTTGGGCACCTGGCCCAGGTTCTTGATGTGCTGGTGCACCGGATCGCCCAGCGCGACGCACAACACCTTGAAGTCGTAGCCCTTGTCGTCACGCATCTTCAGGCCGCCGACCGGTCGCGCGGTTACGTGACAGCCCGGAAACGTGGGCTCGGCCAATAGAAGGACTGCGTCGGTGTGGTCGCCATCGTCGGCGCGGGTGCCTTCGATAAAGCCGTACTCGAAGTTGTAGTAGACGGCTGACGACAGGACGCGGTCGAGGCGTATCACGCCCACTTTCTCGTCGAACTCGTATTTGTTGCGGCTACCGGCCGGGATCTCGACCACGACCTCCACTGTATTGGGGAATTTCTGCGGAGTGGGCTTGCGGTCAGTCGGCTTGGCCATGGCCGGAGTCTAGACTCGCGGACTAAGCGGAGGAGAGATTTCGATGGACGTCGAGGAGGCGCTCAGGAAGCTGCGCGTCGTGCGCCGTTTCCGTGACGAGCCGCTCAGCGACGAGGATGTCCGAGCGATCCTCGACGCGGGCCGTCGAGCCGGCTCATCGAAGAACCTTCAGCGCTGGCACTTCATCCTGGTCCGCGACCGCGCGGCCCTGACCGCTCTAGCCCAGGTTGGCCCATTCGCCGGCCATCTTGCGGGCGGCGCCGCCGCAATCGCCCTGGTCACGCCTGACCCCCAAGCGGCCGATCAGCCCCTGTCCGTTATGTGGGATCTGGGCCGGGCTGCCCAGAACATGTCCCTTGCGGCCTGGGGGCGCGGCATAGGGAGCGTGCCGGCCACGGTGTACGACCACGACCTGTGCCGGAGTCTCCTGGGCTATCCCCCGGACCAGCATTGCGAGTACCTGCTCAACTTCGGCTACCCGGCAGAAGAGCGAGCAATGACGCGCCCGGCGCGAATTGGGGGTCGTCGGCCGACCATCGAGGTGGTTTACTACGAGCGTTGGGGTGCGACCGCCCCGATGGCGGATCGGTCGTAATCGGCTACGCAAGCCTTAATCCATGCTGCGAAAGGAGATCTCTGTGCGTCGGGTCCTTGCGGCCTTCACGGTCTTGGCATTAGCCCTCTTGGGATGCGGTGGCGGTCCCGCGCTGACACCGCAGGTCACGCCATCGGGCGGAATCCCACTGGGTGCCAACGACACGATCTTCTGCGGCGTCTTTAACACCGGCACCGTGATCGACATCAAGGACCTCAAGTTCAACCCGCCGGACGTGACAATCGCCGTCAACGGTGAGGTCGACTGGAAGAACAGCGACAACACGACCCACGTCATCAAGTTCGATAGCGGCACAACCTGCGGCACTGTCATGGCCGGCCAAACCAAGAAGGTGCGCTTCAGCGCCGCGGGCCTCTATCCATATCACTGCACCATCCACCCCGACATGAAGGGCACGATCACCGTTCAGTAGCCGTCACCCGCCAATCCGGGGCTGTGCGTCTTGCGGTGACTTTCGGCGCGGTTCTCGCGTTCGGCCTGGTGAGTGGCTGTGGCGGCGGCGGTGGCGGAACCGCCAGCGCAACCCCGGCCGGCGCTACGCCCGCGGCACCGGCGAGCGGCGCTGCGACGGTCAGCGGCTTCGTCACCTGGACCAATTCCGATAGCACGTCGCACACCGTGACCTTCGACAACGGACCGGACTGCGGCACCGTCTCAGGCGGTGGCACCACGACTGCCCAGTTCACCGTGGCCGGCTCGTACTCGTATCACTGCAAGATCCACTCGTCGATGAAGGGCACGATCGTCGTCGGCTAAGACCCCGACCTAACCGCGTTCGTAACCGGGCGCGGGGACCGGCGGACAGCGCAGCGGCTTGTCCTCGCGGTAGCCCATCAGGTAGTCGGCCTGGATGAGCGTGTGCAGCTGCGAGGTGCCCTCGTAGATGACGGCCGCCTTCGAGTTGCGCAGGTAGCGCGCCAAGGGGTACTCGTCCGAGTAGCCGTAGGCGCCGTGAATCTGGATCGCGTCCAACGCGCTCGCCACGGCGTGGTCGGTGCAGAACCACTTTGCAAGCGACGTCTCGCGCGTGTTGCGCATGCCGCGGTTCTTGAGCCACGCCGCCTGCCGGCACAGCAGCCGGCCGGCCTCGATACCGGCGCTCATCTTGGCCAGCATCTGCTGCACGAGCTGGTGCCGGCCGATTTCCTCGCCAAACGTCTTGCGCTCATGCGCGTACTTCACGCTCGCGTCCAGGCAGGCCTGGGCCAGTCCCACCGCGCCAGAAGCCACGGTGAAGCGGCCCTGGTCGATCGCGCTCATGGCGATCGTGAAGCCCTCGCCCTCCTCACCTACTCGGTTCGCTACCGGGACACGCACGTCGTTGAACGCCAGCTCGCCGGTGTTACCCGCCCAGATGCCCAGCTTGCCCTCGATGGAGCCGGTGGTAAAGCCGGGCATGCCGCGCTCCACGATGAACGCGGTGATGCCCTTGTGTTTCTTGGCGCGATCCAGCGTCGCGAAGACCAGGAAATGGTCGGCGATGTCGGCCAGCGAGATCCACATCTTCGCGCCGTTCAAGACGTACGAATCCCCGTCGCGCCGCGCGATCGTGGCCAGCGCCGCTGCGTCCGTCCCGACGCCCGGCTCAGTCAGGCCGAACGTCGCGAGCTTTTCGCCCTTCGCCTGTGGCACCAGGAAGCGCTGCTTCTGATCTTCCGTGCCCCATTGGAGCAGCGTGAGGGAGTTGAGACCCACGTGGACGCTCATCACCACGCGGAATGCGGTGTCAGCGCGCTCGAGCTCCTCGCACAGGATCCCAAACGAGACGTAGTCCATCCCAGCGCCGCCGTATTCCTCGGGTATTGGCGCGCCCAGAAAACCCAGCTCGGCCATGCGCGTGAAGACTTCGCGATGGACCTCGTGTCGCGCGTCCCACTCGCGGATGTGCGGCTCGATCTCGTTCGCGGCGAAATCGCGCA
>JBDTUR010000029.1:0-15454 GCA_040007635.1 Chloroflexota bacterium
AGTAGCCCACTGGTCGCAGGCCGCGCGCCTCCGCCGCATCGAACCACGACTGGTAGCGCGGTGAGTTGCCCGGCGTGCCGTGGTGGAAGAGCAGCCCGGTACGCGGCCCTGGCGCGCCACAGAGAACATCCAGGACGCGGCCATCGGCCAGCGTGACGGTCATGAAGTCCATGCGCTGGAGGCTAGCAGCGGCCATGCCGCGTGATGCATCATCCGCCAATGCTGCGCGCGCGCACCCGCGTGTCCCTTCTTGCCGGCTTACTCCTGCTTGCCCTGAGCGCGCTGGCCCACCCCGTGCTCGCCGACGGTGGGCTGCCCACTCCCCTGCCCGAAGCCGTTTCTGGGCCAAGTGTGGACACGCTGCTCGCCCTCGCGCACGGGCTCAGCATGGACTGCACCAAGTTCACAGGTGCTCTGGGAAACGAGTACACGTGCAATCGCCAGGTCGTGAAGGACGTTTATTACATCGTGTCCTTCCCGGAAGCGAATCCGCTCGTTCTACAGACATTCGTTTCCGGGTCGCTGCCATGGCCCGACGATTACGACCAGTTCTTCTTCGACTTTGCCACGCCCTTCTGCGACGTCGCAAGCACGGCGGAGATCGTGTCGTTCATCGTCCTGGCGCGTGATTCGGGCAGTGAAGGGCTGACTTTCGATGACCGGGCGTGTCGGCTCCAGTCCGACTACAACGGTCCGTCAGACCAGTTGGGGATCCAGCAACTCGTCGCCTGGGCGAAGGTCGATCCAGCCACGCTGCCAACTGCAATCCCTACTCTGCCGCCGACGGCAATTCCCACCGCTCCGCCACCGCTCGCGACACCGACTGCCAGCCCTGCCCCGACTGCCAGCCCCTCCCCCGCGCCGGTCATCGAGCCGACGACCCCGCCCGTGGGTGGTAACGGGGACGGATCCGACATCGTGCCCGGCGCCTTTGTTGCAGCCGTGCCACCGCCCAACAAGGTGTCGAGTGAACCACTGATCATCGCCCAGAGCCTGGCTCTGGCCGGGCTGATCGTCCTGCTGATGCCGTTCCCGGCACAGCTGTTCAACTCCACCCTCGAGACGCATTACGCGACAGTGCGGCGCTGGTTCAGGCTGGACGCACTCGCACGCGCAACCGGTCGGGTGAGTGGCTTCTGGGACAGCTTCGTGGGTGTCCTAACGTTCGTGCTGCTGTCGGGGCTCATCTACGCGCTGCTCGACCCCAGCGTGGGGCTCGATGCGCGCAGTGTGGCGACGATCGTGGGCCTGGCCATCGGCATCGTCGTGACGACCGTCATGGCGTCCGCGCCCTCACTGGTCGACGCGCTACGCAACCACGGCAAGTGGCGTTTCCGGGCACTGCCCGCGACGCTCAGCGTGGGCTTGGCGTGCGTCCTGGTCAGCCGACTGACGGGCTTCCTGCCGGGCTACCTGTATGGCGTGATCCTGGGCTTCGTCTTCGCGCGCGAGCTGACGCGCGCCGAGCAGGGCCGCGCCAACGGACTGGCCGCGGCCGCGTTGCTCCTCATGGCCCTTGTGTCGTGGCTGGGCCTCGCAGTGATCGGGCCGGCGCCCAGCGGCATCCTTGCCACCATCGCCGCGACCACGTTAACGACGCTGCTGGTGGCTGGTCTCGAGGCGGTCGTGTTTGGCCTGTTGCCGTTCCGTTTCCTGCCGGGTGAGCCGCTGCACGCCACTAATCGGATCCTGTGGGGAGCGCTGCTGTTAGTCGGTGCCTTCTGCTTCTTCCACATCCTGATCAACCCCGCGTCCGGTTACCTCAGCACCAGCACTCAAACACCGCTGCTCACGGCCGTCGTCCTGTTCGTGGGCTTCGCGCTGGTGTCGGTCGTGTTCTGGGCCTACTTCCGTAACAAGCCCGCCGACGCCGACTGACCGACGGGGTTTAGGGCGCAGGCAGGTCCGACAGGCTGAACTCCTCGTGGCCGTTGCCGTTGGCCGAGGAGCTCTCAGGTGCAGCAGCGACCAGTTCCGGATCCGCGGCCATGCCGTGACGTGCTGGCGCCACGCGGTGGTGAGTCCGGCAGCGCGCCTCATAGCGATCCGGCTCGCGGGCCCCTTCGGTGCCGCCCACGACGATGAGTGGGTCGTCGATGGCAGCGGGCTCGTTGTTCACGAGGCGCTGGGTCCGCGTCGCCTCCTCGCCGCAGCCCGGAAAGACGCACACGGCACTGAGCTTGGTGACCGAATCAGCCATCGCCAGGAGGTTGGGCAGGGCGCCAAAGGGCCGCCCGGCAAAGTCGGTGTCGAGCCCGGACACGATCACTTCGTAGCCGTCGGTTGCGAGGCGATCCGCCACGGCCGCGACTTCATCGCCAAAAAACTCGACCTCGTCGATCGCTACGACCTCCGCCGGCGTGGCCATGACCGTGGGCACGATATCGCTCGCCGAGCGCACCGCAATTGACTCGAAGCGCGCCCCAGAACGGGATTCGGCGACTTCTGCGGGCGAGCGCGTGTCGGCGCTGGGACGGATCAGCATCACGCTGCGGCCGCCAACCGACGCGCGGCGCAGCAGGCGCATCAGCTCGTCGGTTTTGCCGGCGAACATGCAGCCGGTGATGACGTGGAGCGAGCCCGGACCTCTCATGCTGCGAGCATACAAGCGCAGCGCCGGCCGAGCACCGCTCCGGCACCATGGGGCTGGAAGCCTATCCTTGGCCCTGACAAGGAGGTCAGCGTCACATGCTCATTGCTACCGCACCGTTCATCGCCGGCTGGAGAGTTACTGAGACACGCGGCCAGGTTTTCGGCCTGGTCGTCCGCAGCCGCGGCCTGGGCGGAAACATCATGGCTGGCCTGCGCTCATTGGGCGGCGGCGAGATCCATGAGTACACGAGCCTGCTCGAAGACACGCGGCGCCAGGCGATCGACCGCATGGTCCAGAACGCGACGATGATGGGCGCCAACGCGGTCATCTCCATGCGCTTCGACTCGTCCGGGCTCGCCGGCACGATGTCCGAGATCGTCGCCTACGGCACGGCCGTTGTCGTTGCCCAGGATGCGAACGCGCCACAACCGGGGGAATAGGCGCCAGGCATGACGAACGGCGTGTCAGTCGTGCGGCTGGTCCTGGGCGTGATCGGCGGCCTGATGCTGATCGGCGGGATCGCGCTCGTCTTCAGCGGCATTCCGGGCATCTTCATCAGCGCTTTCTGGCTCATCCCGAGTGGCGCGGTGCTCGTGATCGTCGCCCTGATCGAGGTCTCGCGCTATCGCTCAGCGTCAGCCGAGCTGGGCGGCGGCCCGCCCGGGCCTGGTGGCGGCGAGCCCGCGCCGCTGGACGCCCGTTTCCAGCGCACGGACGAGGTTTTCATCGACCCCACCTCCAAGCGGACGATGCGCGTCTTCGTTGACAGCGGTACGGGCGAGCGCCGCTACGTCGCCGAGGGCTGAGCCCGCGAACGAACGAGTCGTGCTGGAATGGAACGCTATGATCTCGCCCAACCCACGGAGGTGTCACATGGAAAAGAGTGCCGCGGATCCGCGGGATCTAGCGCTACCGCGATTGCTCGAGACGTGGCGCGAGGCCGAACGTTCCATCAGCCGCGCCCGTGCCGCGGCGGCTACGGCGCAGAGAGCAGCTGAGGCTGCAGCGGCCGCATCGAGCGCCGTCGCAGAGACGGCACGCAGCGTTGAGGCCACCGTGGAAGCCGCCGAACGGGCGCGCGTGGCCGCTGCCGCCGCCGCCAAGGAGGCGCTGGCCGCGTCGGGCGTCGCCATCGATGAGAACACGTCAGCCCAAGACGAGTTGGGCGCCGCTGAAGAAGCGCTGAACAAGGCGCGGACGGCCTACCAATCGGGCGCAGGCCGAGCCAACGACGACAGCGGGTGATCTACCTCAATCAGCGAAATTTGAACCTTCGGCGGGCGATCCGGACTCTCTAGTGTGATCCACCCAAACGGGCGGGTCGGAGAGAGGGAGAGTCGGTGCACCAAGCGCTCGTCGAACGTGCGAAGAAGGGCGATCGAGAGGCCTTCGATGCCCTGGCGCGAACAGTCGGCGATCGCTGCATGGCCATCGCGTTTCGGATCCTGCGCGATGGCGACCTGGCTCAGGATGCGGTCCAGGGCGCACTGATCAGCGCCTGGCAACAGCTCCGGAGCCTGCGCGACACCGAACGCTTCGAACCCTGGCTTCATCGCATCCTGACGCATCAGTGCTACGCCGAGGCCAGGCGCAGCCGACGCATGCGCGCGGATGTTCGACTTCTGCCTATTCAACAAGGCGACTTCGTCGGACTGCAGATGGTCAACGACCGGGACGAGCTTGAACGCGCGTTCCGCCGGCTGACCCTCGAGCAGCGAACGGTGCTCGTCTTCCACCACTACCTCGGGCTGACCGTGTTGGAGGTTGCCGAACGGATCGGCGTACCTGTGGGCACGGTCAAGTCCCGGCTTCACTACGCAACGACGGCGCTGCGAGGCAGCCTGGAGGCTGATTCTCGCGTGCCGTCGGCCTCTCAGGAGCGGCTGGCATGAGCACTTCCAAGAAGACTGACCGAGCTATCGAGTCGTTCCTGGCCAACGGCCTTGACCAGCTCCCTGACCACGTTTACGACGAGGTTCGGGGGCACATCGACCACACACGACAACGGGTCGTCCTCGGCCCGTGGAAAGAAGAACAAGTGTCCAGATTCGCAAAGGTCGCGCTCGCGGCGGCAGCCATCGTGCTGATCGCCGTGGTCGGTATCCAATTCTTGCCGCTCAACGGCGCCATCGGCAGCCCGCCAACTTCGGCGCCCACTCCGACGGCATCACCGACGGCGATGCCAACGGCTCCGGGAGCAACGCCGGTCGCAGATCCCCAAAGTCGGCTGACCGCAGGTACCTACGTGGCGCACCCATTCGGACCGCCCAATCAGGCCATGGGAATCACATTCACCGTCCCAAGCGACTCTTGGGAAGCACTCGCCGACCCCGGTCATACAACTGGGATCGCCTGGGCAGGTGACAGCGCTGGCGTCGGCATGGGGTTTGTCCGAGCGACCAGCCTTAACGGCGACCCATGCCACTGGTCCGGCGCGGCTGACGACGTAGATGTCGGAACGACTGTGGAAGCGCTCGTTACGGCTCTGACGAGCGCGGATGATTTCACAGCGTCGGAACCATCGAACGTAACGCTCGGCGGATTCTCGGGCCAGAAGCTTGTCCTTACGATGCCTAGTACGTTGACCGCGGGCGGTAACACCCAGGCTGGGTGTGACGAGCAGCAATACTCGATCTTCAACGGTGAGGGTTTCACCATCTACGCACAGGGTCCGGAGAATCTCTGGACGCTGTGGATCCTTGATGTCGCAGGCGAACGGTTGGTCATCCAGCGCAGTGAATTCGCCAACTCGCCCGCCGAGAGGCGCCAGCAGCTCGACTCGATTGTCGATTCCATCGTGATCACCGCCCCGTAGCCGTTTCTCCTCGGGCCGGGCGGACCTCCCTCAACAGGTTCGCCCGGCTCTTTGCCATGTTGGCTGCGGAGCTAAACCACCTTGTCTTCGGGCAGCTCCTCGACGAACTGCCGGCCCAGGCGCGCGGAGCCGTACTCCTGAAGATGAACTTGAAGCCCAGATCGCCCAGCTCGACGGTGCGGCCGGTCAGCCGCGCGGCCATGAGCCTCGCGCGTCACCGGCCGGTCGAGCATCGTCGTCACTTGGCTGCTTTCATTCGTTCGCGTGGTCGCGCTCGCACGACTCGGGGCACGCGCACTCGCTCACGTCGGCCGCAGCGGGCGTCACGCCGCGCAGGCTGCCAATTTCTGACTGCCGTGACAAGACGGGATCATCAGAGCGCGCGTCGTGGGCAAAGCGGGTATTCACGCGGTCGCCGAACAGCGCGGCGGCCTGACGACGCACCGAATGTGTCAGTTGTTGGATCACGGCTCACCTCCTACAGATGCCCGAGAGTAGGTGGGAGCACCCCCCAGGAGGGTTACGGCTCCCAGCGCAGGGGATATAGACCGCCTCACGCGCGAGCAGGCTGCAAGGTGCTGGGCGGTCGTGAAACGTTTGCGCGTGTTGGCTACGATGGAGACCGTTCCTCCACGCAAATCCACGTAGCAATGAGGGCTAACCGATGGGCGACAAGGGACCAGGCAGCAAGGGCGGCGGCAAGAAGCCCAAGTCTTCGACCAAGAAGACCAAGGGCGCAGCCGGCAAATAGGTTTCCGGGGCCCTGCGGCCCGGAAAACGGACGATGGAGGAGGTGGCCGCGAGGCCCCTCCTCTTTCTTTACGGGCCCGATCGATTCCTCGTCAGTCTGACGATCCAGGCCAGCCGACGCTCTCCACCGCCGTTGGCGTTGATGAAAAACCGCGCTCATACCGACGGCGTACTTTGGCACGACAGAGGTCCAATGAAGCGCTCGATCATGGCCGTTTTCGTGCTTGTTGCCGGCTGCTCCGCCGGCGCCCCCGCCAGTCCCTCCCCCGTACCGCCCACCTCATGCTGCACGTCGGTACCCACAGTTGGCCCGACTGCCACTGTGGCCCCGACTGCGACACCCGCGCCCACCGCCACGGTTGCCTCCACCGCGGGCTATAGCTGCGATCCCGACATGACCTATGGCTGTGATGCGTCGCCATCTCCCGCCACGGGCTCGCCCGCGCCTGCCGGTGACACGGTCAGCGTGTCACCCAGTGGTGCGTATCTGGTGGGCCCAACGGGGATGACGCTATATGTCTTCGACCACGACTTGGCCAACACCAGCGCGTGCACAAGTTCCGACTGCACTGTTGCGTGGCCGGCGTTGACCGTGGATGGTGGCACCTCCCCGTCCGCGGGAGATGGTGCGACCGGGACGCTCACCACTTTTGATCGGGGCGGCGGCATCATGCAGGTCGAGTACAACGATCGGCCGCTGTACTACTTCATCGGCGATACCGCGCCGGGCGACACCAGTGGGGATGGCACCAATGGCGTGTGGCATCTCGCCAAACCATAGTCAGCGCGCGGAGCGGCCAAACTCCGCTGCGCGGAGCTCGCTTGCCAGCGACGGCGTAACCCGGCCGCGCACGCGCACGTCGCGCGCGCGATAGCCGATGTCAACGGTGCCTCGCTCCCGGACGCGCGACAGCAACTCACCTTCGCTGTAGGGCAACTTGACGTCTACCTCTTCCCATAGATCCGCCAGCAAGGCAGCGAGCTGCGTCCGCAGCACGTCCATGCCATAGCCGGTCTTCGCCGACACGAGCACTGATCCAGCGATGACAGGTGCGGGGAGTCCCGCATCTGCGGCAGCTGGATCCACGAGATCGGCCTTGTTGTAGACCAGGAGCCGAGGTTTGCCGCCCGCGCCCAGATCGTCGAGCACCTGCTGCACTGTGGCGCGGTGCTCCGGTGCGTGCTGGTCGGCGACATCGACAACCTCGAGCAGCACGTCGGCGCGATTGACCTCTTCCAAGGTTGCCCGGAAAGCATCGACGAGCGTGTGCGGCAGCTTGTGGATGAAGCCCACCGTATCGGTTACGACCACGCTCTGGCCGTCACCCAGCTTCGCCTGGCGACTGGTCGGGTCGAGCGTCACGAACAACGCGTTATCCGCTCGAGCGGCCTCCTGGCCGACGAGCGCGTTGAGCATCGAGCTCTTGCCCGCGTTGGTGTAGCCGACGATTGCGACCGTTGGCATGAGGCGGCGATCCCTTGATCTGGCCGCGGTCTCGCGCTGGCGCCGGACGTTCTCGACGCGCTCCTTTAGCTTCGTGATTTTGGTTCGAATGATGCGCCGGTCTGTTTCGAGCTGAGACTCGCCGGGTCCGCGCGACCCAATGCCACCCTGCGTCCGGCTGAGGTGTGTCCAGAGGCGCGTGAGGCGCGGCAGCTGGTATTCGAGCTGTGCCAACTCCACCTGGAGGCGGCCTTCGTGGGTCCGCGCATGCTGGGCAAAGATGTCAAGGATCAGCCCGCTGCGATCGAGCACCTTGACACCGAGCAGGCTCTCGAGGCCCTTCTGCTGATTAGGACTGAGCTCGTCGTCAGCCACCACCAACGTCAGGCCGGTCTCGCGCTTGGCGGAGACCATCTCCTCGGCCTTGCCCTTGCCCACGTACCAGTTGGGATCAACGTGACGCCGGTTTTGCCACTCGGCGCCGACCACCTCGGCTCCGGCCGTTGCAGCCAGCTGAGCCAGCTCTCTCAACGATTCCTCGGCGGACCAACCCGAGTCCTGCCCGGTATCAACGGCGATCAGGAAGGCCCGCTCAACTGGCGGCGTGACATCAATCAATTGGGCGCGGCTGGTGCTGGCCTTTGGCATTAGGGCCACAGGATACGGCGGGGCCGCGCGGCAACGATGGAATCAAAGAGGCCGGGCCTTGCGGCCCGGCCTCCCGGTTTGCCTTGGTTGCGTCTGACCTCAGAGGTCAGTTGCCCAGTGGCCTACTGGTTGCAGTCGACGTTGTAGCAATCGTCCGGCGAGTTGCCGTTGCCGTGGGCCATGTTGCCCGAGGCGTTGGCGATGCCGTAGTCGGCGGTGATGCCATAGGAGTCGTTGTTGTTGGCCGTGTTGTTCCGGAACGACAGGAAGTTGCCGTAGCCGGTGCCGTAGTTGTCAACCGCATAGATGCCGTCGTTACCGTTCCAGTTGGCGACATTGTTGTTGAACCACGCGTTCGGGTAGTCCAGGTAGAAGCCGTAGCTGTCGTTGCGCTTGGAGACGTTGCCGGTCCAAGTGCTGTTGATGGAGTAATAGTCGTAGAAGCCGTAGGAGCCATCGACGTTGTCATGGGAGTAGTTGCCAGTGAACGTCGAACCGTACTGCTGATTGCTGTAGTCGTAGCAGTAGTACGTATAGAAGCCGTAGCCGTCGTCGTTGCCCCAGGTCTCGTTGTTGAGAACCTTGACCCAGCCATAGTCGTCGCAGTTGAGGTAGAAGCCGTAGTAGCCACCCAGCGCGTCGCCGTTGGCCTTGTTGTTGCTGTAGACGTTATGGCTGCTGTAGTCGTCGTAGATGCCGGCGTAGCTGTATTCGAAGTAGTTGCCACTCACATGATCGTTGCTGTCGTACTCGGAGTAGATGCCGTACGTCGAGTTGATCACGCTGCTGCTCGTCAGCCAGTTTGCTGCCGACCCATAGAAATAGAAGCCGTAGTAGTTGCCGTCGGAATCGACATTGGTCAGGACGTTGCCGACGCCGTAGCTAATGTAGACGCCAGTCGAGCTGTCGTTGCCATTGTTGGTCGTGGTGACGTTCTTGACCGTGCCGCCCACCGACTGGTTGAGGTACACGTTCGTATTGAAGTTGGACACCGTGCCATGCTTGATGGTCACATGCTTCTTGTAGTTGGTGTCGATGCCGTTCTGACCGTCCCCGCCCACGGGGCCCCAGATGGTGTAGCCGCCCAGGTTGAGCGTGATGCCCTTCTTGCCGAAAGTCAGCGCATCGCCGCCGTACCCGGAGCAGTCCAGGTCAGCGGTGAGCGTCGTGTTCGCCATCAGCGTGTCGCCGCATGACGGCTGTGCCGCGAAGGCAACGCCGGGGATAGCGCTCAGCATGCCGAGCGCCAGGACGACGCCCAGCGTCGCCCGTCGATAAGAGGGTTTCATCCCTTCCCAAGTCCTCCTTAAGTCCCTCGCCTTGAGTTGTGGCGGTAAACGAGTATATGTGGCCCATCAGGCGCCAATGCCCTACAAATGGCGCCATGACCTTGACGGAAGTCCTCTGGCCCACTGGTCCATCTGCAGGTGCCGCCCGGGTGACGAGGTAGTCGATACACGGTCGGGGGTTAGGCCGGACCATTCAACGTGCGCAGCACGTAATCCCGGACCTCCTCGAGACGCGCGGCGGGGTCGAACCACTCGACGTCTCTTTCAGCGCGGAACCAGGTTTTCTGGCGGCGCGCGAACTGCCAGGTGCGGGTCGCGTCGCGCTCGGTCGCTTGCTCCAAGGTGAGCTCGCCGTCGAGCAGGGCGAACGCCTCGTGGTAGCCGAACGCGGTGAACGCGGGCAGCGCTGGGTCGTAGCGCGAATGGAGAGCCGCCGCCTCGTCGAGGAGTCCTGACGCGAACTGCGCGCGTACGCGGGCCGCGATCCATTCGCGGTGCTGCGCCGGCTCAGCCTGGAGGCCGATCCACACCGATCGCCCGGGATACCCAACAGGCTGCGGCGGTGGCTGATCGCCGTGGACAGTCACGCGCTCCAGCGCGCGTACGACCCGGCGCGGGTTCGCGAGATCAGTCCGCGCCGCCACCCCGGGCGCGGCACTTCGCAGCTGCGCGACCAGAACATGCAGCCCCTCCCCCGCGAGCCGCCGCTCCAGCTCCGCGCGCACGACCTCATCGCGACCGGTGTCAGACAGCGCCATGCCGCGCGCGACCGCGCGCAGGTACAAGCCCGTGCCGCCCACGAGCAGCGCGGTCCCACCCCGGGTCGCAATTGCTTTCAGCGCGGAGACGGCTGCCTGCTGGTAGTCGGCCGCCGTGAATGTCTGGTTGGGATCCGCCAGATCGAGTCCGTGATGCGCCACCAGGGCCCGCTGCTCGGCGGTCACCTTGGCCGTGCCGATGTCCATCCCGCGGTAAACCTGCCGCGAATCGGCGCTGATGATCTCCGCGCCACCAATGGACTGCGCGAGTGCCAGCGACAGACTGGTCTTGCCTGTCGCGGTCGCGCCGCAGATGACTATGAGCGGCGGAAACTCAGCCGTCGAGCGACCCCACCAACGCATATGGCCCCGCTCTCTCGACGCGTACGTCTACGAGCGCGCCGATGAGCGTCTCCGGACCGTCGAAGTGGACCAGCTTGTTGTTTCGATTGCGGCCGGCAAGTCGGGGCCTGCCTCCGTCGCCATTGCTGGCTCCGTCGCCATGCGACAACGCGGGCCGTTGCTGATCGACCAGAACCTCCGTCGTTCGACCCACCCACGCCTCGTTCGCAGCCAGGCCGATCCCTTCTTGAAGGTCAAGCAGCGCCTGGAGCCGACGCTTCTTCTCCGCCCGCGGCACGTCGTCTTCGAGGCGCGCCGCCGGCGTGCCCGGCCGGACGGAGAATGCGGCCGCGAAGACGGTCTCGAACCGGACGTCGCGCAGCAGGTCCAGCGTCCGCTCGAATTGCGCTTCCGTCTCGCCACAAAAGCCCACGATCACGTCGGTCGTGAGCGTGATGCCGGGGATCGCGGCGCGCAGGCGCGCAACAAGCTCGAGGTACGCGGCGATCGAATACTGGCGACCCATTCGGCGCAGCACCGCATCGTCGCCCGATTGCACCGGCAGGTGCAGGTGCTCGCACACCGACGGCGACTCCGCCATCGCGCCGATCAGGCGATCGGACAGGTCCCACGGGTGCGAGGTCACGAATCTGATGCGCGGGATGTCTTTGATCGACCTGAGCAGCTCGGCGATGTCCGGCCGGCCGTCGAGCTCAAGGCTGCGGCCCAGCTCGCGTGCCCGGCGGATGTGCCCAAAGCGCGTCTCCGGTGGCAGGTCGTGGCCGTAAGAGTTGACGTTCTGGCCGAGCAGCGTGACCTCGCGATAGCCCTGCGCGGCGAGCATCTGTGCCTCAGCCAGCACATCGTCGAACGGCCTGCTGCGCTCAGGGCCGCGCGAGAACGGCACGATGCAATAGGTGCAGGTCTTGTCACAGCCATAGATGATCGGCAGCCACGCAGAGGTGGCGTTCTGGCGACGAAGGCCACCGACCTCCCGCGCGCTCCCGACTTCGCGCATGCCACCGACCATCCCCCCGGGCGCAGTCGCGGAGGCCAGGCCCAATCGGGCGGTCAGCTCGGGCTCCTCATCCGGGCGCAGGAACAGGTCCACCTGGGGATAGCGTCGCTTCAGGACGTGCGCGTTATCGGTCCGCACCGAGCACCCCGTCAGAACGACGCGCAACGCCGGATTGGCACGGCGCAGGTTGGCCAGGTGACCCATTCGACCGATCACCTTCTGTTCGGCCGCCTCCCGAATGGCGCACGAGTTGATCACGATCAAGTCGGCCGACTCCAGGTCCGGCGTCTCCGCACAACCGGCCGCGGCCAGGGCGCCGGCCATCTCCTCGGAATCGGAGTGGTTCATCTGGCAGCCCAGTGTCCAAACGTGGAAGCGCGGCAGGGCGACGTCGTCGGTGACGAACTCCGCCAACTGGGGCGCGGGCTGGGGTACCTCGTGTGCGCCGCTGGGACGGGCCGCCGGCACCAGGTCGAGCACCGGCAGCGCCCGCGTGGTCATGCGGCGCGAACGTCGTTTCCGGCGAGGGCAGCCAGCAGTTGCTCGCCTGCCTCGCGCGGCACATAGGTGGTCTTGGTCGATTCCACGTACGACATGGTGTCGCCGTGATAGTCGCTGCCGCCGGTCGCCAGCAGGTTGAGCCGCGTCGCGAGGCCGGCCATCGCGCTCACCGTGTCCACGCTGAACCGGCGGTAGTACACCTCGAGCCCGCGCACGCCCCAGTCCATCAGCAGCTTGATGAGCGTCGGTTGTTCGGGCGCGGCCCCGTAATGGGCAAGCACCGGGATGCCGCCGGCGGCGAGGATGGCATCGATCGCGTCGCGCGAGCGCATGCCCTGGCGCGGCACGTAGGCGGGACCGTTGCGATCGATCCACTCGTCAAAGGCGCCCTGGACGGTATCGACGTGACCAGCGGCGACCATTGCCCGTGCGACGTGCGGCCGGCCAACGGCCTCGTCACTGGCAAGTGCGGGCGCGATCTGGTCATCAATGGGCACACCCAGCTCACGCAGTCGCTCGATCATCAACAGCAGCCGCGTCTGGCGCGCGTTGCGCTGTCCTTCGAGCTTGGCCTCAAATGCGCCGTCATCGGCATCAACACCGTAGCCCAGGATGTGCAGCTCGCCCTCTTCAAGTTCGATACCGAGCTCAATCAGCGCCCGGTCGGCGACGCTGTTGATCTCTGTCGCGCAGATGAGCTGCGGCCCCACGGGCAACGCCCCGGTTGCGATCTGGTCACGCAACAGGCGGTAGCCGGCAAGGGTGTCGTGGTCGGCCAGCGCTGCGATCTCCAGGCTCACCTGCGTCATCTGCCGGTACAGCTCCGCCGGGGGCAGCACGCCGTCCGATCGGTCGGAATGCGAGTGCAGGTCGACGTGGTTGGCCGGCCAGCCAGCGACGGGCGTCGGCTCCTGGAAGCGGCTCTGAACCTCCGGGCTCACTCCTCGATCACCTGCTGGATGCGCTCGATCGCCGTTGCCCGGCCGGTGGCCGGGTCAATGTCGATCTGGATGGCGTTGAACAGGGTTGGGCCGCTGCCCACCTCGAAGCGCGTGGGCAGCGCGTTGATGAAGCGCGGCAAGACCGTCGCCGGATCGAAGCCGATGACGCTGTTGAGCGGCCCGGTCATGCCGATGTCGCTCACATAGCCCGTGCCCTTGGGCAGGATGCGTGCATCCGCCGTAGCGACATGGGTATGGGTGCCGCAGACGGCGCTCACCCGGCCGTCAAGGTGGATGCCGAAGGCGTTCTTCTCGCTCGTCAGCTCACAGTGGAAGTCGACGATGCGCGCTGGCGGCAGCTCCGCGGCACCCTGGTCGAGCAGCGTGTCGAGCATCGTGAACGGGTTCTCGATCTGGGCCATGTACGTCCGACCCTGCGCGTTGATGACCGCGACCTCAGTGCCGTCGTTGGCGTGGAAGATGCCCCAACCACGGCCGGGCACACCCTGCTCGCCATAGTTGAGCGGCCGCAGGATGCGCTCATCGCGATCCAACTCGGGGTAGATCTCGCGCTTGTCCCAGATGTGGTTGCCACTGGTTATGACGTCCACGCCAGCGTCGAACAGCGCCGCGGCCGTAGAAGGAGTCAGACCCATGCCGCCGGCCAGGTTCTCGCCGTTGGCCGTGACGAGGTTGATCTCGCGCTCGTCACGCAGCCCGGGGAGCAGCCGCTCCAGCGCAACGCGGCCAGGCTTGCCGATCACGTCGCCGATCATCAGTACGCGCACGGTGCTTGATTGGCTCATTGCGCGAAGGCTAGAAGCCAAGCCTATTTGGCGTACTCGACGGCGCGCGTCTCGCGGATGACGGTCACCTTGATCTGGCCGGGATAGGTCAACGATTCCTCGATCTTGTGCACGATGTCGCGCGCCAACCGACTCGAGGCAAGGTCGTCGATCTCCTCCGGCCGGACCAGGATGCGCACCTCGCGCCCGGCTTGAACGGCGAACGACTTCTCGACGCCCTCGAACGAGTTGGCAATGGCCTGCAACTCCTCGAGCCGCTTGAGGTACGTGTCGGCCGACTCTCCGCGGGCACCCGGGCGCGACGCGCTGATGGCGTCGGCGATCTGGACGATGGGCGCCTCGACGCAGGCGTACTCGACCTCCTGGTGGTGCGCGGCGATGGCGTTGATCACCTTCATCGGCAGGTTGTGGCGCTGCGCGATCTGGGCGCCAATTGCCGCGTGCGGGCCTTCAACCTCGTGGTCGACCGCCTTGCCAATGTCGTGCAACAGCCCGCCCAGCTTGGCAATCTGGTTGTCAGCGCCGGTCTCCTGGGCAATAACCGCGGCAAGACGGGCGGTTTCCATGGAATGTTGGAGCACGTTCTGGCCATATGACGTGCGGAACTTGAGCCGGCCGAGCAGCTTGATGAGCTCAGGCGGGAGTCCGGGCACGCCAACGTCGTACGCGGCCGCCTCACCGGCCTGACGCATGACGAGCTCGACTTCTGCCTTGGCCTTGGCCACGACCTCCTCGATGCGCCCCGGGTGGATGCGCCCATCCTGGATGAGCTTCGTCAGGGCGAGGCGCGCAATCTCGCGCCGCACCGGGTCGAAGCCCGAGATGAGTACCGTCTCCGGTGTGTCGTCGATGATCAGGTCGATGCCAGTCGCCTGCTCCAGCGCCCGGATGTTGCGCCCTTCGCGGCCAATGATGCGGCCCTTCATCTCGTCGCTCGGCAGCTGGACGGTCGTGACCGTCATCTCCGCCGTGTGGTCGACCATGACCCGCTGGATGGCCGTCACGAGGACGTCGCGTGCCTTGTCATCGGCCTCTTCCTTGGCCCTGCGCTCGATACTTCGAGCGAGCCGTACAGCATCGTGTTCCGCTTCGACGCGAACCTGCTCGAGCAGCACCTGCTTGGCATCGTCCTGCGACATCTGGCTGACCTTCTCGAGTGCGGCGATTTGCTCCTCGCGCGCTCGTGCAAGCTCCGCCTTGGTCTGGTCGAGCTCCTTTTCGCGGCCCAGGAGATTGCGGTCGCGCTCCTCGAGCATGTCGGTCCGCTGGTCGAGCTGCTCGTCGCGCTGCAAGAGGCGCCGCTCCAGGTTGGACAGATCGGCGCGGCGCGTTCGGGCGTCTTCTTCAGCCTCGCGCGCGAGTCGGACCTGCTCGTCCTTGGCCTGAAGGATCAGATCCTTCTGCTGAGCGCGCGCTTCTGCAAGGATGCGCGCCGACTTTTCCTGCGCAGTGCGTATTGCAGTCGACGCCCACATGCTGCGGGCAAAGAAACCAACGCCAAAACCGGCAGCAATGGCGACAACGGCCACGACCGCCAGCACGACGGGAT
>JBDTUR010000030.1:0-15404 GCA_040007635.1 Chloroflexota bacterium
TGCGCGCCGGGCGAGCAACAGGCGACACGTCTCGCGCAGACCGCAGCCGTCTCGCCTCAGAGGGTGAGGTTTACCTCGCGCCGCCAACCCCGCTTGCCGCGAACGGCGAGTGGCCGGTCGGCGATTATTTCTTCGAGATCAGCCAGAGCGGCACCGGGTCGAACTCAACGTGGCTCGCCCTGCAAGTGATGCCGGAACCGCGCGCATCTGCGCCCGCCGCCAAGCCGCGGGCGACACAGCAGACGGGCGCCTAGCGCGCTGCGAGAACGCGCCGCAGGAATTGCTTCGTCGCCTCCTCGCGGGGATCGTCGAGCACCTGCTCCGGCGGCCCCTGTTCGGCGATCACGCCGCCATCCATGAATACGACCCGATCGGCCGCCTCGCGCGCGAAGTGCATCTCGTGAGTGACAACGATCATCGTCGTACCCTCGTGCGCAAGCTCCTCCATGACCTTCAGGACCTCGCCGATGAGCTCGGGATCCAGCGCTGAGGTCGGCTCATCGAACATCAGCACCTTGGGTCCCATGCACATCGCCCGCGCAATGGCCACGCGCTGCTTCTGGCCACTCGACAGTCGCGCCGGGTACTCATCGCGCTTGTCCAGCAGGCCCACCTTGTCGAGGTATTTCTCGGCCGCCGCGACTGCCTCATCCCGTCCAAAGCCCTTGACCTTGGTCGGCGCCTCGATGCAGTTCTGGAGCACGCTCATGTGGGGGAAGAGGTTGAAATCCTGGAAGAGCATGCCTGCGCGCAGCCGAATCTGGCGCATCTCTTCGCGGTGACCCTTCTGGCGTTTGCCCAGGGGGTCGGCCTCAACGCGCACGCCATCGACCTCGATCGTCCCCAGGGTGGGCTCCTCGAGGAAGTTGATGCAGCGCAGGAGGGTCGTCTTGCCGCTGCCCGAACGGCCGATCAGCATCACCGCCTCTGCCTGCCACACGTCAAGGTCGACGCCGCGCAGTACGTGGTTGTCGCCGAAGAACTTGTGAACGCCGTGGGCGCGGACGATGACGTCGCCCAGGTGGGGTGGCATCGTCGCCAGCGGGTATTGCGGTCGGTCGCTGTCGGTCATCGGTCGCCTCGCGCCATGCGCCGCTCGAGTCGCTCCTGAAATAGGGAGAGCACGATCGTGATCGCCCAGTACACGCCCGCCGCAAGCATCAGCGTCTCCATGTTGCGGAAGTTGGCCTGGCCGATGTGCTGAGCTCGCCACAACAGCTCCTGGACTCCGATCACGGACACCAGGGCAGAGTCCTTGGTCATGGCGATGAACTCATTGCCGATGGCCGGGATGACGATGCGGATCGCCTGTGGAAGGACCACGCGGCGCATGACCAGCCCCTCGGGCATGCCCAGTGCCTCGGCGGCCTCGCGCTGGCCGCGTGGCACCGCCTGGATGCCTGCGCGGAATACCTCGGTCATGTATGCGCCGTAGTTGAAGGCGAGAGCGAAGATGCCCAGGACGACAACAGGGACGTCGGCCGCGGCTGGGAAGACCTGCGGCAGCGCGAGGTACACAAACACGATCTGGACGATGAGCGGCGTACCGCGCACGAGCGATACGTACAGGCTGGCCGTTGCGTAGATGACCGGGTTGCGTGACAGACGCCCGAGCGCGCCGGACAGCGCCAAGACCACCGCGAGGCTGATCGACGTGACCGAGATGATCAAGGTCAAGGGCACGCCGCCGAGGATGTACAGCCACCAGTTGGAAAGGAAGCTCGGATCGAAGCGCGGCCCGGCCTTCAGGGCCAGCAGCAGGCCGCCGACGATGATGATCCAGGTGGCGACGAAGATCAGCCGGAAGCGCAGCTTCCGACGGGCCTGCGCTTCACGCATTGCGGCCACGACCCGATCGGGCGCTGGCGGCTCGATGCGCACGATGTCGACTGGCGAATGTTGCCCGGCTGTGCCGCTGTTCGACATAGCACCTCAAACAAGAGCGGGGGCCGTTAAGGCCCCCGCTCGATCACCTGACTGGTACCGGCAACTACTGCCCAGTTGGGACGGTGTAGTCGGTCGCGAACCACTTGTTGGACAGCGCCGTCAGCGTGCCGTCGGCGTGCATGTCGCCCACGATCTCGTCGATCGCGGCCAACAGGGCGTTGTGGTCCGGCGCGCTCTTGTCGAACGCAACTGCCAGCGGCTCGTAGAACACCGGCTCACCAATGGCTTTGACCGGCAGGCCCTCGTCGATGGCCGCCTGGACAGTCGTTATCGAGCTCAGCCAGCCATCGAAATCATGCCGGCCGGCCTGCCAGGCAACAGCACAGTCACGGTCGGTCGGCAAGGTTGTCCCCGTCATGCCCGCCGGTGGCTCAACGGTGATTGGGCTGCCCGCGGGTAGATCGGCGGAGAGTGTCCCATCGATCCACTCGAGGTAGGTCGTGCTCTCGCCAACGCACACGACCTTGCCGGCGAGACCGGTGAGGTCGGTTATGGCGGAGTCGGCGCGAGCCGCCATCTGCGCCGGCGTGTAGTAATAGGGCTGGGTGAAGTCGAGCACCTGGCGGCGCACGGCCAATACTGTCATCGAGCCCACGCTGAAGTCCCAGCGCCCGTTCCACGATCCGGCGGTGAGCACCGCCCATGCCGGCGTCTCGAAGGCAAGGTCGACCCCGAGTCGGTCGGCGATCTCCTTGCCAACGTCGATGTCGAAGCCCTTGTAGCCGAGCGGATCATTCGGCGCCAGCTCTGACTGCGGCGGATACGCCGGGTCGGTCGACATGGTGATCTTGCCTTCAGTACAGATCGTCGCGAGCAGATCGCCGTCAGACCCGGCCGGCATGTTGTCGCAGACCGCGGTCGAAGCCGGGGTTGCGGAGGGCGTGGGCGCTGCAGAGGGCGGCGTCGTGGGTGCCGGTGTCGGCGATGCGGCGGGACCGGCGCAGGCCACCGCCAGAAGAAGGACCGCCGCGCCGAATGCGGTTCGCTTGGGAATCATTGACTGCCTCCTAAAGGTGGATCGCTGGCTGCGCGGTCTCCCTCGCCTGGATGCGTCCGTACACTCTACGGCCATGAGCGGGGCACTGCTAGACCAATCTCGAGCGATCCCCCTTGCCCGCGCGTCCACTTTAGCGTCGCGCTATTACCTCGAACCGGAGTACCTCGAGCGCGAGAAAAACCTCGTGTTTGGCCGCACCTGGCAACTGGTGGCGCGCTACGAAGACCTCGCTCGGCCGGGCGACTTTGTTCCGGCGACCATCGTCGATGAGCCCATCGTCATCACCCACGGCACGGACGGCGTGCTGCGCGGCTTCTACAACGTATGCCGCCACCGCGCGGGCCAGGTCGCGCTGTCCAAGGGCAATAGGCGCTCGCTCCAGTGCCGCTACCACGGCTGGACGTACGGCCTCGACGGCACCCTGCGGGCATGCCCCGAGATGGAGGAGACCGAGGACTTCCGCAAAGAGGATTTTGGCCTGATCCCGGTGCGCGTCGAGCGCTGGGGCCCGTTCGTCTTCGCCAACTTGGACGAAGCCGCGCCGCCACTCTCCGAGGTCATGGGCGCGATCCCCGCTGAGGTCGCGCGCGCCGGTTTCGACGTCGAGCAGATGCGCCTGGTCGAGCAACGCGAGTACCTCATCGAGTGCAACTGGAAGGTGTACGTCGACAACTATCTCGAGGGCTATCACCTGCCGATTGCCCATCCCGACCTCTTCGCCGAGCTCGACTACGACGCCTACCGAGTGGAGACGCAGCGCTACTACTCCAAGCAGTACGCACCCATTCGCGAGCTGAAGGAAGGCCAGGAAATCGGTCGGGACCGACGCTTCGTGCGTACGGCGGACGGCGAGGAGGACGCGCTCTACTACTGGCTGTTCCCGAACACCATGTTCAACATCTACCCGGACAACATGTCCTCTAACGTGATCCTGCCGGTCGGTCACGACCGCACACTCACGATCTTCGAATGGTTCTTCGCGGAACCGGGGTCAGGTGCGGGCTGGGAGTCGATGCAGCAGGGCATCGCGTTTTCGGACCAGATCCAGCAGGAGGACATCGTGCTGTGCGAGCAGGTCCAGCGCGGGCTCCGCTCCAAGGCCTACGACGCGGGTCGCTTCAGCGCCAAACGCGAGAACGGCGTGTACCACTTCCAGCAACTCGTGCGCGAGTTCCTGGGGGAATAGTTGGAGCAAGCGCCGCTTGCGGCCAAGCGCAACGCCCGGACGCTAGCGCTTTGCGCGCAGCCCGCAAGCGACGACTGAAGCCCAGCGGAACGCTGGGACTCAGGCGGTTCGCGCGCAGCAGCCCAAAGGGGCTGCGGAGGGACAGCAGTTGGAAGCTGTCGAGGAAGCTAATTCGTGGGCGGGCGCTCTGTCAGCAGGTCACCCACGCCCCAAACCACGATTACCAGGCCAAGCCCGGAGAGCCACATGCCCGGCGCTTCTGGGGGCAGGTCGAGGCTGGCGAATCGGCTGATCTCGAAGATGCGGAAGAGGAACGCGCCAACGGTCATCATCGCCAACAGCACGTACGAGGCGGGACGGTCGAGCGCTGAATCTCCGTCGCGCGTGGCGTAGGGCAGCGTCACCACCGCGAGGAGCGCCAGCGCGCCCAGGAAGATGATGATCCCCGCGCCCTCGAGGCCGTTGCCCGACAGTGCCGCGGCGTTGGTGCGCGGCAGCTTCCACCACGAGGGGATCATGCCCGCGAGGGTGACCAACGCACCGATGACTACCAACCAGCGGCCGCGCCCCAGCGCGCGGCGGTTCATCTGGGCTCGTACAGCTCGCGCCGCAGCACGCCGATGAACGGCAGGTTGCGGTAGAACTCGCCGAAATCAAGGCCGTAGCCAACAACGAACTCATCGGGGATGACAAATCCTGTGTAGTCGATCGGGATCTCGACCAGGCGCCGCGCGGGCTTATCGAGCAATGCGCAGATATGCAGGCTGTTGGGGCCCTTGCCGCGCAGGTAGCGCAGCAGGTAATTGAGCGTCAATCCGGTGTCGATGATGTCTTCGACGATGAGGACGTCCTTGCCGGCGATGGTCGAGGACAGGTCCTTGAGAATTCGCACCAGGCCCGATGACTCGGTCGTTGCCCCGCCGTACGAGCTGACCTCCATCAGATCGATCTGGACCGGAATCTCGATCGCCCGCATCAGATCCGCCATGAACGGCAGCGATCCCTTGAGGACGCTTACCAGGGTGACCGACCTGCCCGCGTAGTCACGGCTGACCTGGGCGCCCAGCTCGCGCACCTTGTCCCGGATCTGCTCCTCGGTGATGAGTACGTCGCCGATGTCGGCGCTCAGATCGGGGATACGGCTCGCTGTGGTCATCAGTGGCGAAGGCTAGCGGAAGGAGGCGCCGCGGCATCCGTAGTCATGCGGATGCCGCAAGCCAACGCGCAGCAGCGGCCCGCGGCCGACTGCGGAGTCAAAACGGCCCTAGCTCGCGCTACGAGCGGCGAGGAACGCGCGCCGGCCACGGCGGCGGCGCGAGCCGCGCGACACTCGCGGCCGTGAGCGCAGCGGCAACTGGATGATCTGCGCCGTGCCTTTCGGGGCCGAAACGATGACGGCTGGATCAGGCTTCTGAGCCACGGCGATGACGACAGGCGTCAAGGTCCGGCCAGGCATGATCTGGCCCTCGAGGCCCGACAGCGAAGCCGCCAGCTCCACTCGCCCGTACTTGAGCATCAACGCCCGGAAGTCCTTGCCGTAGAAGAGCTTGATGCGGATGTCGGGGTACAGCTCGCGCAACCGGCGCAGCTTGCGGTTCTTGCGCCGCACCAGGCTTTGCTTGAGCGTCGTCAACTCCAGGTACAGCTCGAGCTCGGGCAGGTAGAAGTCGGGCGAGAAGGATTCGACCACCTTGCCGTCCAGACTCCATTGGATGGGGAAGGTGCGTGGCTCGTACTGCCAGGCGACGCCGTAGTAATCGAGGATCCGCGCCAGCTCGGCTTCGCTGGCGTGGGCAAAGCGGGCTTCGGACGTCACCTGAGGTCGGCACCGTCCAGTCTCGGTCGACCGGAGTTGGCCGCACCCGTTCCGAGCAGCTCGCCCATGTTCCCTTGGAAGCGCGTCAGGAATTGGTGCATCTCGAGAACATCGTCCGCGGTTACCGGCGCCGCGCCAACCGGCAGCGTCTCGCCGAAATGCTCGATCTCGTCCTCGCCCACGACATCACTGACCTCGATGGTCACTTCGCTCTCACCGACCTCGACGGTAACGATGGCGACGGTATGGCTGCCACAGCGTGAGCAGTCCAGGTCCACGAAAAAGAGGCCCTCACGTTCGGCCATGATCCGCATCTTGCTGCCGCGGTAGCGCCGTCCGCAGGCGGGACAGGTGAATGACGTGAGTTGCGTCCGCAGCCAGTCCGGACTATCCATCTGCTGCGAGTCTAGCCCGAACCGGGCATCGGCGGGTGCCGCACCCGTCGTTCGTCACCTATACTCCCCACCAGTATGAGTCCGAGCCGAACCGAGCAACCAACCAACAGCTCAGGCGCGAGTCATGGAGCTGCCAGCCACGGCGCGGCCGGGCCGTCGCGCCACAGTTACACCAAGGATCGCGCGCAGCTGCTGCGCCGCCTGTCGCGCATGGAGGGCCAGATCCGGGGCGTCGCGCGGATGATCGAGCGCGACGAGTACTGCATCGACATCCTCCAGCAGACCGCCGCATTGCGCGCCGCCGTGGACGCCGTGTCGCTGATGCTCATGGAGGATCACGTCGCGGGCTGCCTGACGACGGCGGTCAAGACCGGAGACGCTCAGGCGTACACCGAAGAGGTCATGGAAGTCGTGCGCCGTTCGATGGGTCGGCCAGCGCGGGCACGCACTACCGACTAGCACTGCATTCGCCATACCCGCCGAAGGTTCCCCCACTTGGCGCGTGCAAGGTTCCACATTCGCGCTGACGGGGAACGCTTTTCTCCACAAATGCAAACCCGTGACCTGAAGTCGTGGAAAAGCCAATTGACCAGTTGCACGCGCTCTGGCGACACTGCGCGCCTTGCATCACTGGCGCGCCCTAGCGGGGAGAGCGCCCTGGCCGAGTACGGTAACCTCGCCGGCCCCGGCGGCCAGCGAAAGCTGGTCGGACGAGCCGGACGGTGAGGGAAAACTGAAGGGCCGGTGGTGCCAGATAGACAGGCCGCCGGGGGCGGGGACAGCACAACGGCTCAGGAGCGTTCGGGCATGGACGCTCTCGATCGGTCCTCGCTCCCGCGGCGTGCCTCTCCCCAATCACGAGCCGCGCTGCCACGCGATGTTGGCGCGACACCTGCGCTCGACTCGATCTTCGCCGAGGTGCTCGAGCGCGGTCTGAAGGACCTGGCGCTTGATCTCGATCCCGCAGCGCGCGCCGCGATCGAAGGCCACGCGCGGCTATTGCTCGCCTGGAACGAGCACGTGAACCTATCTGGGCTGCGCACACCGGAACAGGTGGCGCGCGGCCACGTCCTCGATTCGCTCATTGCGGTCGCACCCCTGCGCGCGCTGATCTCAGGCGACCAACTCACCCTGCTCGATCTGGGCAGCGGCGGCGGCTTCCCCGGTTTGCCGCTCGCCGTGGCACTGCCCGCCCAACGTGCCGCGCTGGTCGATTCGATCGGCAAGAAGGCGGCGTTCCTCAAGGTGGCCGCTGGCGTCGCGCGCGACCTGGTCGCGATCGATGTCCTCGCCGAGCGCGCCGAGGACCTGGCCGACGAGCCCGACCAGCGCGAGTCCTGGGACATCGTCACGGCGCGCGCCGTCGGTCACATTGCGGAAGTGGCGGAGCTCGGCCTGCCGTTGGTGAAAGTCGGTGGCCATGTGGTGGCCTGGAAGTCGGCCGGTGTCGAATCCGAGTTGGTCGATGCCTCTCGCATCATCGGGGCAGTCGGCGGCAACAAGGCCCGCGTAGTCGAATTGCCCGCTGCGGCCAAGGTGGGTCTGGCCGGCCACTGCCTGGTCGTAATCGAGAAGATTCGGCCGACACCTGACGGCTACCCGCGCACACCGGGCGAACGACGACGTCGACCGCTAGGCTGACTCATTCATGCGAATTGCCGTGCTGTCGGACATTCACGGCAACCTGCCGGCACTCGAAGCCGTGCTGGAGGCCCTCAAGCCATACGACGCCATCTGGCAGCTGGGCGACGTCGTGGGCTACGGCCCGCAGCCCGACGAGGTGGTCGCGCGACTCAAGGCTGAAGGCGCCACTGGGGTCAGGGGCAACCACGACTCGGCAGCGATCGGTGCCCTGGATACCGACGCTTTCAACGACGACGCCCGGACTGCGGTCGAGTGGACCGCGGAGCGCATCTCACCGATCACGCGCGATTGGCTCGCGGCCCTCCCCCTGCGCACAGCGAGCGAGCCCTTCACGCTCGTCCATGGCAGCCCGCGCGACCCCACCTGGGAGTACGTCTACAGCGCCGGCGTGGCCCGCGCCAACCTGCCGCTGTTCGAGACCACTCATTGCCTGGTGGGCCACACCCATGTGCCGCTCGTCTTCCGCCAGCGCAACAGCAAGGTCGAAGGGGTCCACGTCAAAGGCGACATGGCCTTTGCGCTCAAAGAGGAGCGGCTGGTGATCAACCCCGGCAGCGTAGGCCAGCCGCGCGACGGCGACCCACGCGCGTCAGCGCTGTTGCTCGACACCGACGCTGGAACGCTCGACTGGCACCGCGTCGAATACCCAATCGAGCAGGTGCAGCAGCTGATGGAGCGCGAGCGGCTCCCGCGCCGGCTCGTGGCGCGGCTACAGTTCGGGCTCTAGATGACCAGCGACAAGCTCTAGATGAGCAGCCAGAAGCCGTGGCTGCACGGCCGCAAGCCGGGGGACCGCCGCGTCCGGGTTGAGCGGCCCCACTCGGAATTCTTCCGCTACACCGGACCGGGCCAGTTCGTAGCGCGCGAGGCCGCGTCCGAGCCGCGTACGGCAGCGGGCCGGGCGATCGAGAAGGTCCGCCATGCGCTGTTTGGCCGGCGGCTGTCGATCCACGAGGAGATGGGCGAGAGGCTTTCCAAGAAGAAGGCACTGGCCATCTTCAGCTCGGACGCGATCAGCTCATCCGCTTACGCGACGGAGGAGATCCTGCGCGTCCTGGTGCTCGCCGGTGCGGGAGCACTGCTGCTCAGCCTGCCCATCGCAATCGGCATCGCCCTGCTTCTTGGTGTCGTGTCGATCAGCTACCGCCAGGAGATCAACGCCTACCCGTCGGGCGGCGGCGACTACGCGGTTGCGCGCGCGAACCTGCCGGGCATCTTCGCACTCATCGTCGCCGGCGCGCTGATGGTCGACTACGTCATGACCGTGGCCGTGTCAACGTCGTCGGCCGTGGAGCAGGTCATCTCCGCCTTGCCCGGCCTGGTGGACATTCGCGTCGAGATCGCCATCGTGGCCATCGTGCTGATCATGCTCGGCAACCTGCGCGGTCTGCGCGAGTCCGGCAACATTTTCGCGATCCCGACCTACATCTTCGCGTTCGGGACGTTGGCGATCATCGTGCTGGGTGTGTTCCGGATCGTGGTGCTGGGCGAGCACGCGCCGCCGCCCGAGCCGCTGCCAGGCGCCCCAGACACTCTTCAGCTTGTTGGCGTCGTACTGATCATCAAGGCATTCGCGTCAGGATCGGTCGCCCTGACCGGCACAGAGGCGATCGCCAATGGTGTGCCGGCGTTCAAGCCACCCGAACCGCGCAATGCCGCGAACACCCTGCTGGTCATGGCCATCCTGCTGGGTGTCCTGTTCGTCGGCATCACGTTCGTCGCCGACTCGTTCGGCATCGTGCCGGTGGACGCGCCGGCGGTCAGAACCGTGATCAGCCAGGTCGCGGCCAAGATCTATGGCGACAACACGATCCTGTACTACCTCTACCAGACGTTCACCGCGCTGATCCTCTTCCTTGCCGCGAATACGTCGTTCAACGCTTTCCCCCGGCTCGCCGCGATCCTGGCGCGTGACGGCTTCATGCCGCGCGTCTTTTCATTCCGGGGCGATCGTCTTGCCTTCACGAGCGGCATCGTCATCCTGAGCATCGCGGCGATCGTGCTGATCGTGGCGTTCGGTGGCATCACGACGGCTCTCATCCCGCTTTACGCGGTGGGCGTGTTCATCGCCTTCACCATCGGCCAGGTGGGCCTTGTTCGGCACTGGCTGAGCGAACGCTCGACGGGCTGGCGCAAGAAGCTCACCATCAACGCGTTCGGGGCCTTGCTTACCGGCGTCGTGTTCCTGGTGGTTCTCGCCGCCAAGGCGCCGACATCGCTCTTGGTGGCGGTGATCATCCCGATCCTGATCCTGCTGATGCTGTTCATCCATCGCCAATACAAGGCATCGGCCGACCACCTCGCGATGAGCGATGACGCGATCATCCCGGCGCCGCGGCGCGATGAGCGGGTCATCGTGCCCGTGCCGACGATCAACCGCGCGGTGGTCCAGGCGGTGAACGTCGCCCGCTCGATCGCGCCTGACATACGCGCGGTGCTCATCTCCGACGAGCCCGAGGAAGCGGCGCGGATGCGCGAGCGCTGGGAGCGGCAGCTGCCGCAGGTGCCCCTCGTCATCGTCGAGTCGCCGTACCGCGCGCTGGTCGGGCCGATGCTCGCCTATCTCGACGTCCTCGATCGAACCTGGCCGGAGGACAAAGAGGCGCCGATCACGTTCGTGGTGATCCCCGAGTACGTCGCCCGGCACTGGTGGGAGCGAATCCTCTACAACCAGTCAGCCGACCGACTCAGGAGTGCCCTGCTGGGGCGGCCCCATACAGTCGTCGTCAACGTTCCCTATCGGCGCGAAGAGGAGGAGCGCGCGCCTTAAGAACGCCGCGCGGCTGATAGCCTTCCCGCCGCATGGCTGAGGGCGCCAATCCCAATCCGATTCACAAGGCCGTCCTGGGCCTCAACGGCGGCCCGACCGACGAGCTGGTAATCAACCTGGGCTGCCAGCTGGCCAGGCCCAACGCGGCCGAGCTCGTGGCGGTGCACGTGATCGAGGTCGACTGGCAGCACGAGCTCTCAGAGGAAATGACCGACGAGAATTTTGCGGCGTCGGCCGTGCTCGACCTGGCCGAGGGAATCGCCGAGCGCTACAAGGTCAAGCTGTCGGGCGACCTCCTCCAGGCGCGCGAAGTCGCCGCGGCCCTCGTGGACGAGGCGATTGAGCTGGGCGCGGACGTAATCATCGTTGGCCTGCCCTACCGCAAGCGCTTCGGCGGCGACTTCGCCCTGGGGACGACCATCCCGTACATCCTCCAGAACGCCCCGTGCCAGGTAATCGTGGCGCGTGAAGCCGTACCGGCCGCGGGTGAGCGGCGCGACAGCCGCGACAAGCTGACGGCCGGCAGCGGCCTCGGCTTGCGCTAGGCTCTGCCAAATGCGTGCAGTGATCGTCGGATGCGGCCGGGTTGGCGCCGGGCTCGCCGAACGGCTGGCCCGAGAAGGCCACGACGTGACCATCATCGACAACAACACCGAGGCGTTTGGCCGGCTCGAGCCGGACTTCCCGGGCCAGGCGATCCGCGCCGACGGCACGGACGAAGACGTGCTCCGCCGCGTGGGCACCGATACGGCCGACTGGTTCTACGCACTCACGGAGGGCGACAACCGCAACGCCTTCGCGGCCCAGATGGCAAGCGAGACGTTCGGGGTGAAGAACGTCGTGGCCAAGGTGAACGACCCGGTTCGCGCCGAGGCCTACACGCAGCTGGGTCTGGCAACGATCTGCCGAACACGGCTCCTGGTTGATGCGCTCGCCCAGTACACCGGTCTGGCGGCTGATCCCGGGGCAAGCGGCGTACGCGAGGCGGAGGGTCATCACGATCATCTCGCCGAGGCGGCTACTCCGGCCGGCGCCGGCCACCCGGGGCGTTAGCCATGTACATCGTCGTGGTCGGTGGCGGGAAAGTCGGTTATTACCTCGCCAAGGAGCTGCTCGAGGCGGGCCACGAGCTGGTCATCCTCGAGAAGAACGCGAGTCGGGCGCGCCAGATCTCCGATGAGCTGGGCAGCATCGTGCTCAACCGCGATGGCTGTGAGGGCAAGCACCTCGCTGAGGCGGGCGCGAACCGCGCCGCTGTCGTAGCGGCAGTCACCGGTGACGACGAGGACAACCTCGTCGTGTGCCAGATGGCCAAGCATCACTTCGATGTGCCCAAGACGATCGCGCGCGTGAACAACCCGCGCAACGAGGACCTGTTCAAGCACCTGGGCGTGGACGAGATCATCAGCCCAACGCGCATGGTCCTGGGCGCAATCGAGCAGGACATCCCGGTCCATGAGCTGCTGCATCTGGCGCAGCTCAAGGGCGGCGAGATGGAGCTCGTTGAGGCGCAGATCAGCGAGAGCTCGCCCGCGCTGGGCCGCAAGTCCACCGACATCAACCTGCCCGAGGGCTCATCGCTCTTCCTGCTGTTGCGCGGCAACAGCGTCCAGCAGGTGCTCCCCGACACCGTCTTCCAGGCGGGCGACAAGGTGCTGGCGGTCGCCAAGGGCGATAGCGGCGAGGACGTATTGCGGCGCGAGCTGATCGGCGATCCCGAGCCGGTCGGCTCGAACTAACCGCCCGGGGCGCCCCATAACAACAAGCGTTTCATCGCCCACGCCACGCGCCGCGAGCGTCCTGCGCCGGGCATTGCTCGTCTGGGGTTGGGGCCACATCACGCTGGGCGACCGGCGCGGCTGGATCCTCGTGGTGCTGCAGCCGCTGGCGATCCTCGGCTGGCTCTTTGCCGCGTGGCAGCTCATCGATGGCACGCGCTGGCTGGCGGTATTCGTGCCGTTGGTGCTGTTGCTCGTCTTGTGGGTTGGGCAAGCGGTGCACGCCTACCGCCGCGCGCTGGCCCTGGGGGGAGCGCCCGGCGGCGAACTCACGCTCGCGCTGTTCCTGCCCCTGGTCCTCGCGCTGTTCACGGCCTTCTGGCTGCTGGGTGGCCGTCACGGGTCAGCGGCATCCACGGTCGAGGCTTACATCGACGCGTGGCAGTCCAATCGACCCGACTTGGCGGTCAACCTTTACCGTGAAGCCGGCATCGGCCAGGCAGACGTAAGTGCCTTCTGGCAGACCGAGCGCGCGTTCATGACCAACGCCATCGTCCACGGCCAGACGCTATACGGCCCGGCCAGCGGACTCGACGCCGACGAACCATTCAATAGCCTGCGCGTGACTCAGACCGACTCGACAACTTTCAGCGTCGAAATCGTGCGCTCCGAGACCTTCCAGACCACCCTTCTGGGTCTGATCTCGACATCCGGCCAACGGACCGTCGTGGTGGCCCCGGTGATGTGGATCATTGTCGTGGAGGAGGCGGCGCCCGGAGCCTTGCCGTCATCGGCCTGGCGCATCGACCACGCGGAGAGTGCCAAAGGCAACTAAGCGCCTGGCGACGTGGCGCGCGTTGGCAACACATCTAACGCGCCGAACGCAGACATCTTGACAATGGCATTGTCAGGGCTTAGCGTTCCGAACCTATGGCTGATAACAGTCGCGACGAGCGGCTTGAGCGCGATCCAGAGCGTCCCGTGTACGTCATCAGCGTCGCCGCAGAACTGGTGCGCGTCCATCCGCGGACGCTGCGCATCTATGAGCTCGAGGGGCTGCTGTGCCCAGCGCGGACACGAACCAACATTCGTCTTTACTCGGAGAACGATATCCGGCGCGTTCTCTGGATTCGCCATCTGACGCGCAATATGGGCGTGAACCTCGCCGGGGTGCGCGTCCTCTTTGCGCTCGAAGAGCGTCTGGGCACACGCATCCTTGAGCAGCTCTATGAAGACGGTGCCACACCACCCAATGAACCCAGCGGACACGACGCTGCCGCGGAACCCACGACATCTGAAGCGCGAGAGGCGCAGGGAGTGAAATGACCGAAACCATCAAGAAGGACGAGCAGGAGCAGTCGCAGCCGGCGGCTGAGAAAGTGCGCGAGTTGCCGCTCGTCGCCCTGCGCGAGACGGTCATCTTCCCCGAGATGATCGTGCCCCTCCAGGTGGGCCGCGACAAGAGCGTGCAGGCGTTGAACAAGGCGGTCGCCGACTCGACCCCGATCGCGCTGGTCACCCAGCGCCAGGCGGACCGCGAGGACATCAACGAGCCGTCCGAGCTGTACGAGGTCGGGACGCTCGCGAAGATTGCCCAGGTTGTCCAGCTCCAGGACGGAACGGTCCGCGCCATCGTCCAGGGCCAGCAGCGCATCAAGCTGCTCGGCTTCGTCAACTCCGATCCATTCATCCTGGCGCGCGTCGAGCTGGCTGACGAGCAGCCCGCGAGCGGCCTGGAGGTCCAGGCGCTGGTGCGCACCGTCCAGGGCCAGATCGAGCAGTACGTCCAGTCGGGTGCTCCCGTCCCGCCTGAGGCGGCCGTCGCTGCGCGCAACATCACCGAGCCCGGGCTGCTGGCCGACATGATTGCCTACAGCCCGGACATGTCCACCGAGCAGCGCCAGGAGCTCCTGGAGACATTCGACGTTTTCGAGCGTCTCAAGCTCGTCTCCAACTTCCTGGCCCGCCAGATCGAGATCCTCGAGCTCAAGGGCAAGATCCAGTCCGAGGTCAAGTCCGAGATGGACAAGACCCAGCGCGAGTACATCCTGCGTGAGCAGTTGAAGGCCATCCAGCGCGAGCTGGGCGAGGACGATCCGCAGCAGGCCGAGGTGGCCGAGCTGCGCGACAAGGTCGAGCAGGCCGGCATGCCCGAAGAGATCAAGACGCGCGCGATCAAGGAAGTTGATCGCATGAGCCGCATCCCGTCAGCCTCGCCCGAGGTCGGCGTCATCCGGACCTACGTCGATTGGCTGATCAGCCTGCCCTGGAACGTAACAACAGACGATCGGCTCGATCTCAAGGAAGCCGCCAAGATCCTCGACGAGGACCATTTCGGCCTGGAAAAGATCAAGGAGCGCATCCTCGAATACCTCGCGGTGCGCACCTTGGCCGACAAGATCCGCAGTCCAATCCTCGCGTTCATCGGCCCGCCAGGCGTCGGCAAGACGTCACTCGGCAAGTCGGTCGCTCGCGCCATGGGCCGCAAGTTCGTGCGCATGAGCCTGGGCGGCATCCATGACGAGGCGGAGATCCGCGGTCACCGGCGCACCTACATCGGCGCGCTGCCCGGCCGGGTCATCCAGAACGTCAAGACCGCGGGCAGCAACAACCCCGTCTTCATGCTCGACGAGGTCGACAAGATCGGCATGGACTTCCGTGGCGATCCCAGCTCGGCGCTGCTCGAAGTGCTCGATCCAGAGCAGAACAGCACCTTCCAGGACAACTACCTCGAGGTGCCGTTCGACCTGTCCAAGGTGCTCTTCATCGCGACGGGCAACCTGCTCGACCCCATCCCGCCGGCCCTGCGCGACCGCATGGAGACCATCCAGCTACCGGGATACACGCAACAGGAAAAGATCGAAATCGGCAAGCGTTTCCTCATCCCCAAGCAGATGGAGAACCACGGCCTGACGGCCAAGAACATCCAGA
>JBDTUR010000031.1:0-15325 GCA_040007635.1 Chloroflexota bacterium
CGGCCGGTGGGACCAACTTTGGGCCGGACATCAACGTCGCGGGCGCGCCATTCAACATGCTCAACGCGCCCGACGCGGGCGGCCGCTTCCTGGGCGACTACGAGGGCCTCGCGGCACGCGGCAACAAGTTCGTCGCGCTGTACTGCGTGGCCAAGAAGACACAGAACAACCCGACCGACTGCTACGTCTCCCAGGTCAAACCCTAGGCAGCTTTCACGCCACGAATCAAGAAGCCCCCGCATTGCTGCGGGGGCTTTCTCATTGAGACCGGTTAGGTCTTACGCAGAGCGAACACGCGCTGCACGAGGGCCCTTGGGGCTCTGCTCGATCTCGAACTCGACCTTCTCACCGCCGTTGAGGCGATCGAAGTCGAGCGAAGAGTCGAGGGCGTTGCGGTGAAAGAAGTAATCCTTCGTGTCATCCGCGGTGATGAAGCCGAAGCCGCGATCGGCGACGACCTTCTTGATGGTTCCGGTGGCCACATTGACCTCCTACATATCTCGAACGGGGAGCTCTGAGTCGCACGATCTGTTCGAGAGAGGTCGATCACACGGAGCCACCGCACAGCGCGATGTGCCCACATTCTACCTCAGAGCGGGGCCAAAGCGGAACAACCCCTCGCGCTGGTCAATGGTTCGCACCGAGCCCGTTGCTAGTTCACCAGGGCAGCAGTATCGCCACCACGCCGACCGCGAGCCCGATGAGGCCCGACGCACCAAAGATCTGCAGCGCCCGCAGCCGGTCGCGCGTCCGCGCTTGCTCATCGGTAACGCGCGTCAGGTCGCGGCGGTCGCCAAAGTTGAAGACGCCCCGTGCGGCGAACGCGGCACAGAAGTGCAGATACGCCTGCAGGTAGCCAACCGCGGATGCGCCGGCGGGGAGCGCGAGCAGGATGCGCGTCCAGTGCGGCGCCCCAGTCCAGATGAGCGCGACCAACAGCACGATTGTGGCCAGCAGGTTCAGGTGGCCCCAGCGCCGGCGGTAGGCGATTTCTGCCCGCCCGATGTTGCAGACGCCGGACTCGTAGCCGTCGGGCGACGGTTCCATGTTTATGAAGTTGGACACCGGTCCATTGTCGCTACTTCGGTGGGCGGAGCCACATACACGCGAGGCCGCCCAGAGTGACAAGCGTTAAAAGCGGGATCGCCGCCTTCGGCGGCGCGCGGCGGCAGGAACCACTCGAACATGGGCACGGGGTCGCCCATCTGAGTTTGGAGCGGCCCAAACGGGCAATTGCCGCGGCCGACGATCAGAGCAGCGCCTTCTGTGAGCAGCAAGGCAGTTGACGCGTACGCGAGGCGATCACGCCTCCCCGTGACGGCAGAGCGCCAGACAAGTGCGAGCCCAGCCATGTTGAACGCGCCCCACACGCCATGCGCGACCCGAAAGAGGCGTGCGGCAACGGGCAGGTCGGACCAAGACGGCCGAGTTGTGGCCCGGCTCGCGGCCAGGTTAGTTGCCACCACCCATCGAATCCGGGTCGAACGGCGACATCAGCTGGAAGTAGTTGTCGTCGGGGTCCGCCATCGTCGCAATCCACACGTTGGGCATTTGGTCGAAGCTGTACGGCTCCTTGACGACGATCGCGCCGGCCGCCTTCATGTGATCGAAGTCACCCTGGACGTCGTCGCTCTCGATGTTCCAGATGAAGCGGCCGGGCTGCTGGCTCTTGCCGTGCACCTCGCTGTGCGCGCTCACGCTGACTGTGCCGGTGCCGAGCTGCCAGCTGGAGTACGACTCGTCCTTGTAGGCGGGCTCGCCCAGGATCTTGGTGTAGTACTCGATGAGCCGCTGCGGGTTGTCGGTGCCGATGAGGATGTTGTTGAAGTTCATGGGCTGACCATACCTGCCAAAGCGAACGGGTGATTCAGGCCGTTTGGCGCGCTTGCCACCCGCCACCCAAGCCGCACACTGCTCCTCGATGATGACCCGGCTTGTGCTTGCGATGGTTTTGGTGGTCGCCGGTGGGTGCGCCGGCTCGCCCGCCGCCGCGCCGACAACCACCGTATTTCCCAATGTCGTCCCAGGACCGGAAATCAGCGTCGCGGACGCGGCCGCATTCACCGGCGCTTTCGTGCTCGATGTGCGCGAGCCCAGCGAATGGGTGACGGGTCACATTGCCGGCGCGAAGCTGATCCCGCTGGGTCAACTGCCGACCCGTCTGGCGGAGGTGCCGCGCGATCGCGCGGTCGTCGTGGTGTGTCGCACTGGGAATCGCTCGGCTCAGGGCCGCGACATCCTGGTTGGCGCGGGCTACACCGCCGTTACCAGCATGACCGGCGGCATGACCGACTGGATCGCCCAGGGGAATCCCGTCGCCACGGGCAACTGAAACGCGGCCGCGCCCCCAACCGCGGCTCACGGGCGTAATAGTCCCTTAAGGGTTATCGACCGCGGACGGTCACGCCCGGAACCACTCCATCGGCAGACTCCGCCGCAGGAGGTGTATTCATGGTTGCTGACGAGAGACTGATCAATCCCGGCGATGGCCCCGAATCATCCGACGCGCCGCGGCCAGGGGACATTGACCTGGAGAACGCGGTCGATGACACCGATGGCATTGGCAACGTCGCGGGCATGGATCCCGCGATGGACCGCTCGATGACCGACGACGAGGGCGCGACGGACCCGTCCGACATCGAGGACGAGGGTTCGAAGCCCAGCGCTTAGCGATTAGGACCGGAGGTGCGCGACCCGACCCGCAGGCCGGGTCGCGCGAGGTTCAACTACATCTTCATCCAGGAGGCCGCAAGCGACCCGGCCATAACCGCCAGGCCAAGCGCGAGGAGGCTGAAGCTGCCAAAGCTGACGCCGATCGCGGCGACCAAGAAGATAAGCGCCGCGACGATCATGCCGATCGTCGAAAGCCTGAAATCGCCCATTCCCTCTCCTTAGCTCCCTGCGCGGCCAGATGGGTCCGCATGCGCATGCTACGCGGCGCGCGTGCCCTGATCGGCGAAGATTCGGCGCCCGCTGCTCTCCCATCTGCCTGGCCCACGGGGGGCGTTCAATCAACCGTCCGAGCATCGCCGTGGACAAAGGTTCCCCCACCGATCGGCCCACGTCAGGTCGCGGCGCGGCCCTCAGGAGTAGCGCAGCACCAATGTTCCGGCGGCGGAGTCGACCACGAGCGGCAGCTCGGCTAGCGGGATGTTGGTGAGACCTGCCAAAACGTTGGCGTGGTCGGCCGGATCAAACTCAGCGCCATGGCACGGGCAGTAGATAACCGCCGCGACCGTGTCGTAACCCACGCGGCAGCCCTCATGGGTACACAGCGCGTCGTACGCAACGAACGAGCCGTCGTCCATCTTGATGACGATCGCGGCGGTCAGCGCGCCCAGGACTGGCGCGAGCGGCTCCACAAGGTGGACGAGCGGCGCCAGCGGCGAGACGCGCTCGAAGATCGTGAACTGCGCGTGGATCGACGTGGGGCTCGCGGGATCGAAGAAGCCGCGATCCAGGATCAGCTTGTCGATGCCCGCATACAGGAAGGTCGCGCCGAAGAAGAGTCGCAGCGGCAGCAGCGCGTAGGCGCTGAGGGAAGGCCGCCGCGGCGTGTCGTCGTCTTGCACGGTTGCGCGAGCCGAACGCTGGGCGCTACCAGAAGAGCAGCAAACGCCAGTGAGCGAAACACGGACACACAGCTCCAGAACTAGAGAAACGCGTTGACGCGGAACCCGCGGCCCTCCCACGACGCGCCTTGCCCGCGCCCGGTTGCGTCAGCCCAAGGTTGCGAGGAACCTCAATACCGGTAGTGCGGCGGCATACCCGTCGGCCAGGGTGTCCGGCAGCTTCGCCGACAGCACCTGGGCATCAGACAGACGCTTGCCAAAGATGACGTCCTTCCAGCGAAACATGTCCGCCATGGGATGGTCCGCTGGATAGCCCGACGGAACGCGCTTCAGCGCTTCCTCTGTCTTGACCTCCTTGAAGACCTTGACGAACCCCGCGTCCTCGAACGCACCGCGCACCTTGTCAGGCTTCTTCAGCACGGCCGCGCGAAAGGCGTCCAAGCGCGGTTTTTCGGCGTGCCACATGCCGCGCCGCCCATGTACATCTCGCCCGGTTGGAAATGGAAGTAGGCGCCGTCGCCGTGGGCCTGCTTCGCTGCGCCCTTCAGCGGGAACGACGCGGCAAGGTGCGTTTTGTAAGGCGACTTGTCCTTCGCGAAACGCGTGTCACGGTAGATCCGAAAAACCGACGACTTGGGATCCGCCTCGAGCGGCACGCCGCGCGCGCCGAATCGCTCCGACAACGCGACGCAGAGCTGCTCCATTGGCTCCTTCAGCAACCGCTCATAGTCGGCCTTGCGCGGCTGGAACCATGCTCGGTCGTTATTCGCGGCGAGGTCCGCCAGGAATTGGATCGCATCGCGCTTGAAGCCGCGGAACTCACTCATGCGAGCACCTTACCCGGCGCCGCTTATCGCTGACTTACTTGGTGCCAGCGCGACCACTAGTGCCGCCAGGTCACCGGTTGCTGGCCGCGCCTGTGCCACAAAGTGATTGCCAGGGCGATGACCGCGACCAGCACGTAGGCCCCGATATACAGCCAGCCACCAGGATGCGCGGCGAGGTCGAACGTGTTGCTGAACGACAGCGCCGCGGCCAGCGTCAGGATGTCGGGAAAGAGGCCGGCACCGGCGTACTGCGCCCCTGGCTCGATGTCCTGGCTCAGCGCGAGAGGCAGCGCTCCGGCGGCCAGCGCCACGAGGAACGCGGCAAAGGCCGTCGCGGAGAACGGCGATAGCGGCTCCGGCACGACACGAGCGTTGGCGACATCGAGCGTCAGCGCCGCGACGGCCAGCAGCAACGTGACGATCGCGAAGACCGCGTACGTAGCGCGCAACCAGAGCGGCGTGCCTTCGCCCTGTGTCGCCAGAAGCTTGCGCCGGCGCCACAGCACTGGCGCGCCCAGGACGGCAGAAAGCGTGCCCAGCAACAGTGCCAGCAGATACGGGTATGTCAACAGATGATCGGTGTGAAGCACGCCGCTGAAACCAAAGACGACCGCCAGCTGGAGCACTGCGAAAAGCCACACGGCCAGGACCGATGCATAGACGCGCGATAGGCCGTTGCTCGCCCAGCCGCGCGCCGCATCAAGTGCCATGACGCCCAAGCCAAGCGACCACCCGCCGATCGTCATGGCCAGGAACGGCGACACGTTCCAGGCGAAGTTCTCCGCGCCGTATTCGGGCAGCACAAACAGGCCAAGGCCGGTGAAGATCAGCGCGAGGCCGCTGATTGCGAGGATGGTCTTCGACCACGCCTCGACGCGCTCTTGCGACACGGGCGCTATTCCGACGGAGTCGCGGCGGCAGCGGCGGCCGCTCGGCGCTCGGCTTCCTTGCCCCACGGTTCTGGCGGCGGCATGGCCGGGCTGCCGTCTGTGGGGTGGAAGGTACGTGCGAGCGCGAGGACCTCGGCGTCTGACATCCGCTGGCCCTCCTCGCGCAGCGCATCGAAGCGTTCGCGGCCCAACTGCTCATCGGCAAGCTTGCGGTACGGCCCGGTGTTGACCAGCTGCGGCGGCGCGGCCGCGCCCAGTCGGCTACGCAGATCTTCTGACGCGCCAAACAAACGCGACCCATCCTCGGCGTCGCCAACCCAGGTCCACGCGGCGCCAAGGATCTCGTAGATCATCGCCAGACCGACCTTGTTGTCGATGCTTTCGAAGATGTCGAGTCCCTCGAGGATCTTGCGCGAGACATCGGCCCACTGGCCCATATTGGCGTCAGGTAGGGCGGCGGCCACGAGGGTATCGGCCAGCAGGAAACGCGCCCCGGTGCGGCGGTAGATCTCGACGGTGTGGGCCAGCGCCGCGGCCGATTCAGCCGGTTCCGCGTTGTAGTAAAGGACGAAGGCGAGGACCTGCTCCGACTTGGCCAATCCAGCCTCGTCGCCCCCTTGCCGAAATAGATCGACTGCCTGCTGGGAGATGCGCTCGGCCTCCGGCAGGTCGCCCTCCAGCAAGGGCACGTACGACAGATTGAAGTACGCCTCAGCCGTGCCCACGGTGTCGCCGACGGAGCTGTACAACTCGACCGCCTCGCGGTACCACGGCCCGACCACGGTGAAGTCGTTCTGCCAGTAGGCGATGCCGCCGCCACCGATGAGCGCCTTCGCCCGCGCGGCCGGAGCGCCACCGGGCAGCGCCAGCAAGCGGTCATAGATGGCGCGCGCCTCAGCAAAGTGGCCTCGTTGCTGCCAGAAGCGCCAGATCGCACCGGCGGCGCTCAGCGCTTCGTTGTGCAATCCCAGCTCCGGCGCGCGGCTGAATGACGCGCGCAGATTGTCGTGCTCGCGCTCCAGCCGGTCGAGCCACTGCCTCTGGTCGGGGCCGGTCAGCTCGTGCTCTGCCTCCTCGGCGAGCTTGAAGTAATGGTGCGCGTGGGCGCGGCGGATGGTCTCGCCGTCGCCCGAGGTGTTGAGTCGCTCAGTCGAGTACTCGCGAATGGTCTCGAGCATCGCGAAGCGCGTTTCCGCGCCGGCATCGACCGTGCGCAGCAGGCTCTTGTCCGCGAGCGACGCCACTCCGTCGAAGATGTCCAGCGCGAGCCCGTCGCCAAGCGCGACCTGCTCAGCGGAATCAAGCGTGAACCCGCCCCGGAACACGCTGAGCCGCTCGAACAGCTTCTGCTCGTCGGGCATGAGCAGCTGGAAGCTCCACTCGATCGCGCCGCGCATCGTGCGCTGCCGCTCCGGCAGGTCCTGCGCGGACGTGGCGAGCACGCCCAGGTTGGACTCCAGCCGCGCGAGGATCTGGTCTGGGTTGAGCAGCTTGACCCTGGCTGCGGCAAGCTCGATGGCCAGCGGCAGACCGTCGAGGCGGGCACAGATCTCGGCCACAGCCGGGGCGTTGGCGTTGGTCACGGCGAAGTCGCTCTTGGCACCGACGGCGCGCTCGACGAACAGTCGAACCGCTTCGTACTGCGACAGCTTGTCCGGATCATGGGCCGCGGCGCGTAGCTCCGCGACCGTGGCGAGCGGCGGCACTGCGTATTCGTTCTCGCCGTAGATGTGGAGCGGGATGCGGCTCGTGGCGAGCACTTTGAGCCCGGGCGCCGCGGTCAGCAGTTGGCCGACGAGGGGTGCTGCGGTCGTCACCTGCTCGAAGTTGTCGAGCACCAGCAGCAGCTGCCGCTCGGCCAGCCAGGCGCTGAGCGTCTCCATTGCCGATTTGTCCCCCGGGATGCGGACGCTCAGCGCGGATGCGATTGCGCTGGGCACGAGGTCCGGCTCGCGCAACACCTCGAGCGGCACGAACCAAGAGCCATCGCGGTACTCATCGAGCAGCTCCTCAGCGACGCGGATGGAAAGCCGCGTCTTGCCTGTGCCGCCCGGCCCTGTGAGCGTCAGCAGCCGGCTCGCCGCCAGACGCTCCCTGATCTGCCCGATCTGGCGCTCGCGGCCGACGAAAGTCGTAACGGGCATTGGCAGGTTGTTGGGCCGCGCGTCGAGCGAGCGGATCGCGGGGAAGTCGGCCGGCAGGCCATCAAGCTCGAGCTGGTAGATATGCTCGGGCGTAGGCAGGTCCTTGAGTCGGTGCCGGCCCAGGTCACGCAGGCTGATTCCGGCTGGGAGCGATCGGTCGGCCAGTGCCTTGGTCGTGTCCGATAGCAGCACCTGGCCGCCGTGGCCGGCCGCCGCGATGCGCGCTGCGCGGTGAACGTCGAGGCCCACGTAGTTGTCGCCTCCCAGGACAGCTTCGCCGGTATGCATGCCCATGCGCACATGGACCTGTGACCCGGCTGGCCACGGCTCCGCCGCCAGCAGCCGTTGGGCCTGCGCGGCCGCCTTGATCGCCGCGACCGGACTGTTGAAAACCTCGAAGAATGCGTCGCCCTCGGTCATAACCTCGACGCCGCCATGGCTGCCAAATGCCTCCCGCAGCAGCGCATGGTGGCGCGCCAGGATGCGCGGGAATTCGGCCGCAGATTCAGTAGCGAGGCGCGTTGAACCCTCGATGTCCGTGAACAAGAAGGTGACCGTGCCGGTCGGCAACGCAGCCATAACTGTGCGTATTGTGGCAAACGGCGATTCGGACGCTGTACACTGCGCAGCGCTCACCCCGTCTTGGGCCGAAGTTGAAAGGAGAAGTCACCGATGACTGTGCGTGACCTCCCTTCCTGTCGGCCGGAGCACACGTCGGGCCGCTAGCCCTCTCGCTGCGCGCGCTGCGCGGCTGATCCTGGGGCCTGGCGCCCCGCTCGCGAACTCCAATGGCCGGCTCCGCAGTTTCGCCTGCGGCGACTACCCCTACCCGACTATCGGAGTTCTTCGCTTTGTCTCTGAACGTGACGGGCGATCCGCCCGTCCCTTCCTGGCTCATCACACATTCATACGAAGACCGCGACGCCGGCGTGCTCAAGTCGGGCAAAGAGGCCGAGGTGTTTCTCGTCGAGCGCGTCGCCGACGACGGGTCGTCGCACCTGCTCGCGCACAAGCGTTACCGGCCGCGCTACCCCAAGAAGGGCGAGCTCGAAGCACTCGGCTTCTCGAAGGGCACCATCTATCGCGCGGACGCGATCTACCAGGCCGGCTGGGGACTCAAGCCACGTGAGCGGCGCGCCCTGGAGCATGGCTCACGCTTCGGCCATGAGCTCGCCAAGAGCATGTGGCCGGCGCTCGAGTTCGGGACGCTCAGCAGTGCCTGGCGTGCCGGGGCGAGCGTGCCGTACCCGGTCGAGCAGACCGAGGACGGCATCCTGATGGAGTACATCGGCAATCGCGATGGCGCGGCGCCGCGTCGCGCCAACGCGGGCCTTTCGTTCGATCAGGCCCGTGACGCACGCGATCAGTTGCTGGATTCGCTCCGGGCCCTGTCGGCAGAGCGCATCGTCCACGGCGACCTCTCCGCGTACAACCTGCTCTGGTGGCAGGACAGGTTGGTGATCATCGACTTCCCACAGGCGGTCGATGCCTTCGCCAACCCGCACGCACCTGACCTGCTGCATCGCGACCTGCGCAACATCCATGAGTGGTTCGTGAGGCAGCGTGCCGAGTTCGACCTTGAAGGGGTGTTCGTCGAGCTGGTGACATTGCTCTATGGCGGGCCGGCGGCCGACAAGCTGACGCGGCGCCAGAAGAGCGGCACGAAGCTCAAGCACTTCGACCAACCCGACGCGGGCTGAGGAGCGGGCTGAAGATTTGACCACCTGACGGCCGATTCGGCCGACCGCTCCTATGCTGCGGAGGTGAGCCTGCTCCGGTTAATCGATGACAGCGAACTTGTGGCGCCGACGATGGTCGTCGCCTTCGACGCTTGGGTTGACGCGGGTTCAGCATCAACGCTTGCCGTTGGCGCGCTGATCGACGACGACGCGCCGATCGTCGCCGAGTTCGACGCAGACCGGCTCTATGACTACCGCGCCCGGCGGCCCACGCTCGACATCCTCGACGGCCGTCCGACCACACTCGACTGGCCGCGCCTCCTCGTACGGCGCACGCGCCTGGGTGAGCGCGACGTCCTGGTTTTCAGCGGGCCCGAGCCCGATTTTCGGTGGCGCGAGCTGGCCGACGACGTCGTTAACTTCGCCCGGCAGGTCGAGATCGACCAGTGGATCTCCCTGGGCGCGATCCCGGCTGCCGTGCCACACACCCGATCCGTGCCCATCCTGGGCACCGAATCCTCGCCCGGCTTGCTGCTCGGCGACATTGAAGCGGGGCCGCGCGGCCGACTGCGGGTACCGTCCGCGGCGATCAGCATGCTCGATGTGGCGATCGCGGCGGCGGGCATCCCGGCGCTGGGCTATTTCGCGCAGATCCCGCACTACGTGAGCGGCGAATACGCGCCGGCGGCGGTTGCGCTGCTCGAGGCCGTGACGCGCCACCTGGGCGTCCGCGTCGAGGCAGTTTCGTTGCGCGCGGAGGCTGAGCAGCTGCGAACACGACTCGACACGGCCACGACGCTCGACGAAAAGACGCGCAACTACGTCAAGCGGCTCGAGGAGATGGTCGACGAGGAACGGCTCCCGGCGGGCGATGAGCTGATCAGCGAGATCGAGCGCTTCCTGCGCGAACAGGGCAACGAGCCCGGCCACGGCCAAGTCCACTAGAAGATCCGGCGTCACTGGTAGAGCGGGACGCCTGTCGATCGCGGTCGCTGGCATTTGTTCGCCGCCGGCGAAGTAACGGCCAAGCAGACGCCTTCAGACGTGCTTATTCGCAGCTTGAGTGGCCGATTGTTCGCCCCTGACGAACGCGTGGGCATGATCGGGCACTCTGACGGCGATTCCGGGTCCGCCGCGGAGTCAAGTTGGCTTTTGCTTCGCCCCCGGCGAACAAATCGCACGGTAGAAAGAAGTGCGCGCAGCCCCAGTGGGAGGCCGGCGGATAAGGCACGACGCCGAGGAAACGGCGCGCCCGAGGAGGAGGGAGACAGGGCGCGGGCCATTTCATCGGCGTCGGTCGGCCCTTAAGTTCGGCCCGCCGCCTGTGCCCTGACGCAGTGAAGGCTGGGGATTTGCTGTGAATCGGCGTCCTGCGGCTGGTCGGAGCCAGATTCACAGCAAGTTCTAAGGTGGAGCGCATGGAATACGCGGCGTGAACACCTCTGCCCTTCCCGCGCGCGGCGAATTGAACGGTGAGCGCCGCGGTCGAGTGCTCGTCGTCGACGACGAGGCGCCCATCACCGAGTTGCTCTCGACGGCCCTGCGCTACATGGGCTACGACGTCGCGACGGCCGCGACCGGCAATGCCGCGCTCGAGTCGGCGTCGAAAACGCCGCCGGACGTTGTCGTCCTCGACGTGATGCTGCCCGACATCGACGGGTTCGAGGTGTGCCGTCGGCTGCGTGCTGACGGTGACTTCGTGCCGGTGATCTTCCTCACCGCACGCGACGCCGAGGAGGATCGCGTGACCGGCTTCATCCGAGGTGGCGATGACTACGTGACCAAGCCCTTCTCGCTCGAGGAGCTGACGCTGCGCATCTCGGCCCTTCTGCGGAGAACGAAGACCTCGACCGACACGGCTTCCGAGCACCGCCTGAAGTACCGCGATCTGGAGATGGACGAGGACCGCCACCAGGTCTGGCGGACTGGTACGGAGGTGCGCCTCTCCCCGACCGAGTTCCGCTTGCTGCGCTATTTGCTGCTCAATGCCGAGCGCGTGCTCTCCAAGCAGCAGATCCTCGACCACGTCTGGCAGTACGACTTCAACGGCGACGACAACGTGGTTGAGACGTATGTGTCGTACCTGCGACGCAAGCTCGACACCGGCCGCGAGCCGCTCATCCGGACCGTCCGCGGCTTCGGTTACACGTTGCGCGCCGAAGCGGGCTAGTCAGTTCTAGCGACTCGGACCCCGAGATCGTTGCGATGACCCTGCGCGCGCGACTCGTCATCACCATGGCCGCCCTGCTCGCCCTGGCTTTGATCGTGTCCGGTGCGGCCGTCGTTGGCCTGACGCGCGCGAGCCTGCTGGCTGACCTCGACCACGATCTGCTCACGGCGCGCCCATCCGATGTATCAACCGGCGGCCCGCAGCAGCCCGATGCCACCGGCCGGCGTTTCGCGCTGCTCCTCTACGACGGCGACGGCGAACAGGTCCAGGCGCTGCCGTCGGGATTCAGCTCATCGCCGGACGCGCTGCCCGATGTTGCGCTCGACGGCGCCGGCGCCCTGCCAATGGGCGACGTCGTCGAGCGACCGGCGACGGACGGTTCACTGACCTACCGCGTGCTCGCTGTTAATGCGCGGATCGGTGCGCCGCCCCAGCCGGTGACCCTGGTCCTCGCTGCGCCCATGCGCGCGCTGGAGGGCACGATCGGTGGGCTCGTGCGCACCCTGGCACTGGTCGGATTGGTGGTCCTGGGCCTGCTCATCGTCATCGGCTGGTTGCTCATACGTCGTGACATGCGCCCGCTCGAGCGGGTGACGGCCACCGCTGAGCAAATCTCGACAGGTGATTTGTCGCAGCGCGCCGGTATGCCTGACGACGGTTCAGAGGTGGGCAAGCTGAGCCATGCCTTTGACCGCATGCTCGACCAGATCGAGGCGTCGTTCGCCAGCCAGCAGCAGGCGTTGCGCGCCAAGGAGGCAAGCGAGCAGATGCTGCGCCAGTTCGTCGCCGACGCGTCGCATGAGCTGCGCACCCCACTTACCACGGTGCGCGGCTACGCCGATCTGCACCGCGCGGGTGGCCTGGAGAAGCCGGCCGACGTTGCGCAGGCGATGGACCGCATCGGTAGCGAGAGCCGCCGGATGGGCGCGCTGGTCGACGACCTGTTGTTGCTGGCGCGGCTCGACCAGGGCCGGCCGCTGCGCGCGGACCAGGTTGCCCTGAGCGGCCTCGTCGATGATGCGGTGCGCGACATTCGGGCGGTGGAGCCGGGGCGGCCGGTCAACGCCGATCTCGCGCCCGACCTCACGGTCACCGGCGACGAGGACCGGCTGCGCCAGCTCGTGGGCAACCTGCTGGCGAACGTGCGCGTTCACACGCCGGCCGATTCGCCGGTCGAAGTCAGCCTGACCCAGGTTCAGGAGTCGGCCGTGTTGAAAGTCACCGACCACGGGCCGGGCATCGATCCGGAGCATGCAGAGCACGTCTTCGATCGCTTCTACCGCGCCGACACGAGCCGCACGCGCGACCGCGGCGGCTCAGGTCTGGGTCTTGCCATCGCCGCGTCGATCGCCGCCGCCCACGGCGGTTCGCTTGAGCACTCCGCCACGCCGGGCAGCGGCGCCACTTTCACGCTGACCTTGCCGCGCGGCTGATTCGGTCTCCGCAGTCGGCCCGCAGGCCGCTGCTGCGCGCTCCACGACGACCGTGCACCAGCGTGCCCGGTCGACGCTCCGCTTGCGGCGCCTATTCTTCGGCTCGATGACTGACATCGAGTACGAAACCAATCCAGAGGCACTCGCGCAGCGCTTCCCCAGTGATTTCACGTGGGGCTTCGCCGCGTCCGCTTATCAAATCGAGGGAGCGGCGAGCGAGGACGGTCGCGGCCCCTCTATCTGGGACACGTTCAGCCACACGCCGGGCAAGACCGCCAACGGCGATACCGGCGACGTGGCGTGCGACCACTACCACCGCTACCGCGACGACGTTCGCCTGATGGCCGAGCTGGGTGCGCAGGCGTACCGCTTCAGCATCTCGTGGCCGCGCGTCATGCCTGAAGGAAGTGGCGCCATCAACCAGCGCGGGCTCGATTTCTACCGCCGCCTGGTCGACCAGCTTTCTGCTGCGGGCATCGAGCCCACCGTCAACCTTTTTCACTGGGACCTGCCCCAGGCGCTGCAGGATCGCGGCGGCTTCGCCAATCCGGAGATAGTCGGCCGTTTCGCCGACTTCGCGCACCTCATGGCCACCACGCTGGGTGACACGGTCACCGACTGGATGACCTTCAACGAACCGGCGGTCTATGCGTTCCTGGGCCACGCCGATGGCATCCACGCGCCCGGCCTGACCCATTGGCCCACCGCGATCAGGGTGGCCGACAACGAGCTGCGGGCACACGCCGCTGCGGTCGATGCGATCAAGAGCGAGGTGCCGCGCGCCCGGATTGGCGTCGCGGTCGACATCAACCACTTTGCGCCGGCGACCGACTCGGACCGCGATGTGCACGCCGCGGCGGCCTACCGCGCGACGCGCGACACATGGTTCCTCGATCCATTCTTCGGCCGCGGCTATCCCGCGCTGGGCGTCGAACAGCATCGCGCCGCGGGCCATCTCGAGGGCGTCGAGTTGGGCGATCCGCCGGCCGGCCAACTCGACTACCTAGGCGTCAACTATTACCGCCAGGAGACGGTCTACGCGAAATCAGACGCGCCATTCGACTGGGAGGTGCGGCCGCGCAGTGGCGTCGAGCTTACGGAGATGCAGTGGGAGGTCGTGCCCCAGGGACTGACGCTGGGCCTCGAATGGATGCAGCGCGAGTACGCGCCGCCAGAGATCGTCATCACTGAGAACGGCGCCGCGTACCCCGATGCGCGCGACGCCGGCGGCGAGGTGCAGGACGAGGATCGCGTCTCGTATCTCGCCCGCCATATCGCTGCCGCGGCTGACGCCATCGCCGCCGGCGTCAACGTGCGCGGCTACTTCGTCTGGTCGCTCATGGACAACTTCGAATGGAGCCTTGGGTACGGAAAGCGGTTCGGCGTTATCCGAGTTGACTTCGAGGATCAGCGCCGGACACCCAAGCGCAGCGCCCGCTGGTATCAGCGGCTGATCGCCGCGAGCCGGCGCTAGTCCGCGCTGAACACAAAAATGCCGGAGGGCCCGGGTGAGGAGACCCTCCGGCTGACTGGGAAGTATTCAGCTAACTGTTGGTGCTGGTCGTGCTCGGGCTGGGGCTTGCGCTCGGGTTCGAGCCGTCGTCGGGACCCCACCAAGGGCCCGGTCCGTGCATCCGGCCGCCGGGGCCGTCCTGGCCCATGCCGAACCCATGGCCGAAGCCCGGGCCGAAACCGGGGCGGAAGCCGGGGCCGCCCAGGCCGCGCAACTGGTCAAGCGAGATCTGACCGTCATTGGCGATGCTGTCGAACGCGACCCGCAACGGATCGTCAGCCGGCAGCTGATTGATCTCATCCTGGGTGATAACGCCGTCCGCGACCATGCCTTCGATGAGCGTCCGGCGTGCCTGCATGGCGGCCTGCTGCTGGGCGATTTCGTCCGTGAGCCCCTGGGTGATCGCATCCGACTGCGCCTGGGTGATGGTGCCCTTGGTGACGAGGTCGGCGAGGACCTTGGTGAGCACCTCCTGGCCCGGGTGACCGGGGTAGGCATCGGTGGTCGTGGTGCCCGGCGCCGGGCTCGGGTCGGCGGCAACGATCGTCCCCTTGGCCGCATCGAGTAGTGACGGTGAGGCCACCGCGACGGTGGCCCCGGCGATCAGCAGAAAACCCGCGATCGGGAGCCAGATGAGCCTTTTCATTGGCAGAGTTCCTCCGATTCTCGGACGGTGTCCCAATTTTGACTCCGCAGTCGGCCTTCTGGCCGACTGCAGCGCGCTCCGCAGCGGCCTTGCACCCATGGTGCCCGGTCGCTGCTTTGCTTGCCCCCCCGGGGATTGGGTGAATGTGGACATCGTCGGCGGCGGGTCTGGGCCGAGGCTGTCTAAAGGCTGGTGATCGGCTGTGAATCGCACACCACGATCAGATACCAGGAAGGTGTTCGATATAACTTTGTTCACTGACTTGACATGCACCGTTGGGTTGTGCGAAAACTCAGTTTGTCAACTGACTTGGCAAAGTCTCTGCGTCGGGGGGGAACCGACCGGCGCAGGCAGAGTGGTGAGACGCACCAGGTCAGGACCGAAAGGCGCCCTTGACGGTACTGCCTGAAAAGGCCACTCACCAGCAGACGCGCACGTTCAATCAGCAGCT
>JBDTUR010000032.1:0-14034 GCA_040007635.1 Chloroflexota bacterium
CGACCACCCGCTCATCAACCGTTACCTGCGCGCGGGCAACCCGCTGCAGCAGCAGGCGCACGCTACGCCGCCTCGAAGATCAGCGCCGCCTGGACCCCCCAGAAGCCGAGCGAGGTGGATAGCACCGCGCCGGTGGCCGTCGTGCGCGGAACGCCGGCGACGACGTCCAGCTCGCATTCCGGGTCCAGCTCGGCGTGGTTGGCCGTCGGCGGCAGGTAGCCGTTGCGCAGCGCCTCGATGGCGATGACCGCCTCGAGCGCCGGCGTCGCGCCCAGGCAATGGCCGGTGATCGGCTTGGTCGAGCTCGTCGGCGGTACCGCCCCACGTCCGAACACCGCGTTTAGCGCGCGTGCCTCGACCGGGTCGTTGAGCCGCGTCGCGGTGCCGTGCGCGTTGACGTAGCCGATCTGCGCGGGATCGAGGCCGGCCCGCTCGAGGGCACGGCGCGTCACGCGCACCAGGCCGGCGCCATCGGCCGTGACACCGGTTCGGCCGCCATCGTCCGAGCCGGCCGCCCAGCCGCTCAGCCGGGCGAGGATGGGGACGCCACGGCGTGTGGCTGTGGATGCTCGCTCGAGCACCAGCACCGCGGCGCCCTCGCCGATCATCAGGCCGTTGCGCCTGACGTCGAACGGCTTGCACGTGGCCGCCGGATCCTCGTCCCAGCCGGTCACACGCGCCGCCCGAAGCTGCGCCGCGAGCAGCGAGATGAGCGGCGCCTCGGCGCCACCGACGACGACCGCCTCGGCCTCGCCGGCAACGAGCTGCAGCGCACCCATGCAGATCGCCGTCGCCGCCGATGCGCAGGTCGCGCTGAGCGTCGCCGTCGCCGCGCCGAAGCCGTATGCCTGGGCGATCATCCCGCTCAGCGAGGCCGGCGTGGTCTCGGCCGACGCAGTCGCCGCGACCGCCCCGCGTGCCTGCTCATCGGCCGTCTCGAGCGTCCGCCCGATCGGGCCGCGACTCGTGCCGATGATCACGCTTACCTCGGCCGGATCGACGCCTTCCGCGACGCGAGATTGTGCAACCGCGCCGGCCGCAGCCAGCAGCGCCAGCTGCGCCGAGCGATCGAGACGGCGGGCATAGCGCAGCTTGGTCTCGGCCAGATCAGGATCCGGGGCGCGGCTGGCGGCGATCGGCTCGGCCAGTCCGGGCAGCGTCAGCCACTCGCCAACCGACCTGCCGTGCAGCGCCGTCTGGTACAGCGCGGCGGGCGTGGTCGCTCCGGCGCCGAGCGCGCCCATGCCGGTGACCACGATCGGGTCGTCGAGCGGTGCGCGGCTCATGCTCCTGCCTGGCTTTCGAAGGCCTTAACGAGCAGCGGCAGCGCCTGCTCCGGACGTGACGCTGCGAGCGGCAGCAGCTCGTTCACCACGTGGCCGGCGATCGCCGCGTAATCCCCGGCCGCGACCAGCTCGTCAGGCACCGGCCGTCCCACATGGACCGAGTAGGACCACACGCCTTCGAGCCGCACGAGCATTGGCACGATCGCCGCCCCAGTCAGGCGCGCCAGCCGGAACGATGGCGTGGACAGGCGCAGCGAGGCGCCGTGGTAGGACGCGCTGACCTGGTCGCCGAGCGGGTAGTCGAGTGCCACCAGCAGGCACTGCCCCGGCTCGAGGAAGCGCACCATCGAGCGCGCGTCACCCGAACGGATGTGCGCCGGCAGGGCGTCGATCCTGGTCAGCTGCGCGCGCCGCTCGCGCCACCAGCGAACCGGCCACAGCTTCTCGCCGACCGCGGCCGCGGTCGGGATGTCAAGCGCGCGCAGCAGCGTGGGCATGACGAAAATGCCGCCGAAATGAAGCGTGGCGATCAGCGCGGGCCGCGTGGCGATGATCGACCGCAGCGCGTCCAGCTGCGCCACGTCGAAGCGCTCGCGCCACGGCGAGCGGGCGAAGCGATCAGCCCACAGCAGCGCGGCGGTGCTCAGCCAGGCCGAGGTACGCTCGCGCAGCTCGATCCTGAACGCCACGCGGAGCGGCCCGGGCGGCAGCGAGCTCGGCGCTCCCCGGCCGCGCCTGGTGAGCGTCTCCAACAGGGCCCGCGCGAACGCGGCAGGATAGAGCACCCCGAGCAGGACGGGCAGCGGCAGTACGCCGCCGGCCCCTCGCGTAGCCCGGAAGACCAACTCGCGCAGCATGAGCACGCTCGCCCCTCCTACCCTCGGGGTGATTGTAAGCCGCCTATCGCGCGCGCCTGGCCTCCTGTTTGACCGCCCTGATCTCGAGCGCCGCGTCGCGGCCGCGCTGGAACAGCGCAGATCCGACGACACATACGTCGACGCCGTAGGCGCCGACTACGCCGGCCGTTTCGGCGCTGACGCCACCGTCGGCGTGGACGCTGAAGTTCGGCCGGTCGCGGAACATGTGGCGAACGTCGCTGATCTTGGCCGCCGGTCCGGGCATGAAGTGCTGGCCACCAAACCCCGGCTCCACGGTCATGACGATGACCAGCGACAGGTCGTCGGCGAAGGCGCTGAGCACCTTGGCCGGCGTGCTCGGACTGATCGCCAGACCGGCACCGCGACCGGCATCACGGATGCGCGCCAGCGTGGCGTGTTTGCCGTGAGCCGAGTCGTCGATCTCGTAGTGAAAGGTGATGGTGTCGGCTCCGGCGGCGATGAAGCGCTCGAGGTAGCGCGCCGGCTCGGAGATCATCAGGTGGGCATCAATCGGCAGGTCCGTCAAACGCCGAACGGCGGCGCAGACGTCCGGCCCAAAAGTGATGTTGGGCACGAAATGGCCGTCCATGACATCCAGGTGCAGCCGGTCGACCCCGGCGCGCTCCAGCTTGCGGACGACGCGATAGAGGTTGCCGAAGTCGGCCGTGGTGATGCTCGCCGCAACCTCGATCTGGCGCATCTGCTCGTCCTGGTGGCGCTGACTAGCGACGCGCGGCGCTGATCGCGGCAGCGCTGCGGATGACCAGCAGCTCCTGGCGCCGTGCCACGGCCGCTGGGGCTGGTGCGCCGGCGCGATCCGCCGCGAGCTGACCGCACGCCGCGCCAATATCGACGCCGCGATTACGCCGCACGGTCGTGCCCAGGCCGCCGGCGCGCAGGATCGAGGCGAATGCATCCACACGCGACGCGGGGCTGGGCCGCCACGGTGTGTGGGCAACAGGGTTCATCGGGATGAGGTTGATGTGCGCCAGCTGGCCACGCAACAACTCGACTGCCGCGTGCGCATCGATCGGAGTGTCGTTGATGCCCTCGATCATCACGTACTCGTAGGTGACGCGCCGCCCGGTCGCGGCCGCGTACCGTCCGGCGGCGTCGATGACGTCGGCGATTGGATAGCGCCGGTTGAGCGGCACGAGCACGTCGCGCAGTTCCGGCCGCGCGGCATGAAGCGAGACCGCGAGGGTGTATGCCGGCCCGGCCGCGATGAGCCGCTCGATGCCCGGCAGGACACCGCTCGTGCTAATCGTCACGTGTCGTGCCCCCAGGCCAAAGCGCGATCTGTCAGTGATCGCGGCGGCGGCATCGAGCACGCGATTGACGTTGAGCAGCGGCTCGCCCATGCCCATGAACACGACATTGGTCAGGCGCTGGCCGACGCCCGCCAGCCACTGGCGCCAAAAACGGACCTGGTCCACGATCTCGGCCGTTTCGAGGTCGCGCCAGAAGCCCAGCTCGCCCGTCGCGCAGAACGGACAGCCGACCGCGCAACCCGCCTGGCTCGAAATGCAGACCGTGGCGCGAGCGCGCCGCCAGCCGCGTGCCGGGTAGCGCATGAGCACGGTCTCGATCAACCTTCCGTCATCGAGGCGATGGAGCGCTTTCTGAGTCAGCCCGCCGTCAGAAGGCGTTAGGTCCGGCGCGGCCAGCGTGGTGAGCCGGAACTCGGCATCCAGCTCGCGTCGCAGGGCCGCCGGCAAGGTGCGCAGCTCATCGGCGCATTGGGCGGCGCCGGCCCAGACATGATCGGCAATCTGGCGCGCCCGATAGGCCGGGAGGTCACGCTCGGCGACCCATCGCTCGAGCTGTGCGAGGGGCACGCCGGAAAGCCCAGGTCGCGCATCACGAGCACCGGCCGGAGGCAGGCTGATCAGCGGCTGGGAAGCGCCCTCACTCGCGGCCTCCGGCAACATTGCCGCATCCTAGCCGCGTCGACGCGGATGGGCTGGCGACGGCTATCCGAGGATCCACCCAATCAGTGCCGGACGGCCACGGATGAGCTCCGCGCCGGACATCCGCCGACCACCCGCGGGCTGCACCTCGACCAATTCGAGCAGACCATCAGCGGTGGCGATCGCGGGGCCGTCGACGAGCGTGCCCGGCGGCGCTGAACCCTTCTTGAGCCGTGCATGCCAGATGATCACGCGGCCCTGCGGCGTTTCAAAGAACGTGCCCGGCCAGGGCTGATAGGCGCGTACCTGCCGCTCAAGCTCTGCCGCGCCGCGCGCTGGGTCGAGCCGACCGTCCGAGCGCCTCAAGGGCATGGTCAAGGTCATCCCCTCCTCTTCCTGGGCAAGCGGCACAAGGTCGCTGTTCAGCCAGCCCGGCAGCGCCCCAGTGAGCAACTCGGCAGCCACCTTGGCGAGCTCATGTTCGAGCTGAGGCGCCGTCTCGTGGCCGCGGAGCTTGACTCGGCGATGGGCTACCAACGGGCCGCTGTCGAGGCCGGCGTCCATGAGCATCAACGTGACTCCGGTCTCCTCGTCGCCCGCCAGGATGGCGGCCGGGATGGGCGACGCTCCCCGGTGGCGCGGCAGCAGCGATGGGTGCAGGTTGAGCGCTCCAAAGCGCGGCAGGTCCAACAACGCCTGAGGGACGATCTGCCCGTAGTCGGCGAGAACAAGCAAGTCGGGCACCAACTCGGCTACCGCGCCGATCGCATCCTGCGTCCGGAGTCGGTCCGGGCGGAGCATCGGTAGCTCATGCTCCCTGGCCCATTCGGCCACCGGCGGATCAGTCGGCCGCCCGCGTGAGCCGGGTCGAGTGGGCGCCGTCACGACCGCAGCCAGGTCGACACCGGGCAGAGCGCGCAGCGCCTCACCCACCGGCACCGCAAAGGCGCCGCTTCCCAGGAAGACCGTCCGAACTGGATCGGTCACGCCAGCGGCGCCAGCTCCTCTTCCTGCGCGGCGAGGTCGTCGGCCATCTGGGCGACCGCGATCAGGTCGTCCATGGACTCGAGATAGTCGATGTACAGCTTGCCTTGGAGGTGATCGAGTTCATGCTGCATCGCGCGTGAGAGCAGCCCCGTGCCGGCAAGCTTGATCTTGCGGCCGTGGCGGTTCTGGGCGACTACCCAGATGTGCTCGCGGCGCGTCACGTAGGCCACGTAGCCCGGGATCGAGAGGCAACCCTCGAGGTCGGTGTCATCACCGGTCGACTTGACGATCCTGGGGTTAACGAGCTCATGCAGCTGGTTCTCGACCTCGACGACGCAAGCTTGCAGCGCGACGCCCATCTGGGGCGCGGCGAGGCCAACGCCCGGCGCGGCACGCATCGTATGAGCCAGGTCGTCGAGCAGCTCGTGCAGGTACTTGCCAAAGCTGTCGACCGGCTCGCCTTTGATCCGCAAGCGCGGATCGCCCAGGGTGATGATTGGCCGGACCGTCATTGGTCGGGAGTTTAGAGGAGGCTCTCTGGATCGACGTCGACCGACCACGGCACACCGGGATCGCCACCGAGCAGCGTCAGCGGGTCGCTCCCGCGTAGGACGATATGAAAGCGCCACTTCCCGGCGCGGCGCGCGATATAGGCGGGTAGCGGGCCCAGGACTTCCACGTCCGACCGGGCCGCCTGTGTTCGCTCACGCAGCTCCGCCGCCATCTGTGTCGCCTTCTTCTCGGCCGCGGCCCGGTCCTCGAGCGCGACCGTGATCTTGATGAGTCGCCCAAAGGGTGGCGAGCGGAACATCTTGCGGCTGGCGAGCTCGGCGCCGTAGAACGCCGCGCCGTCACCACTCGCGACAGCGGCGATCACCGGGTGTTCAGGAAAATAGGTTTGGACAATCGCCCGTCCGGGCAGATCGCCCCGCCCGGCACGCCCCACGGCCTGGGCCAGGAGCTGATACGTCCGCTCCGACGCGCGCTCGTCGGGCAGGTTGAGCGCAATATCGGCCGATACGACGCCGACCAGGGTGACCTGCGGCACGTCGAGGCCCTTGGCGACGAGCGCCGTCCCGACCAAGACGTCGGTCTTGCCGCCGGCAAAATCGTCGACGACGCGCGTGGCCTCGCCCTTGCGCTCGACCACGTCACGATCAAGGCGCGCAACGCGCAACTGCGGAAACCTGATGCCGACTTCCCTTTCGACGCGCTCAGTGCCGCCGCCCAGGTAGCGAATTCGAAGCGACTCACACGCCGGGCAGCGCTTGGCGAGCGGCGCGGTCGCGCCACAGTGATGGCAGCGCAGCGACAGCGACTGGGCATGCAGCACGAGCGGTCGCTGGCATTCCGGGCACACCTGCACGTAACCGCAATCGCGGCAGACGACGACCGACGCGCTGCCGCGGCGATTGATGAGCAGGATTGCCTGCTCCCCGTTGGCCGTGTCGAGTGATCCAAGAGCGTCCGCGAGGGCCTCCGACAGAAGGCCCCGGTTGCCCCGCGCGAGCTCGTGCCGCAGGTCAACCACTTCGACCGACGCGCGGCTGCCGGCGACGCGCGGCAGGACCGCGTGCTCGTACTCACCGCTCAATGCCCTACCCAGCGTCGTCACGTCGGGCGTGGCACTGCCCAGTACCACGGGCGCATTGGCGAGCCGGCCCAGCTCGACCGCCAGGTCGCGCGCCTGGTAACGCGGCGTCCGGTCCGATTTGTATGCCGCGTCGTGCTCCTCATCGACCACGATCACGCCCGGATCGGCGAGTGGCGCCAGGACGGCGACCCGCGTCCCTACGACCACCTTGACTTCGCCCGCTCGGATGCGGCGCCACTCGTCGGCGCGCTCGCCATCGCTCAGGGCCGAATGCAACAGGGCGACGTCCTCACCCAGGTCATGGCGCAACCGCTCGAGCAGTGGCACGGCGAGCGCGATCTCCGGCACGAGCACGAGCGCGCCTTGTCCCTGGGCACGTGCCGCTGCGATCACGGCGGCGTAGACCGCACTCTTACCGCTGGCCGTCGTGCCCTCGAGCAGCAGCGGTGCGTGCCGCCCGGCGGCGATGTGACCGCGCACCAGCTCAACCGCCGCGCGTTGGGCCTGGGTCAACTCCCCTTCGCTGGGCAGCGTCCCACGCGTCGTCGCCGGCCTTTCGGCGAGCGGCAGCCGTTCGACGCGCGCGATCTCGAGCTCGACCAGGCTGCGTTTCAGCAGACCGGGAATCGCGCTCGTGCCGTGACGCTCAGCCAGCCGCGCGGCGCTGACCGGAGTGTCGCTCTCGCGCAGCTCCGCCAGTACGGCGCGCTGGCGCGGCCCCAGGCCGGGTGTGTCGACGGCCGCGCGACCCGCGTCGGTCAAGGCGACGCGCCGCTCAACTTTGGCCCGCGTCCGCGCGGGCACGACCGACCATTCGGCAACCGGCCCGTCGGCGCCCTCACGCACCACACGCTCGACGCGCTCCAGCGCGCCCGGCGCGAGCATCTGCCGAATCACGAGCGCCGGCGGCGCGAGATAGTGCCGACAGATGTGCTGCGCCAGCGCCACCTGGAGCAGTGGCAGGAGGGCCCCGTCGGAGCGCACCCGGGCAAGAATGGGCTTGGTTGCGCGGTCGGGACCGTCGGCCCGAACTTCCATGACGATCCCCAGCGCGCGCCTGCGTCCGTACTCGACCAGCACCGCCTCGCCGGCCACAACGTCCGTCAGCGTGGCGGGCAGGTGATAAGTGAACGTCTGGCCGCCCTGTGGCCCGGCAGCGTCCACGGCCACTTCTACGAAGCGCGTGCTCCCGCTGCTATCCGCCGAAGGCTCCGATCTTCAGCAGGTATCTGTGCACCGCATCCGCGCATGTGTCGGGCATGCCCAAGCGGGTGTCGACTACCAGGTCGTAGACAGGCTTACCCTTGTCGTCGGTCAGGTCGGGGTCGAAAACGTTCTTGTCATCGATGTCAGGGTGAACGGCCTTCCAGATCTCGAGGTCGCGCTTCTCGCGCTCCCGCTCGCCGTCGCGCAGATCCTCCAGCGTCACTCGGGTGTTGGGATCGTCGCGCCGCACTTTCCGCAACTGGCGCTCCATGCGGACGTGCTCAGGCGCCCAAAACAGGACGGTGACGATGGGCAGTTGGGGTCGCTCAACCCGCTCTTTGCTCGCGAGCCACGCCGCCAGGCGCGCTTCGAGGATGAACGGATCACGCGCGGTCGCGTCGCGGATCAGCTTCGACTGCATCGCGTCGATTTCGCGGTCGAGATCATCGTCACGCTCTCGGAACTTGCCAACGTCGATGCCAGTCAACTCGCGGAACTTCTCGCCGATCTTGACCCGCTCGATGCCGTAGCGGCCCGCGAGCAAATCGGCCGTCGTCGTCTTGCCGGTGCGCGATGGACCCGAGATCAGGATCGAGCGGTCAGGCTTCAACGCTTGGGACTCCGTAGTTGATCAATGACGCTCGTCAATTCTGGGGGGAGCGGCGCCTCGGCACGTATCAGCCGCTCCCCGGCGACGGCCGCGAACTCGATCCGCCACGAATGCAGGAAGAGCCGCGTCAGTCCGTCGGGTCCACGGCGGGCCGCGCCGGTGGCGTAGACCGGGTCACCCGCGACGGGGTGGCCGATCGACGCGAGGTGGACGCGGATCTGATGTGTCCGGCCGGTCATGAGATCGACCTCGAGCAACGTCCAGCCCACGAAGCGCTCGCGCACCCTGTAGCCGGTTACCGACGGGCGGCCGCTGGGCAGCACCGCCATCTTGCTGAACTGGCGCGGGTCGCGGCCGATGGGCGCCTCGATGCGCCCGACTTCGGCCACCGTCGCGCCGTAGACCAGCGCGAGGTATGTCTTCTTCACTCGCCGCGCCTTGAGCTGCGCCATCAACGCGGCCTGAGCGTGGTCATTCCGAGCAACGACGATCAGGCCGCTCGTGTCGCGATCGAGCCTATGGACGATGCCGGGCCGATCAGGGCCAGCCACGCCACCGTATTCGGTCGCGGGCGCGCGGGCCAGCAGCGCGTTGACGAGCGTCCCGCCCGTCCGGCCCGGTGACGGATGCGTCACGAGTCCTGCCGGCTTGTCGATGACCAGCACATCGGCATCTTCGTAGACGACGGTGAGCGGGATGTCCTCGGCCTCGATCGTGGCCGTTGGTCGATCGGGAAGGTCGAGCTCCAGTGCCGCCCCCGGCGCGAGCACGTCCTTGCTCTTGACGCGCTTGCCGGCTTCAGTGACGCGGCCCTCCTCGATCAGCCGCTGCACATAGGAGCGCGACAGGCCCACTGCGTCAGCGACAACACGATCAGCCCTCAGTGGGGCGCCCTGGGGGACGCTCACCGTCACGTGTTCGCCCATCAGGTGGTTTGCCTGCCACGCCGCCATGCGGCGATGCGATCGCCGAACAGGCCGATCAAAATGAACAACAGCAGCGAGGTGCTGATCGCCGAGTCGGCGACGTTGAAGGTGTAGAAGCGCCAGGTGCCGATACCCATGTCGACAAAGTCGATGACGCCACCCAGGCGGACGCGGTCGATGAAATTGCCGATCGCGCCGCCCATCAGCAGGCCAAGCGCGAGCGCCAACGGCCAGGCACTGCGCGACCCTTCGCGCCACTGGTAGACGACGATCAGCCCGATCACCACTGTCGAGGACATCGCAAGGATCAGCGCCGTGTTGCCGAAGAGCCCAAAGATGCCACCGGTGTTGTATGCCTTGGCGATGCGCACGAACTCGCCCAGGACAGGTGTCGGCGCGGGAAAACCGGGTGCGGGCTGAATGGGCGCAACTGCAAAGTTGGCGTCGATCCAGAGCTTGCTCAGTTGGTCGGCAATGACGACGACCAGGGCGACACCGGCAAAGAGGAGCCAGCGGCCGCGGACTGTTGACAGGCCGCTCAAGCCGGCGACTCAGTGCGCCGGATTGCAAGCGTGACCTCGCCGCCGCTGAACTGCTGAGTGGCGCTGAGCGCGTCGCTCGGCGGATCGTCGTGGCTGATGCCGTTCACGAGGGCATCGGCCAGGAGTCGTGCCTCGTAGGGCCGCAGGGGCGCCAGAATTGTCGGTGGCGCCAATAGCCAAAGGTCGATCGTGTCATCGAGTTCCAGGCCGGCCTGCTTGCGCAGATCCTGCACGGCACGGACCAGCTCACGCGCGTCGCCCTCAGCGCGTAGCGCGTCGTCTATCTCCGTATCGATGACAACCACGAGCCCCTCATCGTGGGCGACGGCCGTTCCCGGGCGCGGCGTGGCCAGGATCTCGACCTCATCATGGGCGAGCTCGACGCCGGCCAGCTTCACGCCGCCAGTCGGAAGGTACTCGACCTCGTTGGCCCGAGCCGCCGCCATGACGGCCGGAATCTGACTGCCCAGGCGCTTGCCGATCTTGGGCAGCAGCGGCTTGACGCGTCGCTCCACGAGCTCGGATTCGTCACCGATGACGGTTACCTGCTTGACGTTCGTCTCGTCGGCCAGCAGCTCGAGCAGATCAGCTTCATCCTGCGGCCGATCAGGCGCCAGCCGCCCGCCGGGGATGGCCAGCCACATCTGGCGCAGCGGCTGGCGCAGCCGCAGCTCGGCCTGGCCACGTAAGGTCCGAGTCAACTCGACCGCGCGGCGCAGCGTCGCCATCGACGCTTCCAGCGACTCATCCATGTGCGGCTTCATCTCGCCCGCGACCCACGCGGTGAGGTGAACGCTGTCGGGCAGTGCGGGCGCGGTTGCTACGACCAGGTTCTGGTACATGGCCTCCGACAGGAAGGGCAGGATGGGCGCCAGGACGCGGCTCGTCGCGGTGAGGGCGGCATGGAGCGTCGTGAAGGCGATGTCGCGCTCAGACGCTGACGCAGCTACGCGCATGCGCGAGCGCGAGCGGCGCAGATACCAGGTCGAGAGGTCATCGATGTAGGCGCTGACCAGCCGGGTCGCGCCGGTCGCGTCGAAATCGGCGAAGCGCTCCTGGACGTCGCGCGCCAGTCCCGCGGTGCGCGACAGGATCCAGCGGTCGAGCACCGTCGCGGCCGATCCGCCGACTCCAACACTCCGGTTGCCAGAAGGCGCCCAGCCGGCGAGTCGGGCGTAGGTGACGAAGAAGACGTAGACGTTCCAGAAGACGAGCAGTTCGCGCCGCACCTCGTCGGCGGTGTGGTAGCCAAAGAGGATGTTCTCCTCCGGCCGCGACTTGGCGTACATCCAGCGCATCACGTCGACGCCCATGCGCTCAGCCGCCTCGTTGAATTCGATCGAGTTGCCCCAGCTCTTGTGCATGGGCCGACCGTCCTCGCCGAACAGCGTGGCGTAGCCCAGGATCGTCTTGAACGGCGGCTCGCGGCGCAGCACCGTGCTCATCGCCAGGAGCGAGTAGAACCAGTTGCGGAACTGGCCCGGGAACGACTCGGTGATGAAGTCGGCCGGGAACCACTTGGCCCAGTAGTCGGGCTCGGTGCGGTAGTGCATCGTCGAGAAGGGCACGATGCCCGCGTCCAGCCAGGGATTGCCCACGTCCGGGATGCGTGCGGTTTGGGCGCCGCACGCCGAACAGGCGATCTTCACCGCGTCCACGTAGGGCCGGTGAGGCGTATGCCCGTCGAATTCCGACCAGCCCGCGACGGCGCGTGACTGCAGCTCCTCGCGCGAGCCGATCACGTCGAAGTGGCCGCACGAGGTGCATTCCCAGATGGGCAGCGACAGGCCCCAGTAGCGCTTCTTGGAGATCATCCAGTCGGCCATCGTGCGCAGCCAGTCGAGCTCCCGCTCATAGCCGAAGCCCGGCAACCAGCGAATCCGATCAACGACATCCATGATCTGGTAGCGCAGGCTGCGCGCCTTCTCGTCGGGAGTCACTTCGCTGCGTGGCTTGTCGTAGACCTCGCCCATCGAGATGTACCACTCGTCCACGACGCGGAAGAGCAACGCTGTGCCGCAACGCCAGCAGTGCGGGTAGCGGTGGGTGTATGGCTCCAGGTGGTAAAAGACGCCCTTGCTTTCCAGGTCTTCAACGACGCGCTCCGCGACTGCGTGGGCGTCAAAGCCGCTGAGCCAGCCGAAGCCTTCCAGGTAGCGCCCGAACTCATCAAGTGGCGCTATCACAGGCAAGCCCAGATCCTTGCCCAGGTGATAGTCCTCGGCACCGGCACCGGGCGCGATGTGAACGATGCCCGTGCCTTCTTCCTCGCTGACCTCGGTCCACGGGACGACGTGGTGCTCATAGCCGGCACCGCCGTCGTCACCGCTCGTGCCAGCAAAAGCCGTAGTGACAGCAGGCAGCTCATCGAATGGCCCGCGATAGCGCCAGCCAACCAGATACGTGCCGGGCTGTTCCTCGAGCACTTTGAAGTCGCCCTTGAGAGCAGTCTTGAGCGTGCCCTTGCCCAGCCAGTACTCATCAGCGCCTTGCTTGACGCGAGCGTAGGTCAACTCCGATCCGACCGCAGCGGCGACGTTCGCGGCAAGCGTCCACGGCGTTGTAGTCCAGACGAGCAGCCACTCCCCCGGCCGATCAACAAGCGGCAGCCGCACCGTCAGGCCGGGGTCCTCGCGGTCCTGGTAGCCCTCGTTCATCTCCATCTGGCTGATGCCGGTGCCGCAGCGCGTACACCACGGCATCGAGTCGTGGCCCTTGTAGAGCCAGCCGCGCTTGTTGCACTCGGCCAGGAAGAGCCAGATGAGGTAGTTGTTCTCGTTGCTGAAGGTGAAGTAGGAACCGCCCAGCTCAGGCATGCCCAGGCGGCCGACCATCATCTCGACGCTATCGGTCACCGGACCGTCCGGGCCCTGGACGGTGACCTTCTGCGTTGGATCCTCGCCGAGAAGGTCGTGCAACCGGCGCAGCTCGGCCGGGTCGTTCCAGTCCATCCACATGCCCAGGCGTTGCGACTGTTCGGTTTGGAGTGCCGCGTAGGTCAGGACGCGCTGTTTGCACAGGCTGATGAATTTGGCGATGCCGAAGCGTTCGATGTCCCGCTTACTGGTGAAACCGAGCTCGCGCTCGACGTTGACCTCGACCCACAACCCCTGGCAGTCGAAGCCGTTCTGGTAGCGCTGGTCCTCGCCGAGCATCGCGTGGAAACGCTGGAATAGGTCCTTGTACGTCCGACCCCAGGCATGGTGGACGCCCATTGGATTGTTGGCCGTTATCGGCCCGTCGAGAAAGCTCCAGCGCTCGTGGCCAGCGTTCTGTTCGCGCAGCCGCGCGAACGTCCGCCGCTCCTGCCACATGGCCAGCAGCTCATGTTCGAGCGCGGGCAAGTCGAGGTTGCGCGCGACAGGCGCAAACGGACTCTGGGCTCGCTGCTGGACCGACATGGGACGACCAAGTTTAGCCGCCGCTATGGCTGGCGCTTCAGCAACCAGTTGTCGGCCACGCCCGACATCCCCACGACTGTCCCGTCCGTCCATGGCGGCGGCGAGGCCATTGGGGTTACGACCGAGGCGCACCCGGTCAGAAGCGCAGCGGTCAGGACAACAGCGGCGGTCCGCGTACCCCTTAACCGCTCGTATGCCTGTTGGTTCGTTCTGGGCTTCAACTCGTCGCCTATGTCCGCGACGTATGTCGCCTGTTAATAAATCGGCGTGACCCAGTCGCTGTGCGCGGGCATCTTGCCGCGCACGGTGTCGAAGTAGAGCTTTGTCAGCTGCTTCGTGATCGGTCCGACTTCGCCGTTGCCGACCGAGCGGTGATCGATCTCGACGATGGGCGAGAGCTGGGCGCCGGTGCCGCACAGGAATGCCTCGTCGCACCCGTAGAGCTCGCTGCGGTCGACGCTGCGCACGACGGTTTCGACGCCCATGTCGTCGCGGGCGAGCTGCATCAGGCCGGCGCGGGTGATGCCCTCGAGGATGTCGTCGCTGACGGCTGGCGTGATGAGCTTTCCGTCACGAACGATGAAGAGGTTCTCTGCGCTGCCCTCGGACACGCTGCCGTCGATGCTCAGCACGATGGCCTCGTCGTAGCCGTTGAGCACCGCTTCGCTCTTCGAGAATGCACTGTTGACGTAGG
>JBDTUR010000033.1:0-13834 GCA_040007635.1 Chloroflexota bacterium
GTGCCACTCCCCTTCTACTAAGGCGGACCGCAGCTCGGTCGTTCACCGCAGCTCGGTCGTTCACCGCAGCTCGGTCGGTCGGCCCTAGCCGGCCGCGTCCTTCTTCTGGCGCGCGGCAAGGTCGCGCCGCTTCCCGTCGCGTTGGGCCATGACCTTGCTCGCGACCTTCATGCCATTGGACTTGGGCACGGCCGTCGGGTCGCGCTCAGGTCCGCCCTCCTCGGCCGCCGCTGCCCGGTTTGCGCGGCGCAAGTTCATTCGCTCGGCGATGGTCTTTTCGTAGCCGTGGTCTGACGGCTCGTAATAGCGCCGCTGCGCGAGCTCGTCAGGCAGGTACTGCTGCTCGACGTCCGCGCCCATGTAGTCGTGCGGATAGACGTAGCCCATGCCGTGGCCGTGGTCGCGCTGCTCGCGCCAGGTCGCGCTGCGCAGATGGCTCGGGACGGGCAGCGAGCCGCGCGCCAGCACGTCGTCCATCGCCGCCCAATAAGCAGTACCCGCGCGGTTCGACTTGGGCGCGGCGGCAACATAGGCCGTTGCCTGGGCAAGCGCGTATTGCGCTTCGGGCAAACCCACCCAGTCGACCGCGACGGCGGCCGACGTTGCGACCTGGAGCGCGTGGGGGTCGGCATTGCCCACGTCTTCGGACGCACTGATGATCAACCGGCGCGCGATGAAGCGCGGGTCCTCGCCGGCCGCGACCATCGTCGCGAGCCAATACAGCGCCGCATCGGGATCATTGCCGCGCAGGCTCTTGATGAACGCGCTGACCGTGTCGTAGTGGCCGTCGCCGGCGCGGTCGTAGTTCAGGATGCGCTGTTGCGCGGCGGCCTCGATGTCCGCCAGGGCCGGTTTGTTGGTCATGACCGCGGCCGACTCGAGCACGTTCAGCGCGGATCGGGCATCGCCCCCGCTGATATCCACGAGGTGATCGAGTGCGTCGCGGGCTAGGTCGACACCGCCAGCCAGGCCGCGTGGGTCGGCCAGCGCCCGCTTGACGACGACGCGCAACTGGTCGTTGGTGAGCGGCTCAAGGCGGAAGACACGCAGTCGCGACAGCAGCGCCGAGTTGACCTCGTAATAAGGGTTCTCCGTCGTGGCGCCGATCAGGGTGATCGTGCCGTCTTCGACTTGGGGCAGCAACGCATCCTGCTGGCTCTTGTTGAAGCGATGGATCTCGTCGATGAAAAGCACCGTTGAGCGGCCGCCGCTGGCGATCCATTCGCGCGCGGTGGCGATCGCGGCGCGGACGTCGGCCACGCCGCTCATGACCGCGGACAGCGTCGCAAAAGGTGCGTCGACCGACTCCGCAAGCAGCCGCGCGAGGGTGGTTTTGCCGCTACCCGGTGGCCCCCACAGCACCATGGATGCGAGATGGCCGCGTTGAATCATGCGCCGCAGCGCACCCACGTCGCCGATCAGGTGCTCCTGGCCGACGAACTCGTCGAGCGTCTGGGGCCGCATGCGCGCGGCGAGCGGCGAGTGCGACGCCGCGCCCGACAGGTCGAGCGCTTGCTGCTGCTTGGGGTTGCTGGCCGTGCGCCGCGTGGGCATATGAAGATGATGGCACGGCTACCATGACCCCATGAGCGCGACCAACCTTCGCATCCCTGGTCCCACTCCCCTCCCCGACGCTGTGCGCGAGGCCAGCTCGCGCCAGATGGTCAACCATCGCGGGCCCGAGTTCAAAGAGCTGATCACCCGCGTAACTGGCCGCCTTCAAACGGCCTTTGGGACGCGCAATGACACCCTGATCCTGACCTGCTCAGGCACCGGCGCGCTCGAGGCGGCCGTCGTCAACTTCGTTTCGCCCGGAGATCCGGTCCTGGCCGTCAGCATCGGCTCGTTCGGCAATCGCTTCGCCAAGATCGCCACGACCTACGGCGCCGATGTGACCAAGTTGGACGCCGAGTGGGGCCATGCCGCCGACTCGGACGCGGTTGCCAACACGCTGCGTCAGATGGCGAGCAACGGCAAGCCGGCAAAGGCCGTCCTGCTGACCCACAACGAGACTTCGACCGGTGTCACGAACCCGTTGCGCGAGCTCGTGGCCGCGGTGCACGACAACGCGCCAGACGCGCTGCTCTTGATCGACGCGATCAGCGCCCTGGGCGCCGTGCCCTTCGACACCGACGCGTGGGGCCTCGATGTGGTCGCGACCGGCTCGCAGAAGTCGTGGATGGCGCAGCCCGGCGTGGCCATGATCAGCGTCTCGGACCGTGCCTGGCAGCGCAACGAGACGGCGACAATGCCGCGCTTCTACTTCGACTTGGGCAAGGCGCGCAAGTCCTTCGCCACTGGTGAGACGCCGTGGACGCCGGCGGTGGGGGTGCTGTTCGGGCTCGATGTCGCGCTTGAAATGCTGGAGCGCGAAACATACCCTGCCGTCTTCGCGCGCCACGCGGCCTGCGCGGACGCGGCGCGCGCCGGCCTGACGGCATTCGGCGTGGCGCTTTTCGCGGATCCAGCACACGCCTCGCAGACTGTCACCGCGGCCTACGTGCCGGCCGGTATCGAATGGGCCGCCCTCAATAAGGCAATGAAGGCGCGCGGCCTTGTACTGGCGGGCGGCCAGGATGACCTCGCGGGCAAGATCATGCGCATCGGCCACCTGGGCAACGTCAGCGTTGACGATGTCGTGGCCGCGATTGAGATCATCGGCGCTGCCCTGACTGAGCTCGGGCTGCCGACCGACTCAACGGCAGCAGCCCACGCCGCGCGCGCAGCCGCGGCCTCAGCCACGCCGGAACGGACAGCGGTCGCTGCCGGCGCGTGAAGGTTCTGGTCGCCGAGCCATTGGGGCCGGCCGGGATTGAGCGGCTCGGGCGCGAACACGAGGTAGTCGTCAGCCTGAATTTGACGCGCGACGCATTCCTGGCCGCGCTGCCTGACTACGACGCGCTGATCGTGCGCAGCCAGGTCAAGGTCGACGCGGACGCGTTCGCCGCAGGCACGCGGCTCAAGGTGGTTGGTCGCGCCGGGGTTGGCGTCGACAACATCGATGTGGCCGCCGCCACCGGCGCGGGCGTGGCCGTCGTCAATGCCCCCACCGCGAACACACTTGCCGCCGCTGAGCACACGCTCGCGCTCATCCTGGCGTTAGCGCGCAGGGTGCCCTCTGCGGACGCATCTGTGCGGCGCGGCGAGTGGCGCCGGGCCGACTTCGTGGGCACGGAGCTCTTTGGCAAGACGCTCGGCGTGATTGGCCTGGGTCGTGTGGGTTTGGCGGTGGCGGATCGCGCCCGAGCATTTGGCATGACGCTCATCGGCAGTGACCCAATTACAAGGCCGGACGTCGCCGCCGCGCACAGCGTCGAGCTCATGGACCTCGACGAGGTCCTGGGGGCGGCGGACATCCTGACGGTGCACGTCCCGCTGGCGGCGGCGACGCGGGGCATGATCGATGCCGACCGGCTGGCGCTACTGAAGCCGGGCGCGCTCATCGTCAATGTCGCGCGGGGTGGCATCGTCGACGAGACCGCGCTGGCGAATGCCCTGGCGAGCGGCCAGGTGGGCGGTGCTGCGATCGACGTGTTCGAGCACGAACCCGTACGCGACTCCCCTCTGCTGAACGCCCCGAACACGGTGCTGACGCCGCACCTTGGTGCGTCGACCGCCGAAGCCCAGGACCGTGCCGCGCTCGAAGTTGTCGAGGGCGTGCTCGACGTGCTCGCCGGGCGGCCGGCGACGTATCAGGTCAACCGGCTTGGCTGAGCTCTAGCGGCGCGTCGTTGGCCTGAGGCGTTGCCCGCCTGGCCCGCGCGGCCCGCGCGGCCCGCGGGTGAATCTGGGCCGGCGGAAGAGCAACCGCAAGAGGCCTGTCCGGATGTGCCGGTAGGCGCCGGCAATTCGTATCAATACGACTGAGCCGGGCGGCCGCCGGCCGTACACCGCCTCAACCTTCGCCGTGGCGATCAACTCGAGATCTGACCGGGCAACTGGCACAAGCTCAACCAGTCGCGCCGTGTATTCATAGGTTGTTTGCGAGGGCCGTGGCCCATAGCCCAGCCGTGACGCGAGGCGGGTGATGCCGCTGTAGGCGATCTCGGGCTGGCTCGATGGGACGCGCCGCCACGCCGCCCACGCCGCTAACGCCGCGGCGAGAAGGACGAGTCCAGACACGAGCATCAACGGCAGCAGCCCGCCTGGCGTTGGCCCACCGCTCGATGGTCCGGTTGGTGGTGTCACATTGCTATTGCCATCGTCGACGCAGTCGGTCCCTTCAAGACATGGCTGCAATTTATCCGGGCCCTGGGGGAAGCCCAGGTCGCCGGGATCACCCGAAGGGCGCGGGCCACCGGCAGGTAGATCGGTCGGCGTCTGGCCGTTTTCTGTATTGCCTGGCGTGGGATCGAACTCGACCCAGCCATAGCCCGGGAAGTAAACCTCCACCCACGCATGCGCAGCGCCACGGTCGACGCGCCACGAGCCGTCGGCCTGCTGCTGCCCGGGCAGGTAGCCGAGCACGTAGCGCGCGGGGATACCCATGGTGCGCAGCATCATCGTCATCGCCGTGGCGAAGTACTCGCAGTAGCCCTTCTTGATGCGGAAGAAGCAATCGACCAACTGTTCGCCCGCACATTCGCCGCGAATGTCGGTCGCGTACTTGAAGCCACCGCTCGCATACAGGTAGTTCTGCACAGCGAGGGCCGCATGGTAGGGATCGCGTTCGGTGGCCTTCAGGGTCTTGAAAACGTCTTGTGCAGCCTGGTACACGATGTCGCCGATCGAGCCCGGCCGAATGTCGAGATACGGCTTGACCCAGTCGGGGTACTTCGTGCCCGCCGACGACAGCGCGCTCGCGGTCAAGGCCGCGTTACCGGTCGGGGCGCGAACGAGCGACTTCACCGAGTAGGTCACGCCGGATTCGATGCCGTACGACAGTCGCCCTGAAACGAAGGCACCACTGGCGCCGCGCGTCGTCAGCTCCGCTGGCTGGCTCACCGCCTCGATCTGCGATGGCGCGACGAAGATGTCGCCGCCGTAGTCGACGGGCAGGACCTCGACCGTGACCTCCTTGCGACCCGGCCCCGCCGTGACCGCCTCAGGCGTGCCGCCCAGGAATGCCGCCCCCGCGTCGATAACCTGGTCCTGGCGATCGAGCTGCTGCCACGAACGGCCGTCAAACGAGTCGTACGTTGCGCCACGCCACTTGCGGCCGATGCCATCACTGATGCGCGCGCTGAACACCTGTTCTGAGGATGACTGCCAGAAATCGCGGATCGTCTGACTGGGCGTGAACAGGACGTTGGGGCCACGGGCGCTGCCGGTCACACCACCCAACCAGCGGTTGACCGAGTAGCCAAACTCGAGCAGGTTGTCGTCCCAGCCGCTCCAGGCGCGGGCCAGTGGTGCCGAGCTGGCATTGGCGGCGAGGAATGAGCTGCCGATGACCGCGGCGGCGACAAAGATGGCGCCGCTGCGCATGAAGGACGCGGAGATGTCGGCCACGTCGCGCATGCCGCGCACGCGCCACTCGTGGGCCTGCTCGCGCAGGTTGAGGCGCACGGCCAGGACGAGCGCCGCGGCGGCGAAAATGAGTAGATGCACGTACTGCTCGCGCACCGTGAGGGTGACGTTGAGCAACAGAATCGCCCCGGACAGCACGATCGCCGGCAGCGGCTTGTGGCTGCGGAAAACGGCGACCGCACAGAAGTAGCCGGCACCCCAGATCAGCGCGCCGATCAACAGCAGGAAGATCGATGTCTCGGTCGAGCGGCTGCCGTTGACGAATACATCGCTGACGAAGACCTTCACCGAGAGGTTGAGGTCATGCAGCTTGCCCTCGATCGTAGGCGCGCGGCTTATGGCGGAGCTGACAAAGAAGAGCAGTGTCGCTGCCCCAGCAAGGACGCCGATGAGGTTGATGCGCCAGCGCGACAAGGTGGTCTTGGCGAGGTATGTGCCCAGCAGAACGCTCAACAGGGCGGCCAGCGGCAGGAAGCCGGTCTGCGACGAGCGCGTGCCAATCGAGAAGCCCACCCACTGCGCGTCATCGATCGCCACCGCAGCGGCGAGCAGCATTACCGCGAGCGCGCCAACCGACAGCCAGCCCTCGCGCGGCGTGAACGGCAAATCGGGCAGCTGGTAATCCTCGGACGCGTCGTCCAACCAGCTGGTTGGACGCTGTGGTCGGGCTGTGGTCTCGATCATGCTCATCTCGATACGACCAGCGTAGGCCGGGGACCGCGCGTCACGAGCTGCGTGCCGAGCGGCTCCCCCGGTTCAACCGCGATGTAGCGCAGGTCGTGCTCCGCCAGGGCGTGACGCACGGAGAGTTGTGCGCGCAGGTCTTCATTGCCGCCTGCTTGCTCCTCTTCCGCGTCACGCCCGTATGCCGCGAACGCGGGCGCGTCGAGCAGGATGATCGCCGTCTCGACGTTGCGGTTGCGCAGGCCCGTCAATGAGCGCACCCAGCGTGCGTCAAGAGACGCGGTGATGATCACTCCGGTCATACCGCGGCGCAGCCGAGCGACGTTCTCGACGAGCACCTCGTCGAGCGGTCGCTCACCGTCGGCCATCACGGCCGCCAATGCCTGCATGATCTTCTGGTATTGGCGCGGGCCGCGGTCGGCCGGGATGGGTGAGATGCGGGCGCCCGACGCGGTCAGCGCGACCTTGCGGTTCTCGACCAGCGCGCGCGCCGCAATCGAGGCCGCGACGCGGACGCCGTACTCGAGCGTCGACTCGTCGCCTTCGCCGGTGTGGGTCACAGCGTCCAGATCGAGAAAGATCCAGACATCGGCAGTCTGCTCCAGCTCGAATTCCTTGACGACGAGCTCGCCCTTGCGGGCGCTCGTCTTCCAGTGGATGCGGTTGTAGGCGTCGCCCGGCACGTACTCGCGAATGCTCGTGGCCGACGGCGTGGTGTGCGGCGTGCGCACCTTGTCGGCGTGACTGCCCTCGATGAACGCTGGTGGCATGCGCCAGCCCGGCAGGGCCTCAACGCGCGGGTAGACGATGACGGTCGAGTAGCCACCGACCGCCGCGTTGGATTCGAACAACCCCAAGGGGTCACCCGTGCGCAGGGCCATGGGGTCGACCTGAAAGTGCCCGCGCCGGGTCAGCGGCACGCGCACCGACCACGACTTTTCGCCGCGCGGCCCGATCGTGACCGCCTGGCCGGGCAAGCCGACCGGCAAAGTCGTTGGGTTGTGGACTTCCAGCCACAGCTTGGGCAAACGGCTGGTGTTGCGCACGGTGTAGTTGGCGCGGAGCATGTCGCCCGCCTGGGCGTGCAACCGGTCGAGCACGTAGCCCGCTTCCAGGTCGGCGAGGCCGAAGCGCGTCACCACGTATGCGCCACCAACGACGATGATCGCCAGGTACACCAGGAAGAACAGGAATTGGGCGCCCGTAGAGAGCGCAGCGATCAGCAGGACAACGGCCGCGACCAGGACCTCGATGCGGCGCACCATCTTTGGGACGGCCTAGGCCGGTCGGGCCGCCGCGGGTCGGTCGGTGCGCGCGCCACGCAGCTCCACGGGCACGCTGTCGAGCAGCTCGCGGATGATCAGCGTCGAGTCAACATCGCGCACGGTGGCCGCGGTCTTGACAATCGTGCGGTGTGCCAGCGCGGGCACGGCCAAAGCCTTCACGTCGTCAGGTATGACGTAGTCGCGGCCCGACAGCGCGGCCAAAGCCTGGCCCGCGCGGTACAGCGCCAGCGAGCCACGTGGCGAAGCACCCAGGTAGATGTCGGGGTGGTTGCGCGTGGCGGTCACCAGCCGAACGATGTATTCGCTCACCTGCGGATCGACGTAGATCTCGCGCACGCCTTCCTGCATTGCCTGCAGCTCCTTGCCAGTGATCACCTCTTCGAGGTCATCGATCGGCTGGTGGGTTTTGTGCTCGTCGAGGATCCGCACCTCTTCGGCTGGCTGCGGGTAGCCCAGCTGAATGCGCAGCATGAAGCGGTCGAGCTGGGCTTCAGGCAGCGCGAATGTGCCTTCGTACTCGATGGGGTTCTGGGTGGCGATGACCAGGAATGGGTCGGGCATCTGGTAGGTCACGCCATCGATGGTCGCTTGGCGCTCCTCCATGCATTCAAGAAGCGACGACTGCGTCTTGGGCGTCGCGCGGTTGATCTCGTCGGCGAGGACTATCTGGGCCATGATCGGTCCTGGCCGGAACTCGAACTCCTGCGTCTTCTGATTGAAGATCGACAGGCCGGTCACGTCCGACGGCAAAAGGTCGGGCGTGAATTGGATCCGCCTGAAGGTGCAGGCCAAGCTCTTGGCGATGGCCTTCGCAAGCGACGTTTTGCCTGTGCCGGGCACATCCTCGATCAGAAGATGGCCCTGGCAAAGCAATGCGACGAGCGCGAGACGCACCTCGGCGTGCTTGCCGACAATTACCTTTTCGACGTTGGCGATGACCTTATCGGTCGACTGCGCGATGGTCACTGGCGCGGCCCCTCCTGCCTGGTCCGTGTGCAGCTTGCCCTCAGCCGTCTGGGCCCGGTCATGGAAGGCGTCGGCAGATAGTACGCTCGGCCTGACCGGGTGGTTCCCGAACTTACCTTGGGACGCCCAGGTAGGCACTCATGAGACGGCCGCCAATGGGCACTGCACGCTGCGAGCCCAGGCCGCCGTTCTCGACGATGACCGCTACGGCGATGCGCGGCGCGTCGGCCGGCGCATAGCCGACGAACCACGAGTGCGGCGCGGCGTTCGGTCCGACCTGTGCGGTGCCGCTCTTGCCCGCGGTTGGGACCCCGGGGATCTTGGCCGCGGCGGCGACCGCGAATTCGCCTTCGACCGCCTGCTGCATGGCGCTGCGGATGGTCTGCGCCGTTTCGAACGAGCAGACCTGCGACCAGGTCTGGGGCTCGAGCCGGGTGACGCTGCCGCTGCTCGACGTAAGCGAATCGACCAGGGTCGGGCGCATCAGCGTGCCGTTGTTAGCGATGGTCGATGCGACGAGTGCCATCTGGAGGGGCGTAACCAGGACCTCGCCCTGGCCGTAAGCGGCATTGGCGAGCTCGACCCGGTCCGCGAATCCGTCGAGCGGGCCGTCGCCGCCGGTCACCTGGCTGGGCGAGGTGGGCAGGTCGAACGGAATGCGCGCGCCAAAGCCCAGTCGAGCCGCCCAGTCGGTCAGGCTCTGTGCGCCGGTATCTAGACCGGCATGGGCGAACCAGATGTTGGACGACACTTCGAGCGCTTCGGCGTAATCGAGCGGATGGTCGGTCTGGACTGTGCGCGGGAAGTCGTGGATGCGGAAACCGTCGACCAGGAAGCCCGTCTCGAGCTCAGCCGGCTGATCCGCGTACGTCGTTTGGGGCGTGATCGCGCCGGATCCAAGGCCCGCGATCGAAGTCACGATCTTGAAGACCGAGCCGGGCACGTACAGGCCCTGCGTGGCCCGGTCGAGCAGCGGCGAATCATCGCGCGCCTGCAGGCCAGCCATGTACTGCCGGCCATCGGTTGGATCGACCACGCGGTTGGCGTTGTAGGTAGGGCTGCTCACGAGCGCCAGGATTCGGCCGGTCGCAGGCTCGATCGCGACGACGGCGCCCTTCTGATCGCCCAGCAGGTCGGCGGCCACCCGCTGAAGCTGGATGTCGAGCGACAGATGCAGGTCCGACGGGTCATACGGTTGGCCGCGGAATTTGCGCAGCATTTCATCGCCGGGGTTCAGCGACACGAGACCGGTGAGCTGCGCGTCGTACGTTCGCTCCAGCGCAGCGGTGCCAAAGATGGCGCTGCTGTAGCCGATGACCGGCGCCGCGATCGAGTAGCTGTACTGGCGCAGGCGCTCCCCGTTGGGGCCGCGGACATTGCTCACGAGCACAATGCCGTTCGCGTCGTAAATCGTGCCGCGCGGCGCAGAACGTGCCGCGGCCAGGCTCAGCGGATTGAGCGGATCGGCCGTCAGCGCCTGAGCCTGCGCGACCTGCCAATAGGCGAGGCCGCCGGCCAGCGCCGCGTATGCCACAGCGAGCGCAACGGTGAGCGGCAGGAGGCTGCGGCCAACCCGGGGCGGGTCGCTCGGCGCTCCACCGGGGAGCGGCGGGGGCGCGCCGCGGGTGCGCATGCGCGGTCGCAGGTGCAGCCGCAACTGCTGCAGGCGGACGCGCGGCCCGGTCATGAGAGCGCTTCCTCGACCCGCCCGCCCACTGCCCGCGCTCGCTGAGCGGCCCGGACCACGGCATTGGGCCGCACGCCTCGGGGCGGCGGATCGACGCCACGGTCACTCAGCGCCAGCAGCAGCCCGATGACCGCGCCGTTGACCAACAGGGACGAGCCTCCGTACGAGATGAACGGCAGCGTCACGCCGGTAAGCGGCAAGACGCGCAGATTGCCACCGGCGATGATCGCGGCCTGAACGACGATGACCAGCGTCAAGCCGGTTGCGAGGAGCGCCCGGAAATCGTCCGCGGCAGCAGCGGCGATGCGAAAACCGCGCTCGGCAATCACCAGGTACAGCCCCAGGACCGCCAGCGCGCCGATCATGCCCATCTCTTCGGCGATGGCGGCGAACACAAAGTCCGTGTGTATCAGCGGGATCGACGGCACGGCGCCAACCGCCGGCAGGCCCGCGCCAAGCCCTGTGCCCAGGATGCCGCCGCGGCCATACGCGTAGAGCGCGCGGATGACCTGGTAGCCGGCGCCCTGCCGGTCGGCAAATGGGTCGATCCAGATGTTGATCCGGTCCTGGACGTGCGCGAAGAGCACGTACAGAAGCGCACCTCCGACCAGGAACAGGACGATGCCGAACAGCACGTACAAGGCGCGCCGGGTGGCGACGTAGAGCAGGCCCAGGAAAACGAGGAAATAGAGCAAGGCCGCACCCAGGTCGCGCTGCACGATGACGATCGCCAGGGCAATGCCCCACATGGCGAGCATCGGCAGCAGGTAGGGCAGCGGCGGCAGCGTGAACGCGCCCACGCGCGTGATGCCCGACGAGAGCAGCGCCCGATTCTCGGCCAGGTAGCCGGCGAGGAATACGACCAGGATGACCTTGAGCAATTCCGATGGCTGGCCGGAAAACGGCCCGATGTGGAGCGTCAGGCGCGCACCGCCAGTGACACTGCCCAACACGAACACGAGTAACAGCAGCGCGATCCCGGCGGCCGCCCAGGTGTACTTGTAGCGGCGCAGCCAGCCGTCGCTGCGCACGAATATCGCGATCGCCGCGAGCAGGCTGAAGCCGAGCAGGATCCAGACGAGCTGCAATGGACCCAGGGGCAGCTCCGTGCCGCCGACCTGCTGAACAACCAGGTCCTGCGGCAACCGGTTCATGACGAGCAACGAGATGCCGGCCAAAAGCGCCGCGGTGGGGAAAAGGATCTGGTCCATGTGCCGGCCCGTGACGACGAACGCCACGTGAATGACGCCCAACGCGAGGAGGTAGACCGTCAACAGGAGGGCGTCGCCAATGGCGACCTGGCCCTGGCGGAATGACTCCAGGCTGATCCAGCCGACAGTCAGGCAGAGCGCGACCACGACCAGCAGGCGCAACTCGCGCCAACGGAATCGCGGCCGGATGCCGGCGCGATAAAGGGCGCGGGTCAACTACTCTTCCTCCGCAGCCGGCCGCTGCTGCGCGCAAAGCGCTCGGTCCTCACCATTACTCAGCTCGAGCGCGCTCGAGCCGCATGCGCACCTGGCCGATCTGCACTTCGTCGCCGTAACCCAACGGCGCAAGGCCTTCGACGCGCTGGCCATTGAGCCACGTCCCGTTGGTGCTGCCGCGGTCCTCGACGTACCAGGCGCGACCGCGGAACGTCAGCAGCGCGTGCTCGGCCGACACGAAGGTGTCGTCCAGAACGATCGAGTTGTTCACGTCGCGGCCCAGCGAGTTGACCGCGTCGAGGGCGATGGACGTACCCGCCTGCGGTCTGCCCTCAGGCGAACCCACCACGAGCAGCCGCGCCAACGGCCGGCCCGCGCCCGCCACGCCCGCGCGCAGGTCGCGCCACAGCGCCCGCGCCACGACCACGAAGAAGGCGTAGATCAGCAGAACGAAGCCGATCCGCAGTGCCCACAGGCTCAGAGTGAAGACGTCCATTCCGGGGGACTGTTCTGCCTCCGCAGTAGCGCTCACGCGCACTACTGCGCGTTGTCGGTGACCCCACTCGATCGAGTGTGGTCACCTCCTACTTGCGTCGAAGTCTACGGTGCCGGCTCGACCGTGATGGTGGAGCCGCCAACCTGGAGCACGTCGCCCGGTCCCAGGGCGATCTCCGTCACGGCGGCGCCGTTGAGAAACGAGCCATTGGTGCTGCCCAGATCCGTGTAGACGAGCATGCCCAAGCGCATGCCGATCTGGCCGTGGTGGCGCGATACCTTGTCGTCGGGCAGGACGATGTCGTTGTCGAGCGCGCGGCCCAGCCGGATCGTTCCCGGCCGTAGGTTGATCCGCGAGACGGGCTGGCCTGAGGTGCGCACCGCGAGCTGGGCGCGCGGCGAGTTCGGCCGCGGCACGGCGAAGACTGCGGTCCCACCTGGCACGGCATCGGCGTCTTCCTCGGCGTTGGCGGGTTCGTCGGGATCGGCGTCGCCGGCAGCAGCGGGTTGGGCCGGCGCGGGCGGGACAGTCGCTGGCTTCTTCTCCGGCGCGGGCGCGCGATCGGCGTATACGCGCACGTCACCGCTCGCGATCGCGGACGACTTGATGACCTCGACAAACGGCCGCGCCTGCAACACGTACTGGTGCGCCCGCGCGTAGAGGCGCACTTGATCGGCCAAATCCTGGGTCAGCTTGGCCAGATGGCCGTCAAGCGCGGCTGCGTCGGCGGTGTTCAGCAGGACGCGGTAATGCGCCGGCACGTAGGCCCGCCGATCGTGGACGGCCCGCTCTGATTCGATGGTGCGCTCAATCGCGCGTTGAATCTGGACGCGCTCGACTGGTTCCTGGAAAAGCCGCGCCGCAGGGCGCTCGAACAGGCGCTCGAAAAACCGCTCAACGGCGGTCAGTGGGCCTGCCATCAGATGACCGAGTCTAGCAGGGGCATTTGGCGCTGCTGCTAGGGACCTTCTGGGCCCGGGATGCGGTACTGAACGTTGGGTACCGGCGCAGACACTTATGCGCGATCCTCGGTCGATGCAGGGGGTCGATGTTTTCTGCGAGCGCTGCGGCACTCTCCAGCCGAAGCCTGGGGAGGCGCCACGGTCAGCCGGCGTGCTGGCGCGGCGCATGCTCGACGCGGTCGGGATCACCGAAAACCGGCCGAGTCCGGCCGAACATTGGCTGCGCCTCTGCCTGAACTGCCGGGGCTACTCCTGTCCTGCCTGCTGGAACGAGAGCGCCGGCGTCTGCCAGACCTGTGAGCCGGAGCCCGAGCCGGTGTTTGTCGCCGAGCCTGAAGCTGAGCCAGAGCCGGTGTTTGTCGCCGAGCCTGAAGCGGAGCCCGAGCCGGTGTTTGTCGCCGAGCCGGAGCCGCTGCCCGTGCCCGTCGCGCAACCGGAACCGGTCGAACGACCGACGCACCCGCGGATGCCCGTCCTGCCGCTGCCGCCGCCGCGCCCAGCCGACGCGCCAATCATTCCGCTGCCAGCGTTGCCCGCTTATCCCCTCCCGCCTCAGATCGGCTTTAACGCGCAAGCGAGCACGGGTTCCTCAACGGCCTCGTCGGCCCCGGTATTCGAAGCGCACATGCTCCTCGCGCCGCCCCCGGAGCTGCCCGCCGCCGCCCTCGCCCATGGTCTGCGCCCGTGCCCCAATTGCCGCCTGACACTGTCGGCGCGGGCTCACTTCTGTCGCCGCTGCGGGACTGAGCAACCACTCTAGTCAGGCGTCGGCGGCGCGCTCCACCGCACGGTTCCGCTCCAGCGCACGGTCGCGCCGGACCCGCGCCCAGGCCGCGCCATAGAGCAAGATCTGGTAG
>JBDTUR010000034.1:0-13704 GCA_040007635.1 Chloroflexota bacterium
ATCCTGGGCGTTGCCGACTCAGCCGACGAAGCTTCGTACGTTCCGGCGATGGAAGCCGCCGATTACATCCTGCGCATTCGCGAGCCGGAGTGGCACGAGCATCACCTCTTCAAAGGACCTGACACCGACATCAACCTGCACGTCTTCACCGTGGGTTGCGCGGAGATCCAACGCATGCTCGGGTTTCGCGACCACCTGTTAACGAACGCTGCCGACCGAACCGCCTACGAACAACGTAAGCAGGAGCTGGCCAAGCAGACCTGGAAGTACACGCAGCACTACGCCGACGCGAAGTCGGAGGTGGTCGAAGGTATCCTTGTCGGCGCGGGCATCGCCCCGGTCTGCGTCACGCACTGATGGCCGCTGAACGCGACACGCTCCTGCGCCGCGCCATCAATCTGTCGGTCCTGAGCATCGTGCTGGGCGCGGCTATGGGTGTGACCGGTGTTGTCGCCGCCTTGACGAGCGGCAGCCTGTCGCTGCTCGGCTTTGGCTTTGATGCCGTGGTCGACTCAGGCGCGTCCGTCGCGCTGGTGTGGCGCTTTGCCATCGAGGCTCGTCAGCCGCGTCGCGCGGAGCGCGTCGAGAAGATCGCGGAGGCGGTACTTGGAGTCGTACTGATCGTTGTTGCGCTCGACCTGGGACTGAGCGCCGCGCGGGCGTTGATCGACCACGCCCATCCAGACGCTACGCCCGTCGCGATTGCGCTCCTTGTCATTTCGGTCGTGGCGCTGAGCCCACTTGCAATTGCCAAGTACCGCACCGCCACGGCGTTGCACAGCCGCGCTCTCCGGGCCGACTCGATCCTGACCGGTATCGCCGCGTTGCTCGCCATGGTCAGCCTCGCCAGCCTTGGCCTGAGCACGGCGTTCGGATTGACCTGGGCCGATGCAGTCGGTGCCCTGATCGTCGCCGTTGTGCTCATTCGCGAAGGCCTGACTTCGCTCATTTCGGTGCGCACCCACCTACCGGTGTGGCGCTAGCCGCTAGCCCTTGACTCTTTCCGTTCGGACGACCGTGCGTTCGGCTTACGAATCAATCGTAAGTCCGCGGCGCGATCCCTCGAACGAACATTCGAACGGCAGCCCGAACGCGCCCTTGACCTGCGGCGCCCGTGGCGCGACCGTCGGCCATTCCCAAACCAAACAAGGCGGCGAGCAGAACCACGGCGGCTTCCACTGGATCCACGGCGGGCGCCACGCGCCCAAGCTCGCGTTCAGCCGCGAGGTAACTGGCAAGCGCTCCAGGTGGGCCCGGCAAATCTTTGGCCCCTTCGAGGACCGCACGGCGGCGCTGCGACAAGAGTGGGTCAGCCTGGAGCGCGACTTCGAGCGGCAGGATTCTGCTCTCGAGCTCGGCCAACTTGAGCAGCGCTGCGGTGAGGTTGGACTCGAGCGTCGAAGTCCCCGCGAGCGCCGGAAGGCCCGAGATCCAATCCACAACGTCCGCACTCGGCTCGAGCGCCGCCGCGAAAAGCAGCGCGGTCTTATCCGGAAAGTGGCGATAGATCGTGGCCTCTGCGACCCCGGCACGATCGGCGATTGCTCGCGTCGAGGCCCGCGCATAGCCGACTTCCCCGACGACAGTCAGGGCCGCGTCGAGGAGCCTCGCCTTCGTCCGGTCGCCCCGAGTCGTCAATGCCGCTCGCTCAATCGGTAACGTCGCGTCGTTTCAGAACCCACGTGGCCAGCATCAACCCGAGGATGACGTACGCGGCGCCCAGCCCAAGCGCTGTGCCGAACTGGATAGATGGAGTCCCGCCCGAGGCGATCGTGTTCAACGTCGTTCCTAGTAGCCAGTCCGAAGGGGCGTTACCGACCATCTTGATGAGCGGCTCAAACAGCAGCACGTAGCCGGCGCCGATCGCGACGGCAACCATGGCCGAACGCGTGAGCACAGCCACGGCTAACCCCAGGACCCCCCACACGACCTGCGCGAGATACGCGTGGATCCACGCCTCGATGACGACGCGCGGCGCGTCCGTTGCCCAAGCCGCGGTCGAGACTCCGCTCGCGCCAACGAGCGGTGCCGCGAGCAGCGTGGCAAAGGCCGCGATCGTCGTAGCGACGGCGGTCGCAAGCAGCAACGCGGCTACTTTGCCGGCGATCAGCGGCCAGCGGCGAGGCTCGGCTGCGACGAGGACGCGGATCAAGCCGCTTGAATAGTCCTGCGCCGTGAACCATGCCCAGATCGACAGGGTCACGAGCCCGAACATACTCGACGCGGCAGATAGGCCGGCCATCACTCCTGACGCGGACTCGAGTTGCTCACGTGTCGGGAACGCAACGCCCGGTGTGGGCAGGTTTCCCGTGCCAGCTTGGCCGACGACTGTCGCCATGACCGCATTGATCATGAACGCGAGCACGATGGTGAGGCCGAACCATACGGCGAGGACGCGCCGCTGCCCGAGTCGTGTCAGTTCGCTTCTGAAGGCTTGAGACATCACGCGTTTACCCCGGCTGCCGCGCTGGTCTCCCCGGCCGTCATGCTCAGGAATACATCCTCGAGCGAGTCGCGTGCCTCGACCAGGTGGGCGAGTGTGAAGCCAGCCGCAGTTGCCGCTCGGTTAAGGTCGCCTGCTCTGCCGGCGGCTTCGAGAGCTCGGATCGCGCCTTTACGTCGCTCGATCTGCCAGCCTGCGTTCGCGAGCGCGTCGGCGAGCGCGGCCGCGTCACCGTCGTGCTCGGGCATGAAGTCGATGTGGGCGATCGTGCGCTCAAGCAGCTGTGCCATGGGCCCGGCAAACATCAGTTCTCCGTAGCGGATGACGACGACATGCGTGCAGATCGCCTCAAGCTCAGACAGAAGATGCGAGGACACCACCACCGTTCGCCCATCGCGGGCGAGCTGGCGCAGTAGTTCGCGGACCTCCACGATTCCGGCCGGATCGAGGCCGTTCGTTGGCTCGTCGAGGATGAGCAATTCGGGATCCGTCAGCAGCGACATGGCAATCCCCAGCCGCTGCTTCATCCCCAGGGAGAACTGGCGCACCGGCTCGCGGTCGCGCCCAAGCAGTCCGACCTGTGCAAGGACCACGTCGACACGCGAGGTCTGAACCCCGCGCAGATGCGCCAGCGACATCAAGTTGGCACGAGCGCTCATTCCGCCGGCGAACGCCGAACTCTCGATCATCGACCCAACACGCGCGGCGTAGCGCGTCGGGTCCGTAATCGGCTCGCCCAGGACGCTCGCGTCGCCTGACGTCGGACGAATGAGGCCGAGAAGGATCCGGATCAGGGTCGACTTGCCGGAGCCGTTGGGACCGACAACGCCGATGACGCCACCTGCAGGCAACTCCACGGTGAGCCCGGCAAGTGCGGTTACATCCCCGAAGCGACGGGTCAGTGACGATGTCGCGATAACGCTCATGGGTTATTCATGTAAGTGATCATTCACTCATATGATACTTGAGTACTTCCGCGTGTTAAGCCTGAAGTTGCCTACTCGCTGAAGCGCTCTTCCTTCCAGGGATCGGCATCATTGTGGTAGCCGTATCGCTCCCAGAAGCCGGGCCGATCGGCGGGCACGAACTGCAGGCCGCGCACCCACTTGGCACTCTTCCAGAAATAGCGCTTTGGCACGACGAGGCGGAGGGGGTAACCGTGGTCGGGCGTGAGCGGGGCACCGTCGGCTATGTCGGCCAGGATCACGTCATCGTCGTCGAGCACTGCCAGCGGCAGGTTGGCGGTGTAGCCCTGTTCGGCGTGGACGACGACGAAACGGGCAGTGGGCTTCAGTTGCGCGTGCTCGAGAATCTTCTGGATGGAGACGCCCTCGAAGTCCATGTCGAGGCGCGACCAGCGCGTCACGCAATGGATGTCCGTGTGGAGCGGCTTGCGCGGCATCTCTTTGAACTCGGCCCACGAGAACTCGAACGGGTTTTCGACCTCGCCCCAGACCTTGAAGTCCCACGTCTTGAGATCGATGCGTGGCACGCTGCCGTAGTGCAGCACGGGCCACTTCTCGGTGAAGTACTGGCCGGGCGGGATGCGCTTCTTCTGCTCGTCGCTGACGCGCGGCCCGCGGCCCAGAAATCCTGTCATGGCCGCTGAGTTTAGGGCGTGGTGGGCCGCGCGGCGCCATCCCGGCATTTGTATCCGCCAGTCGACCTTAGGCCGCGCGCCGCAGCATTCGCCGCTATGAGCGACCGCACGCCACGCTCAGCCATCGCGAAAAGCTGGGCAGTTCCGGGCCAGGGCGCAACGAAGGGCCGCTTAAGGCTGACCCGCGCGCACATTTGCCGGGACGGGGGCTCCTAGGCGTCGGCGAGGAGCTGCTCGAGGCGCCGACCGATGAACCGCGCCGCCTCGCCGCTCTTGCCGCCCAGCTTCTGACCTTCGTCTTGCTCGAGCGCGACGGCGAGGTCGGCTAGGACGCCATCGATCTCTGGATTGCGCCGCAGGGCGCCTTCCGCGAACGCCCGATCCAGTCGCGCTACTGCGTCCCGCGCGTTGTCGACGGCGTGGCCTTTGCGCTCGAAGATGGCGTGGATTTCGTGCCGTGCCGCGTCTGCCGCGGGGGAGGTGCTCTTCATCGGCTCGCCACGACCTCGTCCAGGAAGGCCCTGTCGGCGTCACCGGTGCTCGCGACCGTCCCGTATTGAGCGGCCACCCATTCAGAGGCGAGGATGCCCATCTGGATCTCGTCGAAAAAGGTGCCCTGGCGCTGGATCGCCTCGCGCAGCCGGCCTTCGATCCGGAACCCGGCCTTCTCGTACGCCCTAATGGCGCGCGTGTTGTACGAGAAGACGCTCAGTCCCACGCGGTGCAGGCCCAGGCGATCAAACGCGTGATGCAGCATGAGCTGCGTCGCCTCCGTCCCCAGGCCGCGGCCCCACGTGTCCTGTTCACCGATCGTGATGTGGAACATGACACTGCCGTTATCGCCGTCGAGCGCCGAAAACGTCGTGAAACCGATGAACCGTTTGGACGGCAGCTCCACGATCGAGTAGGCCAGCGCGTCGGGCGCGAGCATGCGCACCTGGAAGAACCGCTCGACCTCGGACTGGCTCATCTGGCGCGTCTGATAGCGGGTGAGCCGCGCAATCTCAGGGTCGCGATACCAGCGCACGACACTCGGCAAATCGGACTGCGCGGGGCGGCGCAGGGCGACGAGATGACCCGCGATCTGAGGCGGCTGCCACAGGTCCCGGTCAGATGGCGCTGCGCTCACCTGCTGGCCCACGGCCGCGATGGTAAACCACGGCTACCATCGCGCGACCATGCGCCGCTGGAGCGAGGTTGCCGCCCGGATCGCGGCCACGACTCGTACTTCCGAAAAGGTCGCCACCCTGGCCGATTACCTGCGCTCCCTCACGCCTGCGGAGTTGCCGATTGCGGTCACGTACATGACCGGCCGACCGTTCCCGGAGCGCGACCCGCGGACCACCGGCATCGGCTGGGCAGCCATTGCCGCGGCCGCCGAATCCCTGGTCGACGCGCCGCCCGGTGCGCTGGGCGCGAGCTACAAGCTTTCGTCGGACCTGGGGCAGGCGGTCGACGATCTGTTGGCCACCTACAACCACGAGCCGAAGGGGATCGCGCCCACGCTGCCTGAGGTTGATGCCGCGTTCTCGGCCATGGCCGCGGCCAAAGGTCAGGCCAAGGCCAAGCCGTTGCTGGAGTTGTTCGAACGGTGCGACCCACAGTCGGCCAAGTCGGTAGTGAAGGTGCTCAGTGGCGACCTGCGCATCGGGTTGCGTGAAGGCCACCTTGAGGCGGCCATCGCCAAGGCTTTTTATCGGCCGCTGCCTGATGTGCAGTGGACGGGGATGCTTACCGGTGATCTGGGCCTGACCGCGGCATACGCGCGCGACGACAAGCTGGGGGAAGCGGAGCTCGCGTTGTTCCGGCCGCTCAAGGCGATGCTTGCCTCGCCCGTGGCCGATGAAGCTGAAGTGCTGACGCGCTTGGGCTCGCCTGTTTGGGTCGAGGACAAGTACGACGGCATCCGCGCGCAGCTCCACAAGCAGGGCCGCGAGGTGCGCCTGTACAGCCGCGACCTGCACGACGTCAGCGAGTCCTATCCCGAAGTCGTCGCCTCCGTTGCGGACCAACCCTGGGACGGCATCCTCGATGGCGAGGTGCTCGCGTTCCGCGACGGGATGGCGCTGCCGTTCCTCCAGCTCCAGGCGCGCCTGGGTCGCAAGAACCCGTCTGAGCAGATGCAGCGCGACATCCCGGTGATCTACGTCGCCTTCGATGCACTAGCGCTCCGGACGGGACAGCAACGCAAGGTCGAGCCGCTCCTCCGGCGGGGCCTCAAGGAGCGCCGCGCCAAGCTCGACGCGCTCAATTTGCCCAATGTCCCGGGCATGGCCACGGCCAACCTGCTAAGTGCCGCCACGGCGGAGGAGTTGAGCAAAGTCTTCGACGCGGCGCAGGAACGCGGCAATGAAGGCCTGATGACCAAAGATCCCGACTCGACCTACAGTCCCGGCCGCCGCGGCTACGGGTGGCTGAAGCTGAAGCGCCCGCTGGCCACACTGGATTGCGTAGTGGTCGGAGTGGAAGTCGGCCACGGCAAACGCCACGGCGTGCTGTCGGATTACACCTTCGCCGTCAAGGACGACCGACCCGAGGCGGAGGGCCGACTCGTGACCATCGGCAAGGCCTACTCCGGCCTCACGGACAAGGAGATCGCCGCGATGACCGAATGGTTCGAGGCCCACACGATTCGGCGCATCGGCCGCTATCACGTGGTTGAGCCGACGGTCGTCGTCGAGATCGCCTTCGATGTCATCCACCGTTCCAACCGCCACGACTCGGGCTTCGCGCTGCGCTTCCCGCGCATCTTCAGGTTGCGCGACGACAAGGACGCGCGCGAGATCGACACGCTGGCCAACGTCGAGGTGCTTCACAAGCGGCTTGAGTCGGGTCGGAGGTTCAGCGTCCAGACCAAGGCCGGCCCCGCGCCACCGGCCTGAAGTTGTTCATCAATTGCAGGGACGCGACCGTTAACCACCTCGCCCAGGCGACGGCCTGATCTAGCTGCGGCGTGTTTGCAGTTAGCGAGGGTTTGAGGCAGGGCGCACGCTCACGCACCAAGCTCGCGTGCCCGTGCATCTCGTTAGCGGTTGCCACGCTGAAATCTGATGAGGTAGCTCGCGGCTACCATCGAGCCAGATGAGCACAGAACGGGAATCGGACGCGGCGAAGGTTGCGCGGCTAAGAGAGCTGATCCCCGCCACGTCTGCCGGGATCTACCTCGACACCGCGTACCGCGGGCCGCTCCCCGCAGAAGCGGCCGCGGCCATGCGCGACGCAGACGAGTGGGAGCTGCGCGTTGGCCGCGCGACCGAGGGGCGCGACGAGGATTTCGCCCAGCGCCGCGAGGAGGCACGCGCCGTGATCGCCGCGCTGATCGGCGCAAACCCGGATGAGATTCGCTTCACTCCGTTCCTCGACCTGATCGCAACACCTTTGCCGCACGTCCATCCCGGTACCGGCGCGCTGCTCGCGCCGGAAAAGCCGCAGAACGGCTGGCTGGCGCTCGACTGCTCGCTGAGCGCCGGAGCAATCCAGCTCGACGTCGCCAAGCTCGACGCGGACTTCTTGGCCTTCTCCACCGACCGCTGGCTGCTAGGCCCGGAGGGCATCCGCGCCGTTTGGATCGGCCCGCGACCGCGTGAGGCGGGCGTGGACGTGCCCGAGCCGGAAGTCGGCCGTACCCAAATCCTGGGCCTTGCCCGGAGCGTCGGCTGGCTGGAGATGTACGTGGCCCTGCCGTGGATCTACGAGCGAACGGCGGCGTTGGCGGCGCGGCTCAAGAGCGGCCTCGATGCAATCGCTGGGTTGCAGAGCCTCACTCCCGATGCGTTCGCAGCGACGGTGTGCTTCCGACTATCCGCCTGGGAGACCGACCAGCTGTTGGACGAACTGCGCCACCGCGTCTTCGCCATCGTTGGTGCGACGCCCAATGGCAAGGCGGTTCGGGCGTCCGTCGCGTGGTTCAACACGGAGGAAGAAATCGACCGTTTCGTGTCGGCCGTGGGGGAAATAGCTGCGCACACCCCAGAGACCTTGCCGCGCAAGAAGACGCTGGACGTGCTTTCTTGAACGACGAGACGCGCGAGGTCGGCTACTTCGAGGCCCGCTGGCGCCAGCTTAAGAACCCGCCGCCGCCCGTTCTGCGCGCCGTGCTGGCCAACCTCGCCGTTGCGATCATCCTTGGCCTCGCGCTGCTCATCTACGACCTTGTCGTGCCCAATGCGCAGATGGCGCCACTAATCGCGCTGTACGTCGTCGTCGTGATCGCCGTCGGCAGCGTTCTGACGTACCTGTGGGTGGAGCTGCCAACGGGTGCGTCGGGTGAGAGGCGCCGTTCTGCTTGGGCCGGTGTCCTTGGGTTGTTCGCGGCCATCCCGATCGTCTACCTAGTGCTGGTGGCACTCTTCCAGATCGTGGCCCCACTCCTCGGCCGCGCGTAGATCCGCGACTGCTAAGATCTAGCATCATGATGCGTGATGCACGACGGACGACAGTCATGGCGCCAATCGGCGACTTACGGACACTCGAAGCGGAGGCCGCGAGGCGTGGGGTTTCTCTCGCGACGGTGCTGCGTGAAGCGCTTGAGGAGAAGGCGCGCTCACTGCGCGAGACTCGCCGCCCCCGCGTTGGTTTCGCGCGCTCGACCGACGGTCTCAGGGCCTCCGAGGTCGGAGTGGAACCCGTCGCTGAACCGCCGCAGTAGTGGTGCTGATACTCGATACGAGCGTGTTGCTGGCGGCCATCGACGCGGCCGATCCAGATCACAAACCATGCGCCACGATGGTCACGAGTGCACGAGAGGATCTCGTCGTCCCAGCTCTGGTCCTGGCTGAACTGGCCTACTGGTGCTCGCGCCGGCTTTCGGTCGACTCGTGGCTCGTGTTTCTGGAAGATGTCACGTCGGGTGTCTACCAGGTCGAGGCTGCAACGGTGGAGGACCTTGAGCGATGCGCAGACCTCCAGGATCGATATCGAGACCTTTCGCTTGGGGTTGTGGATGCAAGCGTGATCGCGCTGGCCGAACGTCTCGGTGAGCCGAAGGTGGCCACCCTCGACCAGCGCCACTTCCGAGTGGTGCGTCCGCGCCACGTTCCAGCGCTTGAGTTGTGGCCCATCTGACGTACGATTCAGCGCGGGGGAGTAGCTCAGCGGTTAGAGCAGGCGGCTTATATCCGCCCGGTCCCTGGTTCGAATCCAGGCTCCCCTACCAGCAAGCGAGGCTCAGGCCTCTTCGGTGGGCTGCTCCTCCGGCGGTTCCGGCGGCTTTTCCACGACGTGGCTCGCTTCGACCATGGTTGGCGTGCCGTCGCGGTCCTTCCAGCGCGTCTCGACCTTGACCATGCCGCTCGCGCCGACCAGGCGCAGGTTGGCGACGACCGCGTGCGCCCCGGGCTCCACTGACTCAACCTCCGCCTCAGTCAGCGGCAGCGGGATCTGGCTGATCAACTCGCCAAGGTGCTGCTGCAACTCCTGGCTGAACTCCGTGATTGCCCGATCAACGTCGCCTGTGAGCAGCGCGTCGCAGTACGCCTGGGCGTGTTGTCGGACGTCTTCGATTTCCATGGGTCAAGACTAGCCATACCATCAGCGCGTGAACGATTCACCGACAATGAAGTTGCGCGCCCGCGAGCGGGTCGAACAGGGGATGCCCGAGCTCATTGAGCTGAGCCACCGGCTGTACGCCAACCCCGAGCTCAATTTCGCCGAGGTCAAGGCTGCCGGTTGGCTGACTGACTGGCTCGAATCAGCCGGCTTTGCGGTCGAGCGTGGCATCGCTGACCTGCCGACTGCCTTCCGCGCGACCTACGGCAACGGACCGCTCAAGGTCGCGTTCATCGCCGAGTACGACGCGTTGCCCGACGTGGGCCACGCGTGCGGCCACAACATCATCGCCACCTCGGCGCTTGGCGCGGCCGCCGGGTTGGCCGCGGTCGCGGATGAGGCGGGCGTCACGGTCAGCGTCATCGGTACGCCGGCAGAGGAGGGCGGCGGCGGCAAGATCGTCATGGTGGAGAAGGGTGTGTTCGACGGCGTCGACTGCGCGCTGATGATCCATCCTGGCCCGGCCGACGTGCTCGAGCCGGAAGTTCTAGCTGCGCAATCGCTCGACATCATCTACACCGGCGTCCCGTCGCACGCGGGCGCCGCACCAGAAAAGGGCGTCAACGCCGCCGACGCGCTGGTCATCGCCCAGACCGCAATTGGCTTGCTGCGGCAGTCATTGCTGCCGACCGATCGGGTGCACGGCATCGTCACCTCGGGCGGCGAAGCCGTCAACATCATCCCGGCACGGACGACGGCGCATTGGATGGTCCGCGCCGCGACCGCCGCGCGGCTCGACGAGTTGCGCGCCAAGGTCCTCCGCTGCTTCGAGGCCGGCGCGCTCGCCACTGGCGCGAAGCTCGAGGTCAAGGAGTACCCGGTCTACGCCGACATGCGCCACGACCACGATCTGGTCGAGCTGTACCGCGCGAACGCTGAGGCGCTGGGTCGCTCGTTCGGCGGCACTACAACGTTCACGCGCTTCTCGACCGATCAGGGCAATGTCTCGTACGTCACGCCCTCGATCCACCCGATCCTCGACATCGGTTGCGGCCCGGCCGTCAATCACCAACCGGAGTTCGCGGCCGCGACAATTCAGCCGGGTGGCGACGACGCAATCCTCGATGGCGCGGTGGCCCTCGCCTGGACCGCCATCGACGCCGCCGCCGATCCAGTTTTGCGGGCGCGCCTCCTAGGCTAGGCGGCGCGGAGCACCAGGATGTGCTGGTGGACGATGTTCGGGACGAACGAGCGCGGGTAGCCGTAGGGCCGTAGGCGCGTCCCAGCCTGGTACCAGATCAAGTCGCCCTTGGTCACGAAGCCGACCTTTTCGGCACGCGTCGCGAGGTCCGAACCGGTGAAGCGGTAGCGGCCGTCCTGGTACGCGTCGCGCACGATGATCGTTGCGTACCGACCGTCGCGCAGCACCCGCCGCAGCTGAGCCATCACACCCTCCATGCGTGAGAGGTACTCGTCGTAGCTCGCGCTGTTGGCGATGTCGCCCTCATGCGTCGTGACCATCGCGTAATCGGTCCGGCGGTTGGCGAACTTCTCCGCTAGCGCGCCACCGGCCATGGTCAGCTTCAGCTGGGGGTTGTAGGGCGGGTCCGTCGCGACGAAGTCGACGGAAGAATCGGCCAAGTCGGCCAACAAGGCGACTGCATCACCGACTACCAGCTGGCAGCCGGAAGCATCGAACGTCCGCGCGCCACCCGGGTCGGACGTACCAAGGTCAGCCAGGGCAGTCGGGTTGGCGGTCTGGTCGGCCACAACCGAGTCGTACACGTCTGACCAGCGCTGTTCGATCTCGAACCCAATCGCACGCCGGGGCGACCTGCAAATTGCCGCGCCCAGCAGCGTCCCGCCAACACCTGCGAACGGGTCGAGCACCAACTCGCCCCCCTTGGTGAAGAACTCGATGAGCTTCGCCATGAGCCGCGGCGGCTTGTTGGCACCGTGCGCTTTGCGCAAGGCGTGGCCCAACTCGGACGGATAGGCCGTGGTCCACAGCGATTTCGTGAAGTACAGCCATTCGTCGCCGGTCAACTCGTTGAGTGCGTTGTCGGGATGCACCAAACCGTCCTTCACCCCCCAAGTATCAACAACACGGCCGCTATCCTTCGGTGCATGGCGTTCATCGGGCGTGAACGCGAGCTGGCCGTCTTGGGGGCGGCTGTGCAGCGTAGTTCGCAGCGCGAGCTGACCCGAGTCGCAATCAGCGGCCCACTCGGGATCGGCGTTACTCGCGTGCTCGACGAACTCGAGGCGCGCATCGCCAAGGCGTCTGACCTGGCCAACGTGGCAATCGTCCGCGCGCGCAGCCTGGAGCCGGAAGCCGGAATTGCCTACGCCGGACTCCGCACAGCCTTGGGTAGAGAGTTCGACCGCGCGTTGGCTGCGAAACCAGCGCTTGACGCGCCCGAACAGCGCGGCGCCCGTGTACGCGAGAGCCTCCTGCGGCTGCTCGAAGCCAAAGCCGCGAACGGGCAGGTCTGTTTGATCATCGAGGACCTGGAACACTCCGATCCGGGCACGCGTGAGCTGATCTCGATGTTGCTGCGACTGCGCCGACGCCTTGCCCTGACGCTCGTCGTGACCTACCACACAGATGAGATTGGGCGCTGCCACGGTGCGGCCGCCCTGCGCGCTGAGATCGAGGCGAATGACGACGTGGAGCCGATCGCCCTCGAACCACTGTCCGCGGAAGAGTTGATGACGCTGGTCGAGACGCTCAACGGGGAGCGGCCAACGCTCAGCTTCATGGCCGCGGTGCGGGTTGGTTCGCGCGGCAACCCGCTGGTGGCGTCGCAGCTCGTTGAGGCCAACCAACGCCAGGCAGGCATCCGACTGTCCGACCCGCTCGAAGAGATCATCCACGCCCGTCTGGCCCAGCTCGACCGGCCAGCCCTGGGCGCCCTCCGGTTACTGGCCGCTGCCAGGCAGCCGATGACCACGGACGAACTGGCCGAGGTCCGACTTGCCGACGGGCACCTTTCGCGGACCGCAATCAGCTCGCTCGCGGAGAGCGGTTTGGCGTTCGTCGGCGAGGATGGGGCGCCCCTGGCGATTCACCAGCTGGTCGCTGAAGCAATCGATCACTCGACGCTGCCGGGCGAGCTGCATGCGCTCCACGGCGCTCTGGCTGAAGCCAGCGTTGGCTTACCAGCGATTGCCGCGTGGCATTGGTCGCGCGCGCTGGCACCAGCTCGCGCCCGCGACGCGTTTCTTGCCGCGGCGCAGGCCGCGGAGGCGATCGATCCCGGACCGACCGCGGCCGCGAACTACAACTCCGCCCTCGAGCTCGATGTCGAGGGCGCGGCCGACGCGGAAACGATCGCGCGCGCCGCCGCTGCAGCAGACGCAGCCGGATCCTTCCGGCACGCAGCGACGCTCGCTGAGCTGGCCATCGAGCGGCTCGCCGGTGGGCGCGCGGAGCGGCTGCTGACGGCGCGCGCCACTCCGGAAGTGCGCAACCAGGCCGCGATCTTGAGCGAGACCCTGGGTCGATACCGTCGCGCGTCTGGCGACAGCCTGGGCGGCCGGGCGGCAATGGAGCAGGCGCTCGAACTCGCTGGAGCGGCGCCCGGGGCGACGCGGGCGCGCATCCTCGCTTCGTTGGCGCAGGACCTGATGCTCGCCGACTACGAGGGTCACTACGAGGACAGCGCAACCCGCGCCGAGGAAGCCCGCAACGCAGCTAGGTCGGCCGGCGAGGCGGGGTTGGCCGACTTTGCGCATGCCACCGACACACTTGCCGTTGACCTGGGCTTTGGCCGCGGCGAGATCAACCGGGCGTTGGGCCTGATCGATGAGGCTATCGGCGCCGCGCGACAGGCTGGTCGGCTCGACGAGCTGATGCGCTGCTACGCCAACAAGACGACGCTGCTCGACCTCGACTCGCGCCGCGAGGCGGCGCTGGCTGTTGTTAAGGAGGGCATCGAGGAGGCCGAACGCGGCGGCCTCGCGCTGACTTACGGCTCTTTCCTGCGCGGCAACGCAGCGGACATCCTGTTCCAGCTGGGTCGCTGGGCCGAATCGGAGGCAGAGTGCCGCGCGGCGCTGGAGTTCCCGCCGGCGGGCGTCGCCTGGTTCAGCCCCATCCTCTATTTGGGCCTCGTGCTGGTTGAGTCGCGCAACGATGAAGAGGCCGCGCGGCTCGTGGGCCAGACGCTGC
>JBDTUR010000035.1:0-13592 GCA_040007635.1 Chloroflexota bacterium
GGATCGAGATCTCGTCTGATCCCGATGCCGCCTGCGGCCGCAGTGAGCGGACGTCGGTGGCGCAGCAGTAGATGCGGAAGACCTGCTGATCGGCCGGAGCGTCGCCGCTCATGCCCGCGGTGGGCGTGGCCTCGCCGGGGGATCCGGACGCGCCGGGGGATCCGGACGCGCCAGGCGTGCCGGTGCCAGTTGTCGGGGTTGCCACGGTCGAACCGCCGGGCGTTGCTGACGCCTGGCCGGTGGGCTGGGTCGTGGGTGTGGTACCGGTACCACAGGCGACGACCAGCAGAACCAGCAAAGCCGGGAAAGCCAGGCTTCGCCGAGTCCGAAGACTCATCAAATTCGTTCCTCCTCTGTGCGCCGGGCCGCCGTTTTCGACGGCCTCTATCGCGTTGATCGCTCTACCGGCGCCTGCGTAAACGCGTGTGCGCATACGTCTCCCAACGCCAGTAGGGCGCGTGGATTATAGGTCGGGCTGAAATTGCGCTGTCAACAAGTTGCGCGTTCTTAAGGGTTACTGCAAGAGCGTTACGACGAGCAGACCGGCTCTGCTCCAGCCATCGGTGGCCAGCGCAGGTCGGGCTGGCGTGCGGCCGTTGCCTCGTCGAGCCGGCGCACGGGTGAAGCGTGCGGTGCCGACTTGAGCAGCTCAGGGTCGGCGTGGGCCTCGGCAGCGATCTCGATCAGCGCTTCGGCGAAGGCGTCGAGCGTTTCGACCGACTCGGTCTCAGTGGGCTCGACGAGCATGCACTCCTCGACGGTCAGCGGGAAGTAGATCGTGGGTGGATGGAAGCCCTTATCGATGATGCGCTTGGCGATGTCGAGCATGCGCACGCCGGTCTGTGCTTTCAGGCGCGCGGCGCTGGCCACGAACTCATGCTTGCTGACCTGCGCAAAGGGCATGTCATAGGTGTCGGCCAAGCGGTGGCGCAGGTAATTCGCGGCCAGGACCGCGTCTTCACTGACTTGCTCCAGGCCCGCCCCACCATGGGCAAGCAAGTAGGCATAGGCGCGGACCAGCACACCGGCGCTGCCCTGGTAAGAGCGGATGCGGCCAATCGAGGTTGGGCGCTCCCCCGCCTTTTCCAGGCGGAACGTCCGGCTGTCGCCCTGGCCTTCATCGATGACGCGCGGCCACGGCAGGTACGGCAGCAGCTTGTCGTTGACCGCAACGGGCCCGGCACCCGGGCCGCCACCGCCGTGCGGCGTCGAGAACGTCTTGTGGGTGTTGAAGTGCATGACGTCAAAGCCCGCGGCGCCGGGCCGGAACTTGCCCAGGATCGCGTTCATGTTGGCGCCGTCCATGTAGGCCAGCGCTCCCGCGCCGTGGACAGCATCGAGCAACTCCACGATCTGCCTCTCGAACAGCCCTAGCGTGGATGGATTGGTCAGCATGACGGCCGCCGTGTGCGGGCCCAGCGCCGCACGCAGGGCAGCGAGGTCAACCTGACCTTCCGCCGTGGACTTGACGGTGACGGTCTTGAAGCCGGCCATGGACGCCGTGGCCGGGTTCGTGCCGTGCGAGGAATCGGGCACGATCACCTCGGTCCGACCGTGATCGCCGCGGGCCATGTGGTACGCGCGGATCATCAGGATGCCTGTCAGCTCGCCGTGCGCGCCCGCGGCCGGCTGGAGCGTGACCGCCTTCATGCCGCTGATCGACATGAGCCACTGTTCGAGGTCCCACATCAGCTCGAGCGTGCCCTGCGCGGCCGCGTCCGGCGTGAGCGGGTGGAGCGCCGCGAAACCTGGCAGCCGCGCGGCCCACTCGTTGATCTTGGGGTTGTACTTCATCGTGCACGAGCCGAGCGGGTAGAAGCCGGTGTCAACGCTGTAGTTGAGCTGCGAGAGGTTGACGAAGTGGCGGATGACCTCAGGCTCGTTCAGCTCCGGCAGGGCGAGCGGCGCGGCACGGCGCTGATCGGATGGGATGCGGGTCAGCGCGTCGGCCGGCGGGTGCGGCACCTTGATCGTCGCGCGACCTGGCCGCGAAAGCTCGTCGAGGGTCGGCTGGAGCCCGGGGCCGACCACCCGCAGTGGACCGAGTTCTTCCGCTGACTGCACTTGCGGGGGTTCGAGGGTGGCGGTCACCCGACCACCTCGCGCAGCGCACTCGCGAACTTGCTGATGTCTTCGCTCGTCGTGACCTCTGTCGCGCACACGAGCAGCGCGTCAGCCAGCGCTGGGTCATTTGGATACCAGTCGGCCAGCGGCAGGCCGGCGAGGACACCATTTTCGAGCAGCGCGGCGTGCACCTGCCGCGCGTCAGGCACGCGGACCGCGAATTCATTGAGGTACGCACCGGTGTGGATGCGCGGGGCGCCCGCGGCACCAAGGACCTGTTCCAGCTCGAACGCGCGGGCCGCGCCGCCCGCAGCGACATCGCGCAAGCCGTGTGGGCCCAGCGTCGCCATGTAGACCGTCGCCGCGAGTGCGCACAGTGCCTGGTTGGTGCAGATGTTGCTGGCCGCCTTGTCGCGCCTGATGTCCTGTTCGCGCGCGCGGAGCGTCATCACGAATGCGCGCCGGCCGTCGACATCTTTGGTCCGTCCAACGAGCCGACCGGGTACCTGCCGGACAAGGTCCGACCGAGCCGCCAGCAGGCCCAGGTACGGACCGCCGTACTGCAGACTTATGCCCAGGGGTTGGCCTTCACCTACCGCGATGTCGGCGCCGTAGTCGCCCGGTGGCGCAAGCACGGCCAAGGAAACCGGCTCGACCACCGCAACGAACAGCGCGCCGGCGGCGTGCGCCAGTCGGGCAGCGTCGGCCATTGGCTCGAGGATGCCAAAGGCGTTTGGTTGGCCCATGACCACGCCCGCGACCGGGTGGTCGGGATCGGCCAGTGCCTGCTCCAGGGCGGCCAGGGCGGTCGTGCCTTCCGGGGTAGTCGGCAGCTCCTCGAGCAGCAAGGTGCCGCCATCGAAGTAAGTGCGCGTCGTGTCGAGGAAATGGCGATGGACCGCGCGGCTGACAAGGACGCGCTCGCGCCTGGTCTGGCGAACGGCCATCAAGGCCGCCTCTGCCGTGGCCGCGCCACCGTCGTAGTGCGACGCACTCACGACGTCGAGCCCAGTCAGCTGGGCGATCAACGACTGGTATTCGTAGATCGTCTGGAGCGTGCCCTGGCTGATCTCTGGCTGGTACGGCGTGTACGCGGTGTAGAACTCGCCGCGCGAGAGGATCTGGTCAACGGTGGCGGGTATGTGGTGGCGATACGCGCCCGCGCCAAGGAAGCTTGTCAGCCCAACCTGGTTGCGCGCCGCGAGCGTCTCCAGCTTGCGTGCCAGCGACAGCTCGTCGAGCCCGTCGGGCAGGTCGAGCCCGGTCGCGCGGACAGCGGCGGGGATATCGGCGAAGAGGCCGTCGATCGAATCGAGACCAAGGGCGGCGAGCATTCGCTCACGATCGCCCGCGGTGTTAGGTCCGTACCCGAAGCTGCTCATATGTATCTGGGGCGCGGGCTCAGACGGCCTCGATGAGCGCCTTGTACGCCTCCGCTTCCATCAAGCCTTCTGTGGCGGCGGCGCCGGTCGCGAGCTTGATCCGGATCATCCAGCCGTCGCCGTACGGGTCACTGTTCACGAGCTCGGGCTTGTCGTGCAGCGCATCGTTGACCGCGACGATCTCGCCCGCTGCCGGCGAGTAAAGATCGGAAGCCGTCTTGACCGACTCGATCACGCCGAAAGATTGCGCCGGCTCGAACCGCGCGCCCACCGCTGGCATCTCCACAAAGACGATGTCGCCCAGCTCTGCCGCGGCGTACGCGGTGATGCCGACGACGGCCTCATCGCCTTCGACGCGCAGCCACTCGTGGTCCTGGGTGTAGAGGAGCCCGTCGGGAACCTGCACGCTTCGCTAACTCCGCTTGTAGAAAGGCATTTGGACGACTTCGGCTTCCGCTTGGGTCGCGCGAACGGTGACTTCGACCATGGTACCGACACTGGTGTCCGCGGGCGGGAGGTAGCCCATCGCGATGGGCACGCCCAGCGTGGGCGAAGGCGCGCCACTGGTGATGACACCCGTCGCGTTGGGATCTGTGGGCACTGCCATTGGGTAGCCGTGGCGTGCGATCGTGCGGCCGCGCATCGTCAGTCCCACGAGCAACTTTGCCGGGCCGTTGGCGGCGACCTTCTCCAGCGCCGCGCGGCCCACAAAGTCGTTCGGCTTGTCGAGCTTGACCACACGCCCCAAACCGGCCTCATAAGGATTCGTGTTGAGATCGAGCTCGTTGCCGTATAGCGGCATACCTGCCTCGAGCCGGAGGGTGTCGCGCGCGCCCAGGCCGCACGGCATGATGCCAAAGGGCTCGCCGGCTTTGAGCAGCGCGTCCCAAACTGGGACCGCGAGATCCCAGTCGACGAACAGCTCGAAGCCGTCCTCGCCCGTGTAGCCGGTGCGGGCGATAAGCGCCGGTTGGCCGCAGGCATGGCCGGCGGCGATGGCGTAGTACTTGAGGGACGCGAGATCGACGTCGGTCAGCGGTTGCAGGAGCTCCGCTGCTCTTGGTCCTTGGACGGCAACCAGGCTCGTTCGGAGAGACGCGTCATCAAGGGCCGCGTCGTGGCCGACCAGCCGCTCGCGCAGGGCCGTGGCGACCGCTTCGCGATTGGACGCATTGGGCACGACCATGAAGCGCTCGGCGGCGATGCGGTAGACGATGAGATCGTCGATGATGCCGCCGTCTTCCGCGCAGATCATCGAGTACTGCGCGCGGCCTTCCGCCAGTCGAGTTGGATCGCTGACGACCGATGCCGCGAGGCCCGTTCCTGCCCCTGCCCCACTGACCCACACCTCACCCATGTGCGAGAGGTCGAACAGGCCGACTCGTTCGCGCACTGCCTTGTGCTCTTCGAGGATGCCCGAATACGACACGGGCATTTCCCAACCCGCAAAGTCGATCAGCCGCGCCCCCAGCTCGCGATGACGCTCGACGAGCGTGGTCTGGCGCATCAGTTGTCCACCAAGGGCAGCGCTTCTTCGACGATCTGGCGCTCCGTCTGGAAGCTCATCAACCGGCGCGCCTCGTCGATCGACATCCAGCGCACCTCGTCGAATTCGTGGTCATGGCCATCAATGCTGCCGCCGACCGGTTCCATCAGGAAGTAATGCACGGTCTTGTGGATGCGCTGGCCGTCCTGGGTGAAGAAGTACTCGATGGGTCCCACCGGAGCGACGATGCGCACTTCCAGGCCCGTCTCCTCGGCGACCTCGCGCAATGCGGTTTCGTCCGTGCTCTCACCGTCATTTGGTGTGCCCTTGGGGAGTGCCCAGGTGGTTGAGCTGCGGCCCTTCGAGCGCTTGCGTCGGCCCAGGCAGATCTCCGTGGTGCCGTCGTTGTCGCGCAGCAGGATTCCGCCGCACGACGTCGCACGGACGGTCCGCGCGCGGCTTTTTTCTGTCCGCGGTGACTGTTCTTTCAGCCGCGCCACGGCGCGGCGCTGCGCGGCCGCGGCCGGCGCGAAACGCTGCCGGCAGGGCGGGACCAGGTGAACGAAATCGCAGGCGCGAGCCGTGACGCGGCGGTTGTCTTGAGGCCACTGGTGCGCGTCGCCGCCTCGACGCTCGACGAGCTCCGCGCGGCCTGGCGCAGTGACGCCAGCAGCGGTACGCGCGCGTGGCTGCCCGAATGCGTGGTCATACGCGCGGCGGCCGTGACCTTTAGGCCCAGCTGGCGCTCGCGGCGGGTGCTCGGGGAGCGGCCGAATCTGGTCGTGGGATAACTGCTCTTGAGACCGGCCGAGGTGACGCGCATCGAGTCCGAATGGTAGCGGCTGGGCCGGCGCGTGCAATCAGTCGGGTCGTTCGGCCCCATCGAGAAGGGCCTCGAGCTGCGCCGCTGCTTCTTGCGTCAGGCGTCCTCGGCGGCGGGCGATAGCCAGCTCGCGTCGGGCGACCGCGACATAAAGGTCAAGTGCGTCGGGCGTGGACTGGCGCAGCACCTCGAGGTGGCCGCGGACCGTGCCGACGTCGCCGCGGACGAACGGCCCCGTGAGCGAGGTGTCGACGCCGAACCGCTCGCTGTTGGCCAAGGCCTGACGGGCCAGCGGCAGATACACCGCGAGCGCGGTCTTCTCATCGAGTCCGGCGAGTTGCGCGACCTGCACGATGCCGTCAAGCAACCCGATCAAGCCGCCCGCGGCCATCATGGCCGCCGCGTGGTACGCCGACTTGCCGCCCTCCGGCAACCGAACGGGGCGAGCACCAACCGACTCGGCCATGTCAGCCAACACCGGCAGCAGCGATTCATCGCCATCGAGGGCGACGGTCGCGCCGCGCAGCGCCTCGAGCGCGCGATCCAGATCGGCAAATGCGACCAGCGGATGGAAGCTCGCTTTGCTCGTCCCCGCCGCCATGGCCGGCGTCAATACCGACGCGGGCAGCGCGCCGCTCGTGTGAACCAATGCCTGGCCGCTGTAGAGATGCAGGTCCTCCGCAACAGACGCGATCGCGTCGTCAGGCACGGTCAGAAAGATGAGATCGGCCTCGTCGAGCACGTTGGACGCGTCCTCGAACGCGCGCGCCGTTGGCACCAGTGAGTGGAATTGATTGCGGCGATCTTCGTCCCGACTGGCCACACCGGTGACCTCCCAACCGGCCCGGCTGAAAGCGACGGCCAGTGCGGTCCCCACGCGGCCCGCGCCGATGAAGCCAATGCGCGGCTTGCCATCGTCAGCGTGCTGGTGTTCATGGGTGTGGTCGGAGCCATGCGGGTGGTCGGTCATACCTGCCCATTGTCGGCTGTCGCCGCCCCTTGCCGTGGTACGAGTGAATACACCCGATCCCCGTCCAGCAATCGTGGCGACGCCGCAGATTCCGGCAAGACGTGCCGTGGGACGGCCGAATCGCCCCGCAACCGCGCCCAGGCCAGCCCCTCCCAGCCGGTTATCGGTGAGTTCGCTCGTGGGGCGGCACGACATGACGCGGACCGCCGGGCTTGCCGTATACTCGACCGGTCGAAACATCGCGACCCGCGGCGGGCACTCCCGCCAGGCGCCGCTCAGCCCCGCCAAATGCTTGCGGGGACTCGGAGACCCGTCGCCGATGAACCTTCTCAACACCGTCCCCGATCCTTTTTCAGCGCGCGCGCAATTGCGCGTTGGGGATCGCGCGTACACCTATTACCGGCTCGACCGGAGCGGCATGGCCGACTTGGCGAAAACGCCCATGACGGTCAAGGTGCTGCTCGAGAACGCGATGCGCAACGCGGGACGCGGCGTCGTCCGCGAGGCAGAGGCGCGCGCACTTGCCGCGTGGCGGCCCAACCTGGGCAGCGATGCCGAGATCCCGTTCATGCCGGCGCGCGTCCTGATGCAGGACTTCACCGGCGTCCCCGCTGTGGTCGATCTGGCCGCGCTGCGCGATGCGATGGCCGACATCGGCGGTGACCCGGCGCTGGTTGAGCCGCTCGTCCCGGCCGATCTCGTGATCGATCACTCGGTCCAGGTGGATCGCTACCGGACGCCAGACGCCTTCGCGTTCAACGTCGATCGCGAGTACGAGCGCAATGGCGAGCGTTACGCGCTGCTCCGTTGGGCCCAGACCGCGTTCGCCGGCCTGCGTGTGGTGCCGCCCGGCACGGGCATCGTGCACCAGGTCAACCTGGAGTACCTCGCGGCCGTCATCGCGACGCGCGACGAGGAAACAGGCGCAACCGTCGCCTTCCCGGACACGCTCGTCGGCACCGATTCGCACACGACGATGGTCAACGGCCTGGGCGTCCTGGGCTACGGCGTGGGCGGCATCGAGGCCGAGGCCGTCCTGTTGGGCCAGCCGCTCTACCAGCCCATGCCGCGCGTCGTTGGTGTGCGGCTGTACGGCGACCTGCCGCGCGGCTCGACCGCGACCGATCTCGTCCTGGTGGTCGCGAACATGCTCAGGACGCATGGCGTCGTTGGCTCGTTCGTCGAGTTCGCCGGAGATGGCCTCGCCTCGCTGGCGCTGGCCGACCGAGCGACGATTTCCAACATGGCGCCCGAGTACGGTGCGACCGCGGCGCTCTTCCCGATTGACGACGAGACCCTCGCTTACCTGCGCATGACCGGGCGGCCGGCGGCGCAGGTGGCGCTCGTGGAGGCATACGCCAAGGAGAACGCCCTGTGGCGTCAGCCAGGGGTTGGGCCGTCGTTCGACGAAACCCTCGAGCTTGACCTGGCCACCGTGGAACCAACAGTTGCGGGACCACGCCGGCCGCAGGACAAGGTCGCACTGCCCGACCTGCCCGCCAACTTCCACACCGCCTACCCGCAGACGGCCGACTCACACAAGGTCACCATTAACGGCAACGGCCACGGGCCGCAGACGATCGATCACGGGTCGGTGGCGATCGCGGCGATCACGTCCTGCACCAATACGTCGAACCCCACGGTCATGGTGGGCGCCGGCCTGCTCGCCCGGAATGCGCTGGCGCGCGGGTTGTCGGTCAAGCCCACCGTCAAGACTTCGTTGGCCCCCGGCTCAAGGGCGGTGACCGAGTACCTCCAGATCGCAGGGCTGCTCAAGCCGCTCGAAGCGCTGGGCTTTGGCGTGGTCGGCTACGGCTGCACCACGTGTATCGGGAACAGCGGGCCGCTCGACGAGCCGGTCGCGAAGGCGATCGAGGGCAATGAGCTGGTCGTCGCGGCGGTTCTCTCTGGCAACCGCAACTTCGAAGGCCGCATCCACCCGTTGGCGCGCGCCTCCTACCTCGCCTCACCGCCGCTCGTTGTTGCGTTCGCCCTGGCGGGCACGGTTGACATCGACCTCGCGTCGCAACCGCTGGGCGTCGATCGCGACGGCAAGCCGGTTTACCTGGCCGATATCTGGCCCACGCCGGAAGAAGTCCGTACGACGGTCGGGTCGGCTGTTTCGCCCGAGATCTTCAACCGCATCTATGGCAGCGTTTTCGATGGCGACGAGCACTGGCGGGCACTGCCCGTGCCTGTTGGATCGAAGCGGTATGAGTGGGACGCGGCCTCGACCTACGTTGCGCGGCCACCGTTCATGGACGGCATGAAGCGCGAACCGGCACCGGTGACCGACATAGTGGGCGCGCGTGCCTTGGCCGTTCTGGGTGATTCGGTCACGACCGATCACATCTCGCCTGCCGGATCCATTCCGGCATGGTCGCCCGCGGGCCAGTGGCTCCAGGAGCACGGCGTGGCGCCGCTCGACTTCAACTCGTATGGCGCGCGGCGCGGCCAGCACGAGGTGCTCGTGCGGGGCACTTTCGGCAACATCCGGCTGCGCAACGCCCTTGCCGACAAGGAAGGGCCGTACACCTCTCACCAGCCGAGCGGCGAGCAGATGTTCATCTACGACGCAGCGATGAAGTACGCCGGTGAGGGGGTGCCGCTCGTCATCCTTGCCGGGAAGGAATACGGCTCAGGCTCCTCGCGTGACTGGGCGGCCAAGGGCCCGGCGCTGCTGGGCGTTCGCGCGGTCCTTGCCGAGAGCTACGAGCGCATCCACCGCTCGAACCTCGTGGGCATGGGTGTTCTGCCGCTGCAGTACCTGGCGGGCCAGAACGCTGAGTCCTTTGGCCTGAGTGGGCACGAGGAGTTCAGCGTGGTGGGGTTGAGCGACGGGCTCGCGGTACGCAAGCACGTCACTTTGCAGGTGCGCGACGCCAACGGGACGCGCGACATCGAAGTGGTTGCGCGGCTCGACGGCCCGGTGGAGCTCGACTACTACCGCCAGGGCGGCATCCTGCCGGCGGTGCTACGCCGCCTGGCGGGGGTCACCCAATAGGACTCACAATCTGGGGGTGGCCACCTCAGAGGTAGTCGCCTGGGCGCGGGCACTGCGCGGCTCAACCTTTTTGGCCGCGGCGGTGCTCGTCGCGGTCAACCTCGTGCCGCTCGCCGGGGTGTTGTTCTGGGGCTGGGATGTCGCGATCATCCTCATCTCGTACTGGCTCGAGAGCGGCATCATCGGGCTGATCAACATCCCCAAGATCCTGCTCGCCGCGCGCGACAACTCGGTGATGGGTGCCGCCGTCGCGGGCTTTTTCGCGATCCACTATGGCGGTTTCTGGCTGGGCCACGGGGTCTTCGTGTTCTTCATCGTGGCCTTCGCGACCAGCGGTCCCTTCAGTTTCGGCGGCCCGCAGATCCTGCTCATCGCGCTGCTGCTGCTCCTGAGCCACGGGATCAGCTTCCTCTTCAACTACGTAGGCCGGAAGGAATACCTCAACACGAATCCGATGAAGCAGATGTTCCAGCCGTACGGCCGGCTGGTCATCCTGCACGTGACGATCATCTTCGGCGCGTTCCTCGTGATCGGCCTGGGGCAGCCCGTCGCGCTGGTGGCGCTGCTGGTAATCCTCAAGACGGGCGTCGACCTGTGCTTCCACCTGCGCGAACACGCGCGCGCCAGCCAGGTGACCGTCGTCTAAGGGAAACTGGTGGGCGATACTGGGGTAGTACCGACGATTGCGCTGATCGTCCAATCCGCGCATCGCTGGTCCGGCCACGATCATGCCTACATCGACGGCTGGTAATCCGCGGCCAGGTAACGCTGTGGGTCGTCGCCGAATTCGAGCATGCATCCCTTGCCGCAGAAGACGTACTCGCGCCCATCCTGCTCGGCAACAAGTCCCGTTGCGCGGGCCTGCTCGATGTCGACGGTCATACCGCAGACGGGGTCCTCGTTCGTTCGGATCAGCCGTGTGGCCATTGAAACTCCTTTCGTCCTACGCCGGCGCTGGCGCCGGATGCATGGTTGGCGATGATTCGGGGCGCAGCCGCAGGCCGCGCAGCAGCTGGGCGTTCGCGGCCACGATGATCGTCGATAGGCTCATCGCGACGGCACCGACGGCCATCGGCAGGTCGATTCCCCACGGCGCGAGCACGCCCGCCGCGACCGGGATCGCGAGCACGTTGTAGCCCGTCGCCCAGATGAGGTTCTGGATCATCTTGCGGTAGGTCGCCTCTGACAGCCTTATCGCGCCGACCACGTCGCGCGGGTCGCTTCGCACGAGGACGATGCCGGCCGATTCCACGGCGACATCGGTTCCGGCACCAATGGCGATGCCGACATCGGCGGTGGCGAGCGCTGGCGCGTCATTGACACCGTCGCCAACCATCGCGACCTTGCGCCCGCCCTGCTGGAAACGCCGGACCGCGTCAGCCTTTTCGGCTGGCAGGACCTGTGCTGCCACTTCGTCGATGCCGAGCCGGCGTGCCACCGAATCGGCGACGGCCTGGGAGTCGCCGGTGATCATCGCAACGCGCAGGCCTAGGGCGTGGAGCTCCTGAATGGCCTCGGCCGATTCTGGTCGGATCTCATCCTCGAGCGCGATCGCGCCCAGCACTCGCCCGTCGGCGATCACGTGCAGCACGGTCATGCCATCGGACGACCAACGGTCGGTTACCCCGAGTGCCTGAACGCCCTCGTCGGCAAGCATGCGCGGCCCGCCAACGGCAACCACGCGGCCGTCCACCAACCCCTTGGCGCCGCGTCCGGCGAGCGCCTCAAAGGAGTCGGCCCGTGGCACGTCGAGTCCGCGCCGTTGCGCCTCGGCCACTATGGCCCGCGCAAGCGGATGCTCCGATTCGGTTTCGACCGAGGCCGCGAGTCGCAGGAGCTCAGTCTGGTCGTCGGCGGTCATGCCGGCTACGGCCGGCTGCCCGGCTGTGAGCGTCCCTGTCTTGTCGAAAATGACGACCTGAAGCTTGCGCGCTCGCTCGAGTGCGAGGCGGTCCTTAACCAGCAGACCGTTGCGCGCGCCAAGCGACGTAGAGATTGCAATGACAAGCGGGATGGCGAGGCCCAGGGCATGCGGACAGGCGATGACCAACACGGCCGCGGTGCGCATCAGCGCGCCCTCCGGATCGCCCAGCAGCCACCAAACCACGAGTGTTATGGCTCCAGCGGCCAGCGCGACGTAGAACAGCAACGCGGCGGCGCGATCGGCGAGCGCCTGGGCGCGCGATCCCGAAGCCTGCGCCTCGGCGACCAGGCGCATGATGCCCGACAGGGCCGTCTGGTCGCCAACTGCGTCGATGCGCACGCGCAGCGAGCCACCGGCGGCGACGGTGCCTGCGATGACCTTGTCTCCGGCCTGCTTGGCTACAGACTTAGACTCACCAGTGATCATCGACTCGTCGACATCGGCCGCACCCTCGGCGACGATCCCATCGGCAGGCATTCGGCCGCCCGGGCGTACCAGGACAACATCTCCGAGTGCGAGCTGATCGAGCGGCACGGTCTCGATGTGCTCTGCGTGGACTCGTTCCGCCGTATCGGGCAATAGCTCGACCAGAGCCACCAAGGCCCCACGCGCCTGTGCGATCGAGCGCATCTCCAGCCAGTGGCCGAGGAGCATGATCGTGATCAGGGTCGCGAGCTCCCACCAAATCTCGACCTCGAATAGTCCCAGCGTGCCCGCCCAGGACGTCACGAAGGCGACGACGATCGCGAGCGAGATCAGGGTCATCATTCCAGGCTGGCGATCACGCAGCTCGCCCACTGCGCCGCGGATGAACACCAGGCCGCCGTACAGGAAGACGATCGTGCCCAGGATGGCCGGCGCGTAGTCAATGCCTGTGATTGCCGGCAGCAAGTAGCCGAACCATTCCGCGATATCAGGGCTGAGCAGGACGACCGGGATCGTGAGCAGAAGGCCCAGCCAGAACTTGTCGCGGAACATCGCGACCGAGTGACCGGCATGCTTGTCGTGCGCCATGCCGCCGTGGCCGGCGTGATCGTCGTTGTGCGTCATGGCCGGTGCGGCGTCGGTGGTTTCGTGGCCCGCATGGGCGTGCATGTCAATCCGGTCAGCGCCCTGACCGGCGTGTTCGTCGTGACTATCCATCGTTTTCATGATACTCCCAGGGAGTATCCCATCCAGCCCGGGTATCAGCCCGCAATGGTGATGGTTGCCTTCATGCCGGCGGGGTAGTGACCCGGAACGTGGCAACCGGCGAGCGACGTGCCGGGCGCCTCGAAGGTGTACACAAGCTCCTTGGTCTCACCCGGATCGACAGTGATCACGTTCTCTGCGTCGCCGTGGCTCATGCCGCCCATCTCGAGCATCTCCTGCTCATGCTCATCCTGGACGTCCACGTCACCGAGGGTGAAGTCGTGCGTGATCTGGCCTTCATTGGTGACGATGAAGGTCACTGGTATACCCGCGGGCACGGTCATGGCCGCCGGCTCGATCCTCATTGTGTCGAGCAGCGACACCTCGATGCGCGTTGGGGCTGGGGTCCCTGTTGGCGGCGCAGCTGTTGGGGCTGCTGAGCCGGCGCACGCAACGACAAGGCTGGCTATGACGAGGGAGAGAGCAGCGATGCGAACGACCTTCACGGGTTAGTTCCTTCCTGGACGGGTCTGTGGAATCCGGCGAGCGGACGGCCGCTCGCCACGGTTCCGGCGGCGACCCCGAGCTGCTCCAAACCTATGCAGATCGGGTCTCGCTGCAAGGTGCCACCCGGCACGACGCCGTGGGTCCACGAGCACCTTGGCCGTGCCCTGCAGCCGGCGAAGAGCGCCGCCGATGGACGAAATGCGGGAGCGCGGCCCTTGCGAGCCCCCGCTCCCGTTGAGGTCACTATGGTGGGCGATACTGGATTCGAACCAGTGACCCCTCGGATGTGAACCGAGTGCTC
>JBDTUR010000036.1:0-13511 GCA_040007635.1 Chloroflexota bacterium
TCTCGACCATCATCGCCTCTTCGGCGAGCGCCCTTTCGTTGGCCTGGGCGACGGTCTCAGCGGGGCGAAGGATGCGGTAGATGATCACGCCAAAGACGAAGAACACCGGCGTGAAGAGGATGATCAGCGCGGCTGCCAAATAAGGCGCGACCGGGTTGGTCGTGCGCTGTTGGAGGTCGCGATAAGCCCAGTAGGCGGTCGCCGCCCAGAGCAGCACGACGTAGAAGGCGACAGCCTGGATCGTCAGACGGACGAGCGGCGAGTCCACGAACTTGCTGATCTCGCTCCCGAGCGTCTGCAGGAGCTGGTCAATCATTCATTCACTCTACACATTGACGCTCAGCGCCGGAGGCCGGTGACGGTCCAAAGGGCATTGCGGAAACTTGCCACATAACCGCAAATCGCGAGGCCGCACACGAAAACGCCGGCCAGCAGCAGCGCGACGAACAGCGGCGCGAAGTTGGTGAGCATGTCGCTCACCGAAGTCGTCGCGAGGAAGGCGGCACGCGTCGCCTGCCAAGCGACGGTCAGTGCCCAGTCCGCGCCCACGACGACAAACGTGAGCAGTAGCCAGGCTAGGGCCGCGCTGGCGACGAACCACAGCGGCCGGCGAACGATGGCTCCGACCGACCTGGCCAAGGCCGACCCAATCGACTGACCGGACAGCACACCGCGCACCCAAGTCGCGGAGATGGAGTCGACGATTGGCAGTGCCAGAGCAAAGATCGCGAGCGGCGGCGCGAGGTGCGACAGCACGCGGTCGTAGATGGACGCGGCCGACGATGGCAGCAGGATCTCCTGGTAGGTCCGCTGCCCCAACGCTGCGGCAAGCGGCACGGCCGCGAGCAGCAGCACGACCAGCGTGAGTGACTCAACCACGAACAGGTCGCGCACCCGGGCGCCGGGGTCGCGCACCGGGGTCGTGTCTGCTTCCAGCTCTGGGTCGGTGGCCACGCGGCGATAGGCGACGATCTCGATCCACGCCAGGACGTACAGCACGGACATGACGAGCGCAGTCGAGAAGATGGTCGCGACCGCGACGCCAACGAAGAAGCCCGGCGCGAAGCCGCTCGTGCCCAGATTGGGGCCGAGCATCAAACGCACCTCGACTTGAGTCGGCAACACGATGATCGGCAGAAGCAGGGCGAGGATCCCGCCGCGCAAGATGAAGCTCAACATCCCCAGGAGCCACAGGGACGGCCGCTCAACCGGGGCGGCCAGCGCATGTCCTACGAGCGCGCGCCAGCCAGGTGCCGCGGCCGTCCGGACGCCCGGTGCGGCAAGAGTGGGAGCGATGATCGGGACTACTTCTTCTTGTTGCTGTCGATCGCGGCCTTGGCCAGCTTGACGGCGATGCTGCCGCCCGGCACGAACAGGCCAATGGTGTCCGCGCCCACGTCGAACAGCAGGTCGCGGTTCAGCGCGCCCCTGATCTGGCCTACGAGCGCCTTGCCGGCGCGCGTTTGCCCCGTGACCGAGTCGATCTCGACGATCGCGTTCTTGCCCTTGCCGTTCCAGGTGAATTCGAACGCCCAGACCGGCCGATAGAAGAGATCGGTCGCTTCGAGGACGACCTCCTCCTCGAGCACCTTGTCAGCCTGGACTGGTTTCATGAGCTCGCCCATCAACGCGCGCACGACGTAGGAGGCGCGGTTCTCAGGGGGCAGCGCGATCGTGTCACCTTCAGCCAGCGTGGCCGGGTCGGCTATCTCCGAACGCGCACCGATGATGAGCTGCGCGCCATCGGCGACCGCAGCTCCCGTCAGGCCGTCGACGAACGACTCGCTCCGGATCTCGGTGCGGCAGTGCTCCAGCGCTGGCACGCGAAACGCGCGGCCTTGCCCCGCGGCCTGGCCCTCGTACCTGGTGTCGTGGATGGTGAGCGCCTGAACGTCGGGCGCGGCGGCGGGCACGCTGTACTCGCGCTTGCGCTCGTAGACATAGATCGCGTGGCCGGCCACATGCCAGAAGGGTTCAAGGCGGCGCTGCCTGTTGACGAGCGTCACTTCTTCGGGCTTGGGCTTAGACAGCAGCGAGCCCAACGATGATGTGCGCTTGTCCATGGCGCGCTGAGTGATCTCGTCGAGGGTCAGCCGCTCTTCGAGCAGGAAGAGTCGTTCAGGTGCGAGCGTGATCTCCATCGGGGCATGATGCACCCGCCCGAGCGTTGGCGGTAGCCGTCAGTTTTGGGCGCGACCGGCCGGCGGTTCGGTGGGGCCGAAGTAACGGCCAACTTCATGCCGATTTTGGTCTCCTGCCCCTCGAATCTGGCCGAATCGGGCATCCCAGCTGGCCGCCTGTTCGGTAGCAGCCAAAAATCGGCCAACTTGTGGTGCTGCTTGGCCGTTACTTCGCCCGGGGCGAACAAACGACCGATGCGGGCTAGCCCGGCCGTCGCCTCCGGCCGACCAACCGCTTGGGAGCCCCAAACGGCAATGGGATTTTCACCTTCTGCCTGTCGGCGCGCTGATGGAGCCTCACCGCCCCTGCTGGACTGGGAATCGACGCATGCCGACTCCTTCTCAGGTCATCTACAGCCCGTTTGAGGCTCCTCAGCCGGCGCGGTCGGGCCTTAAGCACTCATTAGCCCAAGAGATGGCAATCCCATTGCCGATCGCCTAGCCCGGCCGGCCCAGTGCCTCGACTGCCGCCGCGAAGCCGCGCAGCAGCTCGCGCGCCAGCTCGTTCTTCGTCATCAAGGCCGCGCGCACCGGGTCCCATTGGATCGCCACCATGCAGATCAGCGGCCGCTCCCACGGTCGCGCCTCATCTTCGGCTGGCGGCATCCGCAAACGGATCTGCTGCCGGCCGCCGGACTCGGCGATCACTCCGGAGAGCGCGCCCGCAACTCGGGGTCCCATCTGTTCAAGGGGCGTGCCTGGCGGCGGGCCGGCGGCCGGCGCCACGCTCAGAGCCGACACCACGCCGCCCTCGTCGCCTACCCACAAGTTGGTCAGCCACCAACCGTCGTCCATGACGCTCGGCGCGGTCATTCCCGCGCTCAGCTTTTCGCCATCACGCAGAGTGACCGCCTCTTCCTTGATGTACGAGATGCCCGGAAGTGGCAGCCGATCAGTCATCGACCTGATCCGGTTCTGCCTGACTCGGACCTATTTCGGGGCCTTTATGGACTTGATGACGGTGCCTCCTGCGTCTATAGCTTCGACGCTAGAGATTTCGGTTCCTTCCGGAAATGCCACGCCCCAGGCTGCGATGAATTCCGGAAAGACGATTTGAACGGGCTGGACGGATTTCGAATCCTGAAGTGCGTCCACACGGACGGTCGCAACCTGAATGGTTGACAATCCACTCACGACGACTGGGCGGCCGGAGCCGTGGTCGATGTGAATGGTCAGGGCGTCAGATGGCGGCCCAGACGAACAGCTGCCGCCAAGTTGGCCAGCTGGCGGATAGCGCGTATGAACACAAACTCCAGAGCGATCTTCGTAGAAGCTCACGGTGACTGTCCATTCCTGGCCGTCGACTGATCCTCTGCCGACCACCGTTTCAGTAGTGGCGGACTGACAGGCCAGCAGCGTGGTCAGCGCGATGCCAAGTCCGACGTTCCGAAGTAGCCCCGCCCTTACTCCCACTCGATCGTGGCTGGCGGCTTGGATGAGATGTCGTAGACCACGCGGTTGACGCCGGGAACTTCGTTAACGATGCGCGAGGAGATGCGTCCAAGCAGGTCGTAGGGCAACTTGGCCCAGTCGGCTGTCATCCCGTCTTCCGATGTCACGGCGCGGATCGCAACGACATTGGCGTACGTCCGCCCGTCGCCCATCACGCCAACAGACCTGACGGGTGTAAGGATCGCGAACGACTGCCACAGCGACCGGTACAGGCCCGCGGCCTTGATCTCGTCGATGACGATCCAGTCCGCCTCGCGCAGCGTGTCCAGCCGCTCAGCGGTGACCGCGCCGATGACCCGGATCGCGAGGCCCGGCCCCGGGAATGGCTGGCGATGAACCATCGCTTCAGGCAGCCCAAGCTCCAGGCCCACCGCGCGCACCTCATCCTTGAACAGGTAGCGCAGTGGCTCGATCAATTTGAAGCGCAGGTCGGCTGGCAGCCCGCCGACGTTGTGATGCGTCTTGATCTTCTGAGCGGCCTTGGTCTCAGGCGTTGTCGACTCGATCACATCCGGATACAGCGTGCCCTGTGTCAGGAAGTCGATCTGACCGATGCGCGCGGCTTCTTCCTCGAAGACGCGGATGAACTCGTCGCCGATGATCATGCGCTTCTGCTCGGGCTCCTCGACTCCCGCGAGCCGCGCGAGGAAACGATCGCGCGCGTCAACCATGACGAGCTGCATCCCCAGGTTGTCCGCGAATGTCTGGCGCAGCAACTCGCTCTCGCGCTTGCGCATCAGCCCGTGGTCGACATAGATGCACGTGAGCTGGTCACCGACTGCCCGCTGGACCAAAGTCGCGGCAACTGCCGAATCCACCCCGCCCGACAGCGCGCAGATCACCTTGCCGTCACCGACCCGCTCGCGGATGTCGCGCACCGTGGTCTCGATGAACGACGCCGACGTCCACGACGGCCGCGCCCCGGCGATGCCCATGACGAAGTTGCGCAGGATGTCCCGACCGGCCGGTGTGTGCACCACTTCGGGGTGGAACTGGATGCCATACATGCGTCGGTCGGGGTCAGCCAGGCCCACGTACGGCGTGTTGCTGGACTCGGCGAGCGGCCTGAAACCGGGCGGCGGTTCGAGGATCGAATCGCCGTGACTCATCCACACCGGCTGCTGCTTCTCGATGCCCTTGAAAAGGCCGTTTTCAGTGGTGATCGACACCGTCGCCGGGCCGTACTCGCGTTTGCCGGCTGGTTCGACTGACCCGCCCAGGTGATGGGCCATCAGCTGTACGCCGTAACAGATGCCCAGGACAGGCACACCAGCGTCCACCCAGATTTGCGGATCGGGATGTGGTGAGCCTTCCTCGTAAACGCTCATTGGACCGCCCGACAGGATCACGGCGCGTGGCTGGCGCCGCTCGATCTCCGACCAGGGCGTGTCGAATGGCAGCAGCTCCGAGTACACGTTGAGCTCGCGTATGCGGCGGGCGATGAGCTGCGCGGTCTGGCCGCCAAAGTCCAGAACGATGACCGAATCGGGCTTGGCCGGGTCGTCGGTGGGCCGCTCTGGCGGCGGCGCGTCGAGCGCTACCTCGAGATATGCCTCAACCTCGGCGTCATCGGGCGCGAGCACACGATGGCCGGCGTTGGCCAACTCGCCATGGACGGTCTTACCGCGCTCCTTAACCACCTGACCCGAGTCTAGTCGCGGGGGATGATCTCGGCCATGCCCTTGCGCCACTCCGGCGCCTCGAACTCCGGCGCGAAGTACGTCTCGGCGTGCCAGATTTTGTCGTCTTTCATTGTCAGGATCGACACGACCCACCAGCGCGAGCCGTCCGGGTACGGCGCCCGGGTGACGGTCGTGAAGCGGTCCGGGCCGGTCAGCGGAAGCACCGTGTAGCCGGGCGAGATCGCCCAGCGCTCCTCGTCACCCAGGACCTTCGAATTCTTGTCGTCGTAGCGGTCCGCCGGCAGCCCGCCCGGGTAGTGCTCGAGCTGGAACTTGAAGGCAGCGAAACCGCGGAAGCGCTCACCCGACTGCGGATAGTCAGCGACGTAGTCGGGATGGATCATCTCTTCCAGCAATGTGAAGTCGTTGGTGCTGATGGCCCCCATGTAGCGCCGAAAGAACTCCTGCTTTGAATCAGGCATGTACGGGCTCCGTAGCTGTGGATAACCGGGCCCGCTCCTGCGCCGAGAAGGCCTTGAGCCCCAGCAGATCGCTCGCCGCACGATGCTGGGCGAGGACCGTCTGGAGCACGGCGCCGCGCACCTGTGCGGGCAGCTTCTCGTCACGCTGCGCTTGCTCGTACCCCGACTGACTCATGTAGGCGCGCACCATTACCTCGAGATCCTCGGCGGCCAGCCAGGTGGCGAGCTCGGGCAGCAGCCTATCGAACGATTGGCGGCGCAACGGCTGGAAGACCATGTGCTCGGCCGCAACCTTGATGTCGATCGCGTTCATGGCGAGTTCGAAGTACACCGCTCTTGCGGCATTGCGCGCCTGGTTGGTCGCCGCGCGGCGCTGCATGTACAACCCCACGAGCAGCCAGCCCGCGGCACCAAAAAAGGCACCGATGGCGGCGGTCAGCAGCTGGTCGAAGGTCAAGGCCGGAGTATCTGCTATTGGAGCGACAGCGCGCGTGCCAGCACGGTCTGGGTAAGGTTGGTCAGCTGATCGCCTGCACTGGCCGAGGTCGGAAGGCTGATCGTCACGACGAGCTTGCCGGCGCGGACGAGGATCGCGCCAAAGCCAGGCTCAATGTTGGCGTTGATCAACCCGGCATCGATGCCCGACATGGTTGGCGGATCCGACGGTGGTAGTGACTGGGCGATCGTGGCGTATGTCGTCCTGGCATCATCGAAGGTGGGGCCTACAAACACGTCGAGCTCCAGACCACCGGTGGCCCCGGACGAGCTGCCATAGGTGCAGTAGGCGGAGCCGGTGCCCGGGCCATCGTCGTCGATGCTTGGCGCCCGCGCGCCGGTCAGGCCTGCCGCCGTCCAGTCGTCGACCGTCAGCAGCTTGCACAGTTGATCCGACGTGGGCACCACGTCCGGGCTGAACAGACCGCTCGCGGCTGGCGTTGGCGATTTGGCGGGGCCAGCGCACGCCGCCAGAGCGAGCGGCAGCAAGAGCACGGACAGGCGTAGCACGGCGGTGCGCATCACTGGCCTCCTGGAGCGGATTCTACGGGGCGCAGCAGACGGAAAACGGGGCCATGACCAAGGCCCTCGGACGGAGTGCCGTATTTGAGGATGAGCGCGACCAGGGTGGCCGACCGCTCGTCACCCTCGAGCTCGACCGCCTGGTTATAGACGGCCGACCGGTCGCCTACCGTCGCAATGGCTTTCGCGTTGACGCGGAGGTTGAGCACCCAGTCGGCTGTGTCCGACCCGGCGGCAACCAGCATGCAGCCATCGTCCTCTTCGATGAAGCCCACGGCCGACCGAACCGGCTTGCCCGACTTCCGACCAATCGTCTCGAGCATCGCCACCTTGCCCCAGGCGGCCAGCTGCTCCCCAACGAGATCGCGGCTATCAGGCGGCACGCGCCAATAGTCGCGCAACGTCTGCGTAGCCGCGATGCCTGGGTCGCGCAGTAAGTGACTCCTCGAGCCCGATCCAGGGCCGATGCCTCGCTGTCGCGAGTGGATCGATGACCACGAGTTCGCTGCGTTTGCCCGCGACGACCGGTTGGCCGTTCCACCAGCTCTCGAGACCGAGTGGCTCCTCCGGGCATAGCGCCCGGAAACTCTCGCTCCGTAGACGGAGCGAGTGGAGCACTTCAGCCGACCAGAGGGCGGCGATAACGTGCGTCTCGCTCCGCCAGCTGTTCACTCCCACGCGGTCGGCCAGAACGCGGCTGAGGTAGGCACGCTTGGCGTTGAAACTGCCGGCCATCTCCTGGAAGTCGGGGAATCGCGTCCTGTTCTCGATGCGCAGAAGCGCACGAGCCTCGACGTCCCAAGCGAGGAAGTCGGCCCTACCCGCGAACTGGTAGTGCTGATAGGGCTCGTCGAGGCCCATGGCTCGGCCATGACGGCGCAAGTGCGCGGCCTCGTGCTCGCCCATCGCGCTGTGCACAGGATCCGACGGGCGGCCTGTTAGTTGTCTGCGTCGCGGATCCACCAGGTCCACTTCCATTCGCAGACCGAGCGCCGTCGCCACCCGCGCCATCACCTCGAGTGATACCGCGTCGCCGCGCTCCGCGAGGTAGATCGCCCAGCGCGAAACGCCTGCTCGTGCCCCCAGATCGGCCGTCGACCAGAGCCGGGCCAGGCGCGCGTCGCGAATCAACCGCCCAAATTCCGAGCGCAGACGTGCGACGGCGGCTTCGGCCGCTGGTGATGGCGGGACCGCGAGGCGCTTGGGCGACATTGGAGATCTAGTCAACACCGCAGGCCTTGTCGGACGGTTTGCCGCCACTCAACTGGCGCTTATCGCTCGTCAGGTCGTCACTTTTGGAGATCGCCTCCAAAACCATCGAAATATGGGCGCGGTTGAGGGCCTAAACGGCGCGAGGGACGGCGTGGTGTTGCGATGATCTCCAATCACGCGATCTAGGGCGTGCGGCGCGATCCGAGGCCATGCTGGCCTCAGCCCGGGTCAGCGCGAAGCGCCTCGCTGCCACGACTTCCCCTCGACCGCGACGGCCGGGGCGTAGACCATCTCGACCTGTTGCATCTGGCGGATGTTCTGTGCGCCGAGGGCCGCCATTGACTGGCGCAGCGCCCCAACCAGGTTCTGCGTGCCATCCACGACGTGCGACGGGCCCAGCAGGATCTGCTCGAGCGGCCCCACGGTGCCGACCTTGATGCGCGTCCCCCGGGGCAGCGTGGCGCTGGGTGCGGCCATGCCCCAGTTGGTGCCCTTGCCGGGCGCTTCCGTAGCGCGCGCCAGCGGTGAGCCCAGCATCAACACGTCCGCGCCCGCGGCGATCGCCTTGGCGAGCTCGCCGCCGCGGCGCATGCCCCCGTCAGCCACGACCGGCACGTAGCGCCCGCTCTGGTCGAAGAAATCGTCGCGCGCCGCGGCCACGTCCGCAATCGCGGTGATCTGCGGTACGCCGATACCCAGCACGTCGCGTGTCGTGCAGGCGGCGCCAGGACCCACGCCTACAAAGATCGCGGCCGCGCCCTGGCGCATGAGCTCGATGGCCGCGTGATAGTTGGTCGTGTTGCCCACGGCAACGGGGATAGGCATGAACCGCGTGAATTCGCTCAGCGCCAGTGGCTCATAGCCCGCCGCCAAATGCCGCGCTGAAGAGACCTGCGATTGGACCAGGAACATGTCCGCGCCATGCTCGGCGCAGAACGGCCCCAGGCGGCGGGCGGCCGCGGGCGTGGCCGCGACAAAAGCGGGCGATCCAGCGGCCTTGATCTCAGCGATGCGCCGGGCGACGAGCTCCTCACGAATTGGCTCGGCGTAGGCCGCGGCGAGGGCGCCCTGCACCTGGTCATCGGGCAGCGACGCGATCCGCTCCAGCACCGCAGCGGGATCGTCGTAGCGCGTCTGGACACCCTCGAGGTTGAGCACGGCGAGGCCGCCCAGCTTGGCGAGCACGCCGGCGAAAGGCGCATCAACGACGGCGTCCATCGCGGACGCAAGAATGGGGATAGCGAGCTCCAGGCCACCAAAGTGGACCGAGGTGTCAACGTCCGCGGGATCCAGCGTTTCCGTCCCGGGCGCAAGCGAGACATCATCGAAGCCGTAAGTGGGGCGGAGCGAGTCCGTCTTCGACGGCCGGCGGACGAGTTCGGATGCGTTGGGCGCGGTGGATATGGCGCTACCGAGACTCATCCTGAGATGGGATCCTCCGACACGGCTGGCCGAGTCCGGGCAGTATATCCGTGTGCATCACGCTGACGATGGCCGATTGGTGACCCTTGCGGAATTCCGCGCCGCTGCCGAGCGCATCGCGCGGGTCGCCGTGCGAACGCCACTGCTGCCGTTCCGCGATGGCGCATACCTCAAGCCTGAATGCCTCCAGCCGACCGGCTCATTCAAGATCCGCGGCGCCTACAACACGCTCTCGCAAATGACGGCCGAGGAGCGGGCCCGCGGCGTGGTCACCCACTCGTCGGGCAACCACGCGCAGGCCATCGCGCGTGCCGCGCGGCTGCTCGGCATCCGTGCCCTGGTGGTCATGCCCAACAACGCGCCCCAAGTCAAGGTCGCGGGCGTGCGCGCGGACGGTGCTGAGATCGAGTTCGTTGGGCCGCACAACGAGGAGCGTGTCGCGCGGGCGCATGAGATCGCCGACCACGACGGCATGGTGCTCGTCCCGTCGGCGAACCACCTGGGTGTCATCGCGGGCCAGGGCACGATCGGCCTGGAGATCGTCGAGCAACTCGCGGCTCTTGGAGTGAGTGACGCACCAGTCGTCCTGGTGCCGGTGGGCCTGGGCGGCATGGCCGCGGGCACGTCCACGGCGGTCAAGGCGCTTCGCCCGGACGCCCATGTGTTCGGCGTCGAGCCTGAGGTCGCGGCAGATACACGCGACTCGTTCAATGCCGGTGAGATCAAGCCGTGGCCGTCGGATAGGACGTCGAGCACAATCGCTGACGGATTGCGTGGCGAGGCACCGGCGCCCATCCCATTCCGGCACCTGCTGGCAAGCTTGGACGGCGTCCTGACGGTGAGCGAGGCGGAGATCGCTGCGGCCATCGCGCTGGCGGCCCGCGAAGCGCACCTCGTGGTCGAGCCATCGGGCGCGGTGTCCCTGGCCGCATTGCTCAACCGACGCGACTCCCTACCGGCGGGCCTGGTTGTCGCGGTGTTGAGTGGCGGCAACGTCGACGCCGGGCGGTACCTCGAGTTCCTGCGGGCCTGACGGCCCTATCATCGCAGCGATGGACCGTACCGATCCGGGCTTCTCCCTACTCGACGCGGCGCGCATCGTTGCGCGCGGTCCTGAGCTCGACACCAAGCTCGACGCGCTCGCGGGGCACGTCATTGGTGCGGCCGGCGCCACGGCGGCTGTGATCTACCTGCTCGATCCGGTCGCGAACCTCCTCGTGCCCGCTGCACAGGCGGGCATGCGCGGCATGATGGTCACGGCACACGCGGAGGTGTCGCTCGACGACCCTGAGGAGATCGTTGCCAAGGTTGCCCGTGCGCGGCAACAGATGACCGTCAGCGGCAACGAAGCGGCGAGCGCATTCACCGGCCAGCACATCGAGTGGCATGGGCTTGTCGCTGTGCCGCTCATCGCGGCCGATGAGACAGGCGGCGAGGATGCCGAAGGGGTGCTGCTGGCCGCGTACGAAGATGCCCCGCGCGAGGGATCGGACGACATGCTCACCGCTCTGGCCGACCTTTCCGCGGTGGCCATCCGCCAGGCCCGGCTGCAGAGAGCGCTACTGGAGCGGGCCGACTGGATCGGTCGGCTGGCCAACACCGACCCATTGACCGGACTTGCCAACAAGGTCACCTTCGAACGCATGCTGGAGCTGGAGCTCGCCCGCGCGACGCGCCAGGAATCGCAATTGAGCGTCCTGCTATTCGATGTCGATGGCTTTGACGAGATCAACACCGCCGCGGGTTCGCCCGTTGGGGACGAAGTGCTGCGCCACGTCGCGGCAACTCTCGCCGACGAGGTGCGGCTTGTCGACACCGTGGCGCGCTACGGTCCGGACGAATTCGCTTTGATCGCACCCGGTGGCGGTGGCGAGGTGTGCGGCCGCAGAGTGCGCGACGCGTTGCTCAAGCGTGAAGCGGCGGGCAAGCCGATCAGCGTGAGCGTGGGCGCGGTGATCTATCCGCTCGACGGTGCAACAACGGCGGAACTCCTGAGCGCGGCCGGCAATGCGCTGGCCGAGGCCAAGCGGCGCGGGCGCGGCTCGATCTTCGTCGCTTCCGGCAGCTAGGGCGAACCGCGTCCTAGAAGAGGTCGCCCACCGCGGCCCACACTCGGGCCGCAACTTCATTGCGATCCGCGGCGCCATCAACGACGCGCCACCGCTCCGGATCGTCTGCCGCCATCTGCAGGTAGCCGTCGCGCACGCGCTGGTGAAAGTCGGTGCCGTGGAGCTTGGACGTCTCGAAGCGGTTGAGGCCCTCGGCAGGGCCGGAGTGGCGGCGCGACAAGCCGTCAACGACGCTGACGTCGATCAGCACCGACCGCGCCGGCATCAGGCCGCCCGTCGTCAGGCGCTGAATTGCGCCCAACTCATGGAGCGGCGCGCCGCCGCCATAGCCCTGGTAGGCGAGCGTCGAATCGGCGTAGCGATCGCTGATGACCACCGCGCCGCGCGCCAACGCAGGGCGGATCACCTCGATGACCGAGTGGTGCCGCGCGGCGTTGTAGAGCAGCGCGTCCGAAACGGCGGTATGACCCTCCCCCTCGCGGTCGAGTAGCACGGTGCGGACACCTTCGCCAACGCGCGTGCCGCCCGGCTCGCGCGTTAGAACGACGTCCCGCCCCAGGCCACGGATGCGATCGGCGAGCAGGGTCGCCTGGCTGCTCTTGCCGGCGCCGTCGGGTCCCTCAATTGTTATGAAGAGGCCCTCAGGCATGCGTGGTCAATTCACCAGTAAGGATTGGGTCGCTCGTCGGCTGCGCGGAGCCGGCCGCGGGCTCAAGGGTCAGCGCGACCTGGTCAAAGGGCGTGGGCGACGACAAGGAGAGCACCGCGAAGCCGCCCTCCTGGACACTTAGCAGACCGGCCGAAGTTGGTTGGTGATCGGTTAGATACCACGCCTGGTACGCCTGGCCGGCAGGTGCCGCGGGGAGGTTGAGCAGGACCATGTAGCCCGCGCCCGACCGATCAATCGCGGCGAAGCCACGCGCGCCGTCAGCTTGAGCGGCGCCGTGCAGCGTCGCCGACTGGGAGCGCGGCGAAGACAAAATGTTGATCGCCTGGGCAAGTTGCTGCGCGCGCTGCGCCTGGGCGTCCGCATGCGACTGGGCCGTTACGGCCCAGCCTGCCGTGACCGCCAGAAGGAGGACCGCGGCGGCCGCGGCAGCCCAACCCAACCACGACTGTCGCGCCGGGCGAACCCGCGCCGCTGGGCTGTGCGCCCCTGCATAGGCTCCAGCGCGGTAGTCGGCCAGCACCTTGTTCTTCAGGGAAGCGGGCGCGCCCACTGGATCGGCGAGCGACGCCAGAGCGGGCACAACGCCGCCCACGGCTGCGAAATCGTCGTGCGCCTGCGCACAGTTTGCGAGATGCGCGTCGACCTGCGCGCGCTCAGCCGCCACCAGGGCGTCGAGGACGTACAGGCCGGCCAACTCGGTGGCTTCCGCGTGTGTCATGGGCTGGTTCATGCCGAGCCCTCGGAGGCCTCGAGCGTCTGGCGCATAGCCAGCAGGCCCAGCCGGACGCGGCTCTTGACCGTGCCCAGTGGCGCGCCGGTGCGATCGGCGATCTCGACCTGCGTCAGCCCCTGGAAATAGGCGAGCTGGATTGCCTCGCGCTGCGCGTCGGGCAGGCCAGCCAGCGCGGCGGTCACGGCCGCACGATCAAGGGTCTGCGCAACCTCAGGCCAGACGTCCGGCGAAGTCAGCGCGGGATCCGCGCTCTCCGTCTCTGGCAGTGCCGCCGCCGGTCGACGGCGGCGAACGATGTCAATCGCCCGGTGATGCGCGATCGACAGCATCCAGGTGCGCACGCTCGAGCGGCCCACCGCGTACCGCGCGGCATTGCGCCAAACACCAACAAACGCCTCCTGGACAGCGTCCTGGGCGAGCGCCGGGTCCCGAGTTATGCGCATAGCGAGTCCGTACATCTGGGCCTGATAGCGGTCATACAAATCGGACAGCGCGCCTTCATCCGCTCCAGCCGCGAGGCGCTCGAGGAGCGCTTCGTCGGACGGCCCAGAGGAGTGCTCGCCGTCAGCAGCATCGGCGTTGCCGGGGCCGCTCACCGATATGTGCGCAGGCTGGCGCCGATTGGTTCACATCTGGTCACTCGGCGCACGGC
>JBDTUR010000037.1:0-13449 GCA_040007635.1 Chloroflexota bacterium
TACGTGACGTCCAGCAATCCGATTGCCGGCGGGGCATGCACCGGTGGCGGCATTGGACCGCTCCAGGTAGACCAGGTGCTGGGCATCATGAAGGCCTACTCGACGCGCGTCGGGGCGGGGCCTCTGCCGACCGAATTGAAGGATGCCGTGGGCGAGCACCTGACCGAGAAGGGCCACGAGTACGGAACGACGACCGGCCGGCGGCGGCGGTCAGGCTGGCTGGACTTCGTGCCGCTGCGCTACGCCGTCCAGGTCAACAGCGTGAACACGCTGATGCTCAACAAGATCGACATCCTGAGCGGCCTGCCGCAGCTCAAGGTGTGCACCGGCTACCGCGTGGATGGGCGCCTCGTGGATTCGTGGCCGCTCAACGTGGCGCAGCTCGAGCGCGCGGAGCCTGTCTACGAGACGCTCGAGGGCTGGAGCGAGGACATAAGCGCTTGCCGGACTGTCGCTCAGCTGCCCGCGGCCGCGCGGCGTTACGTTGCCGCTATCGAGGAGCGCGCCGGCGCGCCGATCGATGTGATCAGCGTTGGCCCGGAGCGTAACCAGACACTCATCGTGGGTTCGGGCCCCGTCTTGGGTGTGCGGCGGCGTGCCGGAGCCACGGCGTGAGCGGGTTGCGCGTCCTGATCGTTGGCAGCGGCGCGCGCGAGCACGCCCTGGCGTGGCGGCTCGCGAGCGAGGACGGCACCGCAGGCGTACTGGTCGCGCCCGGCAATCCGCTGATGGCGCGGGTCGCGGATGTGCGGCCGGAAGTGCGCGTCGATGACTTTGATGGCATAGCCGGGCTGTGCCGCGCAGAGCGTGTTGACCTTGTTGTCGTGGGTCCTGAGGCGCCGCTCGTCGGCGGGCTCGCGGATCGGTTGGCGAGCGAGAGTGTCGCCTGTTTTGGGCCCAGCGCCGCGGCCGCGCAGTTGGAGGGCAGCAAGGCTTTCGCGCGCGAGGTGTGCCGCGCGGCGGGCGTGCCCATGGCGACGGGACGCGCTTTTGCGAGCGCCCGGGGTGCGCTGGAGTACGCGGCGGAGATTGGCTTGCCGCACGTCGTGAAAGCCGACGGCCTGGCTGGTGGCAAGGGTGTGATGATCTGCGCCACCCTGGGCGAGGCTGAACGCGCCATCCGCTCAGCGCTCGATGAAGGCCACTTTGGCGCCGCCGGGGCGCGGGTCGTTATTGAGCGCTTCCTGACGGGCCGCGAGGCGAGCGTGATCGCGATCTGCGACGGCACGACGGCACTGGCGCTGCCGGCGGCGCGCGACCACAAGCAGCTGCGCGAGGGCAATCGCGGGCCCAACACGGGCGGCATGGGCGCCTACTCGCCACTGCCGGATCTCGATGACGCGCGGCTCGCGGGGGTGATGCGGACCATCTTCGAGCCCGTTCTGGCATACATGGCCTCACGCGGCACCCCGTTTCGCGGCGCGCTCTTTGCCGGCCTGATGCTGACCGCTGATGGGCCGCGCGTTCTGGAATTCAACGCGCGTTTTGGGGATCCCGAAACGCAGGCGATCCTGCCGCGGCTTTCTGGCCCGCTGGCGCCGCTTCTCCTGGCCGCGGCGACGGGGTCGCTCAACGGTCAAGCGCCACCTTGGAGCACTGACGAGAGCACGGTCGCACTGACGCTGGCCGCGGACGGCTACCCAGCCGCACCCCGCACCGGTGACGAGATTCGTGGCATCGACGATGCCCTTGCGGCCGGCGCGCTCGTCTTTGGCGCTGGGGTCGCGCAGGCCAGTCAGGGCGCGCTGATGACCGCAAGTGGTCGGGTGCTGACGGTGGTCGGTCGGGCCAGTGACCTAAGCGGAGCTGCTGACGCTGCCTATGAGGCCGCGGCGCGAATCGACTTTGCGGGCAAAGTGGTCCGGCGCGACATCGGCCGCGCGGCTGCGGAGCTGGCCGCGTGATCGCGCGCTACACGCTGCCTGAAATGGGCGCGCTCTGGACAGACCAGGCGCGCTTCGATCAGATGCTGCGCGTCGAGATCGCCGCGCTCCGCGCGGTGGAGCGTCACGGCATGGTGCCGGCGGGAACAACCGCCGCGGTCGAGATCACGGCGACAGTCAACGTCGATCGCATCGCCGAGATCGAAATGACGACCGACCACGACGTCATTGCCTTCGTCAGCCAGGTTGCCGAAACATGCGGCCCGGAAGGGCGCTTCCTGCACTTTGGGCTGACGTCATCCGATGTTGTTGACACGGCACTCGCGCTGCAATGTCGTGCCGCGGCCGATCTGCTCGACGCTGCGCTGGCAGCCTTGGTCGACGTCCTCGCGGCTAAGGCACGCGAGCACGCCGCGACGGTGATGATGGGCCGCACCCACAGCGTCCACGCCGAGCCCATCACCTTTGGCCTCAAGCTTGCGTCGTGGGCCTTCGAGCTGGCGCGCGGCCGGCGGCGCATCGCACTTGCGGCAGCGGAGATAGCCGTTGGCAAGATGTCCGGCGCCGTGGGGACGTACAGCCAGCTTGGGCCCGACATCGAGGCCGAGGTGATGGCTGAGCTGGGCCTGGCCATCGAGCCTGCCGCGACCCAGGTGGTGGCGCGCGACCGCCATGCCGCGTTCCTCGTGGCGATCGCCGTCTGCGCCGGTTCGATCGAGCGTGCCGCGACCGAGGTGCGCAACCTCCAGCACACCGAGATTGGCGAAGTCCAGGAACCGTTCCGCGCCGGGCAAAAGGGCTCGAGCGCCATGCCCCACAAGCGCAACCCGATCACCTCTGAGCGCCTGGCGGGTCTCGCTCGCCTGGTGCGCGGCTATGCCGGGGCGGGGCTGGAAGACGAGGCGTTGTGGCACGAGCGCGACATCGCCCACTCGTCGGTCGAGCGCGTCGCGCTGCCTGGCGCAACGACGCTGCTCCATTACATGAGCGTGCGCATGACACGCATCGTTGAGGGGCTCGTCGTGCGGCCCGAGCGGATGCGCGAGAACCTCGAGCGGGGGCTGGGCCTCTTCGCGAGCAGTCGCCTGCTGACGGCGCTCGTGGAGCAGGGCGGCCTGGCGCGGGAGGACGCCTACGCCATCGTCCAGAGGGCCGCGCTCAAGGCCGCCGACGAACGGCGCCAGCTGCGTGAGCTGATCGAGGCGGATGAGTCGGTGACCAGCAGGTTGTCGGCCGACCAGATCGCCGCCTGTTTTGACATCGACCAGTTGCTGCGCAATGTCGAATTGATCATCGACCGACTGAAAGGGGAGGCTGCACATGTCGCTGGCTGAAGTCGCACCGGGGTTTGTTCGTTCGGGCAAGGTGCGCGACATCTACGCGCTCGATGACTCGCGCCTCCTGCTGGTGGCGTCGGACCGCGTCAGTGCGTTCGACGTCGTCTTGCCCACACCCATCCCCGACAAGGGCCGCGTCCTGACCGGCCTCGCGCGCTACTGGTTCCGCGAGACGGAGCGCGCCGGCATCATGCCCAACCATCTGCTCTCCACATCCGTCGCGGGTTTGCCCGGCGAGTTCGCTGCTGCCGCGGACGAGTTGCGCGGCCGCTCGATGGTGTGCCGCCGCGCGACCGTCCTGCCGGTCGAACTGATCGTGCGCGGCTACCTGGCGGGGAGCGGCTGGAAGGATTACGGGCGCACGGGCGGGGTGTGCGGCATCCCACTGCCCGCTGGCCTGCGCGAGTCGGACCGCTTGCCGGAGCCCATCTTCACGCCGTCGACCAAGGCCGAGGTCGGCCACGACGAGAACATCTCGTTCGAGCAGATGGTCGCGCTCGTTGGCGCCGCGCGGGCCGAGGAGGCACGCGACAAGGCCCTTGCGCTGTACAAGTTCGCGGCCCAGACCGCGGAGCCCGCGGGGATCATCGTTGCCGACACGAAGTTCGAGTTCGGCATCGTCGACGACGGGCCGATGATCCTCATCGACGAGGTGCTGACGCCCGATTCCTCGCGCTTCTGGGACGCCTCGACGTACGAGCCCGGCCGAGCCCAGGATTCATTCGACAAGCAATATGTGCGCGACTACCTCGAGACGCTCGACTGGGCCAAGACCTATCCCGGGCCGGAGCTGTCTGCGGATGTCGTGGCCGGCACGCGCAAACGCTACGCGGAGGCGTTCGAGCGCATCACCGGCGGCTCGTTCGAGCACTACCTCGCAGATGACGTGATCGCATGACCGATAGCTACCGATTTAGCGTTTCCATCATGCCCAAGGAAGGCATTCTCGACCCTCAGGGTCGTGCCGTTGAGGCAGCATTGCCTCAGCTTGATGCCGTCAATGTGCATTACGTGCGCGTGGGCAGACGCGTGGACCTGGAGGTGGAGGCGGGCTCTGAGGAAGAAGCCTGGACGATGGTTGATCGCCTGGCGCAAGAGCTCTTTGCAAACCCGTTAATCGAAAGTTGGCAGGTCGATCGTCAGTCAGTGACGGCCCGAATGGGCCCTTCTGAAAAGTGAAGGTGGCTGTAGTCGTCTTCCCCGGCTCCAACTGCGATCGCGACGCGGTCCACGGCGTGGAGCTGGCCGGTGGATCGGCGGAGCTCGTGTGGCACGAGCGGACGGATCTGGGCGGTGCCGACGCAGTCATCCTGCCCGGTGGCTTTGCCCACGGCGATTACCTCCGGTCAGGCGCCATCGCGCGCTTTTCACCGGTGATGGGCGCGGTACGCGATCACGCGGAGCGGGGCGGCCTGGTGTTGGGCATCTGCAACGGCTTCCAGGTGCTGACGGAGGCGCGGCTGCTACCGGGCGTGCTGCGGCGCAACACGACGCTGCGCTTCGAGCATCGCTGGGTGCGCTTGAGCGTTGAGCGGCGCGATACCGCGTTCACCCATGCGGTGCCCGACGGGTTGACGCTGCGAATGCCGATTGCCCACGGCGAGGGCGCCTACTGGCTGCCAAGCGCCGATCTTGACGCGTTGGCGGCGAACGGCCAGGTGCTGTTTCGATACGCGGCGCCTGAGGGCAATCCGAACGGATCGGAGCGTGCCATCGCCGGCGTCATGAACGAGCGCGGCAACGTGTGCGGGTTGATGCCTCATCCGGAGCGCGCATCTGAGGCGCTGCTGGGCTCGGACGACGGGCTGTGGCTCATGCGGTCGCTCGTCGAAAGCCTGGCGCGCGCGCGGGTTGCCGCGTGACGCTCCTGTCCGAGCGGCCGGTGGAGGCGCCGCTGCATCGTCGGCTTGGCCTGACAGACGACGAGCTCAGCGCGATCACCTCCAAGCTGGGCCGCGCGCCCAACGATCTCGAGCTGGCGATGTTCAGCGTGATGTGGAGCGAGCACTGCTCGTACAAATCGTCGCGCTCGCTGCTCCGCACGCTGCCCACCAAAGGCGAGGACGTGCTCGCCGGCCCGGGTGAGCAGGCGGGTGTCGTGCGCCTTGGCGATGGCCTCGCCGTCGCGTTCAAGATGGAGTCGCACAACCACCCCAGCGCCGTTGAGCCGTATCAGGGCGCCTCTACCGGGGTGGGTGGCATCCTGCGTGACATCGTCGCGATGGGTGCGCGGCCGGTAGCACTGCTCGACGCGCTCAAGTTCGGCTGGCCCGACGACGGTCCCACCCGGCGCCTGGTCAACGGCGTGGTTCATGGCGTGGGCGGCTATGGCAACTGCGTGGGGGTACCCACAGTGGGCGGGGAGCTGACCTTCGATCCCACCTACACGGCTAACCCGCTGGTCAACGTCATGTGCATCGGCCTGCTGCCGGAAGACCGCATTGCGCGCGCGTCGGCGGCAACGCCGGGGTCGCTGGCGGTGCTGTACGGCTCGACCACGGGGCGCGACGGCATTGGTGGCGCGTCCGTACTCGCGAGCGCCAATTTCGATGAGGGCTCGGCCGCCATGCGGCCCAGCGTCCAGGTGGGCGACCCGTTCGCGGGCAAGCTGCTCATCGAGTCGACGCTCGAGCTCGTGGAGCGGGGCCTGCTCGAGGGGCTGCAGGATCTGGGCGCGGCCGGGCTGACGTGTGCGTCGTCAGAGCTCGCGGACCGCGGCGGCAGCGGCATGCGCATTGACCTCGCAGCAGTGCCGCGCCGCGAGGCGGGCATGGCGCCGTTCGAGGTGATGATCAGCGAGAGCCAGGAGCGGATGCTGGCCATCGTCGCGCCCGCGCGGCTCGACGAAGTGCTCGAGGTTTGCCGGCGCTGGGGTCTGCCCGCGGCCGTGGTTGGGGTGGTGACCGATGACGGCGACCTCGTAGTCGTTGACGCCGGTCAAGAGCTGGCGCGCGTGCCGGCGCGAGCGCTCGCGAGCGAATCGATCGAGATCCCGCGCCTCGCCGCGCCACCCGCGCGCCGCCGTGCCGCACCTGCGCCGGGCGACACGCCGCTGGCGCACGACGGCCTGCCCGAACGGGGCATGGACCCCGCGGCCGTCCTAGAGGCGCTGCTGGGTCACCCCAACATCGGCAGCCGCGCGTGGGTGACGACGCAATACGACCAGACCGTTGGCGCTGACACCGTTGCCGGTTGCGCGATGGCTGCCGGGGTGCTGCGCGTCAAGGGCACGCAGCGCGCGATCGTCGTCGCGACCGATTCCCAGCCCAACGTCGCGCTGACAGACCCGGCGCTCGCCGCAAGTCTCGCGGTCGCGGAGTCCGCCAGGAACATCGCTGTAACCGGAGCCCGGCCACTGGGCCTCACCAACTGCCTCAACTTTGGGGACCCTGGCGTGCCCGAGGCGTATTGGCAACTGGCGGAATCGGTGCGCGGTATGGGCGAAGCTGCGCTCGCGTTGAACATCCCCATCACCGGCGGCAATGTGAGCCTCTACAACGAGTCTCCCCTGGGTCGCATCGCGCCAACGGCGCAGATCGGGGTCGTTGGCGTACTCGATGACGTCGCCAACCTTGTTGGGCCCGCGTTCAGGCACGAAGGTGATGTCGTCGTGCTGCTGGGCGAAACCGGAGCAGGCCTCGTCGGTTCGGCGTATGAGCGGCTCGCAGGCGCGGCGCCAGACGACCGGCCGCCGTCGATCGAGCTCGCCCGCGAGGGCGCGCTGCACGAAGTGCTCCGGCGCGCCGCGGCCAGCCATCTGCTCGAAAGCGCCCAGGACGTGAGCGGTGGCGGGCTCGCCGTGGCCATCGCCGAATCCGCGATCTGGGGCAGTCTGGGCGCCGACCTCGTCGCCCAGGTGGCGCTGCCGCCGGCGGTCGTGCTGTTCGGCGAGAGCCCCAGTCGGGCCGTCGTGACCATCAATCCCAGCAACTGGAACGAGCTGGCGCGGCTGGCTTCGGGCAACCGCGTGGCCGCCAAGATGCTCGGGCAAGTCGGTGGTGATCGGCTGCGCATTCGCCTTGTGGGAGTGGGCGCGACCGGGGCCGCGGAGGAGCGCGGCGCGGGCGTGGCCGACGCGCTCGATGTGCCCCTCGCGGATCTGCGCCGGGCGTGGCAGCAGGCGCTGCCGCGCGTGATGGGCGAGGCATAAGCGATGTGCGGCGTAGTCGGCGTGCACGTTCCTGGCCAGCAGGCCGCGCCACTGGCGACGACGGCACTCTTCGCCCTACAGCATCGCGGCCAGGAATCGGCGGGGATCGCGGTGACGGACGGCCGCGGTGTCATGGTCTACAAGGACCTGGGCCACGTTGACCAGGTGCTGTCGGAGCATCGCCTCGAGTCGCTGCGCGGTGACCTGGCGATCGCCCATTGCCGCTATTCGACGACGGGCTCGACCATCTGGGAGAACAGCCAGCCGACTCTGCGCATGGGGCCCGCACGAACCGTTGCCGTGGGCCACAACGGCAACCTGGTCAACACGCGCGAGCTGCTCGAGGCGCTGCCCGGCGGGAAGTCACGGCTGGTGGGCACGACGGACACGGAGCTGCTCACCGCGCTGCTGGCGCTGGAGCCCGCGGAGGACCTGGTTGATGCTCTCCTGGCCCTGCTGCCAAGAGTGTCGGGCGCGTTCTCGCTCGTGGTGATGGATGACGGCCGCGTGATCGGGGTGCGCGACCCATACGGCTTCCGGCCGCTGGTGCTGGGCGTGCTGCACACCCAGGACGGGACAACCGGTTACATCCTGGCGTCGGAGACCGCTGCGCTCGATGTCCTGGGCGCAGAGTTCGTACGCGACGTCGAACCGGGCGAGATGGTCATCCTGGGCGAGCAGGGCGGACCACGGTCGGTCCGGTTCGCGGAGGGCCGCGAGAACCTCTGCGTCTTCGAGCTCATCTACTTCGCCCGGCCCGATTCGTACATGCTCGGGCGCAACCTGTACGAAGCGCGGCGGCGCATGGGCGAGGCGCTGGCCCGGGAAGCGCCCGTCGATGTGGATCTGGTCATGCCGGTGCCTGATACCGGCGCCCCGGCCGCGGCTGGCTACGCGGAGGCCAGCGGCATCCCGTACCGCGAAGGCATGGTCCGCAACCGCTACGCCGGTCGCACGTTCATCCAGCCGTCAAACGGGCTCCGCCAACGCGGGGTGATGGTCAAGCTGTCGGTCCTGCGCGAACAGGTAAGGGGCAAGCGGCTCGTGGTGGTCGACGACTCCATCGTCCGCGGCAATACCACTCGCCAGATCGTCGGCCTGCTGCGGCGCGCGGGCGCACTCGAAGTCCACGTCCGCATCAGTGCACCGCCCATCTACCACCCGTGCTTCTACGGCATCGATACCCAGATCGAGACCGAGCTGATCGCGGCCACGAAGTCCGTCGACGAGATCCGCGACTACATCGGCGCCGATTCGCTTTCATACCTGTCTATTGGTGGGGTGCTCGACGCTATCGATCTGCCGCGCGACCGCTTCTGCTTCGCCTGTTTCGATGGCAAGTACCCGGTGCCTGTGCCGTACGACCCAGGTAACCACAAACTCGTACTGGAGCGCGATGAACTGGCAGTTGTGGGCGGGGTGGCCGACCGATGACCCGCACTGCCTATGCCCAGGCCGGGGTGGATGTCGACGCGGGTGAGCGCGCGGTGGCGCTGATGCGCGAACACGCCCGATCGCTCAGTGGCGAGTTTGCGTCAATCTCAGCTGTGCCGGCGGGAATGGTTGCGCCACTCGTCATCAGCGCAACGGACGGAGTGGGGACGAAGACCGATCTGGCTCGCCGCCTGGGTCGCTATGACACCGTCGGCCAGGACCTGGTGGCGATGTGCGCCGACGACGTCGTGTGCCATGGCGCCGCGCCGGCGTTCTTCCTCGATTACCTCGCGGTTGGGCGAATCGTGCCTGAGCGAGTGGCCGAGATCGTCGGCGGTATCGCGGCCGCGTGCCGCCAGGTCGGCTGCGACCTGTTGGGTGGGGAGACGGCTGAACACCCGGGTGTCATGGGGGTCGACGATTTCGACCTCGCCGGGTTCTGCGTGGGCTTCGTGGAGCGCGACCAGCTGATCGATGGTTCCGCGTCACGGCCGGGCGACGTTGTCGTTGGCCTGGCATCGAGCGGGCTCCATTCGAACGGCTTCTCGCTCGTGCGGCGCCTGATTGATGACGGGCGCCTGGCGCTGACCGAGGAACTTCTGACGCCAACCAAGCTGTATTCACGGGCCGTTCTGAAGTTGGGACGTGTGCATGGTCTCGCGCACATCACGGGTGGCGGCTTGGCGCGCAACCTGCCGCGCGCCGTTAGTCACGATCTTGGAGTTCGAGTTCATCCGGCCTCCTGGCGCCAGCCACAGATCTTCGACACGATCGCGCGCGCGGCGGGCATGGACGGAGTGGAGATGCGCGCGACCTTCAACTGTGGCATCGGCTTCGCCGCGGTCCTCGAGCCGGCCGCGGTGTCCGAAGCGATCCAGGTGCTGGCCGAGAACGGTGTCGAGGCATGGCCCATCGGCGAGGTCGCGACCATCAACGACCTTGGCGGCGTGCGCTACCTAGAGGCGTGAGCGGCCGGATCGCGGTCTGCGTCTCCGGCGCGGGATCCAACCTGCGCGCTCTGCGGGCGTACGAGAAACGCGGACTGCTGGGCGGCGAAATTGCATTGGTCCTGGCCGACCGGCCGTGCGACGCCCTGGGTTACGCGGCGGCCGAGGGGTTGGCGTCGGCGATCGTCGAGCCTGCCTCATACCCGGACAAGACTGGGTGGGATGAGGCCATGGCCGCGGCGCTCACCAATGCCGGAGTGGAGTGGGTGGTTTTGGCCGGCTTCATGCGGGTAGTCGGCCCCATCACGCTCGCTCGCTACGCGAACCGCATCCTGAATGTGCATCCCAGCCTGCTGCCGGCGTACGCGGGTGCCCACGCGATCCGCGAGGCGATAGCCGGTGGCGCGCGGGTGACCGGAGTAACGGTGCACTTGGTCGACGAGTCGCTCGATGGCGGCCCGATCGTCGCCCAGCAGCCCGTCGCGGTCCTGCCAGCAGATACGCAGGAAACGCTGCTCGCGCGCGTGCACGTGCTCGAACATCAATTGCTGCCGCGCGTCGTTGCCCTGGCGCTGGCGGGAGCCATCACCGTCACCGATGGCAAGGTTGGGATCAATTGGGCGAGGGCGGACGGCCTGCCACAGCCGCGGCGAGCGCTCCTTTCTGTCTCCGACAAGAACGGATTGGCCGGTTTCGCCACGCGCTTGGCCGGTATCGGCTTCGAGCTCGTCTCGACCGGTGGGACAGCACGGGCGCTGCGTGAATCTGGCCTGGCCGTGACGGATGTGGCCGACGTGACCGGCTTTCCGGAGATGCTCGACGGCCGGGTCAAGACGCTCCACCCGCGAATTGCCGCGGGCGTGCTGGCCGATCAGCGCCTCGATGACCACCGCGCCCAGCTTGCGGCCGCCCTGATCGAGCCGTTCGAGCTCCTTGTCGTGAACCTCTATCAATTCGCTGCGGCTGCGGCGAAGGAAGGGATCACCGACGACGAGCTGATCGAGCAGATCGACATTGGTGGCCCAACTCTCGTGCGGGCGGCAGCGAAAAACCACGAAAGCGTGGGCATCGTCACTGACCCCGCGCAGTACGACGCCGTGCTGCTCGAGCTGGGTCACGGGGGAGGGCTCACCCAGGACATGCGGCGCGAGCTGGCCGCGGCTGCTTTCCGGTTGACCGCGGGCTACGACGGACTGATCGCGGACACCCTGTCGCGGCGCTGGTGGAAACGGATCGAGCTGCCCGGCCGGCTGGGGCTCGAGTTGGGCAAAGTGCAGGAGCTGCGCTATGGCGAGAACCCGCACCAGTCGGCCGCGCTGTATCTGCCGAGCGGCGTCGATCTTGCGCCCGGTGCTTTTTCGACTGGCCCGTTGCTGCAGCAGGGCAAGCCGCTTTCCTACAACAACATCCTCGACGCGGCCGCAGCCACGGGTCTGGCCCGCGACCTGCGCGGCGCGGGCTGCGTGATCGTGAAGCACGCCAATCCGTGTGGCGTGGCCGAGGCGAGTGACCTGTTGAGCGCCTGGGACCTGGCGCTTGCGGGAGATCCGATCAGCGCCTTTGGCGGTGTCGTGGCGCTGACCGGGCCCGTCGACGCGGCACTCGCGGAGAAGCTGACGCAGATCTTCCTCGAGGTCGTCGCGGCACCGGACATCACGCCTGACGCGCTCGAAATCCTGGGCAAGAAGCCCAACCTGCGAGTGCTGCTCGATCCGGGCCTCGGCGCGCCGCCGGTGGCCGGGATGGAGTTGCGCAGCGCCGGCGGCGCGATCCTTGTGACCGAGGCTGACGTCGCACCCGATGACCCAACTAACTGGACGGTCGCGACCAAGCGCTCGCCCACGGACGACGAGCGTGCCGCGCTCGATCTGGCGTGGCGGGTTTGCCGGCACGTCAAGTCGAACGCCATCGTGCTCGTGCAAGGCCGTGCGGTCGTCGGCGTGGGCGCCGGTCAGATGAGCCGCGTCGACAGCGCCCGCCTGGCCGTGGCGAAGGCCGGACCTGAGCGTGCGGCGGGCGCGGTTTGCGCCAGTGACGCGTTCTATCCGTTCCCCGACGCCCTCGAAGTTTGCGCGGACGCGGGAGTCACCGCTTTCGTCCAGCCCGGCGGCTCACAGCGCGACGCGGAGGTTGTTGCTGCGGCGGACGCCGCGGGCGCCGCAATGCTGCTCACGGGGACGCGCCACTTCCGGCATTAGAATCCGGGCATGGACGAGAACCAGACTCAGCCAAACGACAACCAGAATCAGCCCAACGAGAACATGGCCGATAGCGGCGACAAGCCGCGCGCCGGCCGCGAGATGCTGGTGCAGCTCCAGCAGATGATTGACACCCTAGCTACCCAGGCCGCGCCGGTCATGCGCGAGGTCGCCGCAAAGGCAGCCGAGCTCGCCGCGGTTGCCGGCGAAAAGGCCGGCCCGCTGGCGCACAAGGCCGCCGGTATGACCGAGGCCGCTGGCCAGAAGATCGCGGCGCGCTCCAAGGAGATGGCCGCTGACCTGCGCAAGTCGCGCGAAGGCACCGGCGCCGACATGATGAGCGAGCAAGCCGTCGACTCTTCCGCGGACTCCTCCGCCGACTCCTCGTCAGACTCGCCTGCTGCTGACGTGCCCTACGAGGAGATGGGCTCGCCCGACTGACGGGTGCACCGGACACAAAGAAAGGCCGGGCCTTGCGGCCCGGCCTTCTGATTCCCGGAGCTGGTGCCTAGCGGCGCTCGGGCTTGTTGCTGCGCGCTTCCTTGGTCTGGCGGCGCCCACGCGCCTCGCGCTCCATCTCCGCGTCGCGCGACTTGCGCTGGATGTAGTAGTCGGTGTCCAGCAGGAGGCTGTGGCCCTCGGTGTCGTCGTCGCCGACGGCGCCGAGCGTCTTGGCCGAGGACGAGCCATACGTCTTGGCCGATGACGCGCCCAGATTCTTGGCGCTAGAGGCGCCCATCGTCTTGGCGCTGGATGCGCCCATCGTCTTGGCGCTGGATGCGCCCAACGTGTGCGCGTGACCCTGCGTGTCGTCGTCCGTCGCCGTCTTGCGCTTCGTGTCCTTGGTCTTGGCCTTGTCTTGCTTCATCTCGATCTCCTGTAGGTCTATGTGGGATTGCTCGGCTGGACTAGGGTCAGGATCACTTTACGCGTGCGCCCGGTCAATGCGCGAGCCGACACGACGCCTGTAAAGTGGCCGACACCGGGCGCACGCCCGCGGAGCGAGAGGGACGATGGGAGTAATCGCCGCCTACCGGCGGGTGCTGGGCAACGGCAACCTCGCTAGGCTGCTGTTCGGCGAGTTCGTCTCATCGATCGGCGACTGGCTGTACCTGGTCGCGCTGCTCGTCCTGGTGTGGGACGCGACCGGTGGCGACACGGTCGCCCTGGGTATCATCGGCGCGGCGCGCATCCTGCCATATGTCCTGCTCTCGATCCCGGCGGGCATCGTGGCCGACCGGTTCGATCGGCGCATGATCCTGCTGGTCACCGATATCGCGCGCGGATTGCTGATGCTCGTCATCGCGGCCGCCGTGTACCTGGACATGTCGATCTGGATCATCGTCGGCCTGGCCATCACCGCCACTTGCTTCTCCGCGTTCTTTGGACCCGCGCTGGGCGCATATCTGCCGTCGCTTACCCGCGACGAATCGGAGCTCGGGCCAGCCAATAGCGCCTGGTCCAGCCTGGTCAGCCTCGCGTTCTTCATTGGCCCGGCGG
>JBDTUR010000038.1:0-13168 GCA_040007635.1 Chloroflexota bacterium
GGCCGTCAGACGAGCAGGTCATTGAACGCGGTCAGATCATTGATCGCAGCGGCGCGGTCTTGGCCACCACGGCATACCGCGACATGCTCGCCGCGTACCCCGACCTGATGAGCGACGACCAGCGCGTCGCGGTGCCGGCCAAGCTCGCCCAAATCCTGCGTTTGAACCAGGCCCAGGCTGCGGACCTGGCAGCACGCTTCACCGAGGATCGGGCGTACGTCGTGGTGGCGCGTGAGCTGACCGAGGACCAGAGCGATCAGGTTCGCGCTGGACTGGCGGACGAGTCGCTCGCCGAGCTTGACCTCGAGCCGCATCCGGTGCGCTTCTATCCCAGTGCGGGCGGTTCGCCCAACACCACGCTGGCCAGCCAACTCCTCGGCTTTGTCACCCAGGATGGGCAGGGCCGGTACGGGATCGAGCAGGCCAGCCAGGGCGTCCTCGCGGGCGAGTCGGGCGCAACGGCTTCGACGACGGGTTCCACAACCGCCGCTACCGAAGGCGGCAGCGTCCAGCTGACGATCGACGCGAGCCTGCAACTCAAGCTCGAGAAGGAGCTCTATGCCGCGTGGGCGGCCGACCAGGCGACCCGCGTTACCGGCGTGGTCATGGATCCCTACACCGGCGCCGTACTGGCGTGGGCATCAGTCCCGGGCTACGACGCCAACGACTACGCCGACGTTGCCGAGAAATCGCCCGAGTTGTTCAACGATCCGGTCTTCAGCCAGGTTTACGAACCGGGCTCGGTCATGAAGATGTTCACCGCCGCCACGGCGCTCGAGGACGGCGTCGTCACGCCGTCCTCGCCTGTTCTCGATGACGCGCGGCTGCATCTGGGCGGCAACATCGTCGAGAACTTCGACAAGAAGGGCATGGGCGTCATTCCCTTCGAAGACGTCATCGCCAACTCGCGCAACGTTGGCACGGGGCACGTCGCCCTTGCCTTGGGCGACACCATCTTCGACGCAGCAAGCCGCCTGTACGACATGTGGCAGCGCCTGGGCATTGGCGACTTCACTGGTATTGGCCTTCAGTCGGAGTCGGCCGGCATCGTGCCCAACCCAGAGAACACACCGTGGCAGTCGATCGACCTCGTCAACCGCTCGTTTGGGCAGGGCGTTGCAGTCACCCCGCTTCAGCTCGCGCGCGCCTATTCGGCCATGATCAACGGCGGCATGTTGCCGACTCCGCACGTCTATGCGTCTGTCGATGGCCAGGCGGTGACCGTGCCCGATCCAACGCAGGTCATCTCGTCCGACCTCTCGGACACGCTGCGCGAGCTCAGCATTCATGTCGTCAACGCGGGCCCCAACTACGCCCAGGACACGCTCATCCCCGACTACATCGTGGGCGGCAAGACCGGCACTGCGCAGATCTGGGACAGCCAGGCCGGTGAGTGGATGCCTCACGTCTACAACCACACATTCGTCGGTTTCATTGGTGCCGAGAAGCCTGAAGCCGTCATCCTCGTGCGCATCCACGAAGCCGTCCCCCAGGGCCACGGCTACAAGATCCAGCTGTCGTCCAACGAGTTGTTCCGGCGCGTCGCACTCGACACCATCGACGTCCTTGACATTCCGCCGCTCCCGCCGGGAGCGGCGCGCCAAGTCGAGGAGCCGAGCGTTGGCATCCCGTCCAACGATCGGCCCGAGATCGGCGCATCCGATGTAGCGGAACCCGGTAACTAGGGCGCGCCGTGCGAGAATTTCCCGCCTTGGCTGAGCGAACTGGCGCGGCACCTTCCTTTGATGCGCAATCGCTGGCTGCCGCGGTTCAAGGGTCCCTGCTGAATGCGGGTCCTGCGCCCATTCGCGGTGGCGCGGTCGACTCGCGCAAGGTGGAACCTGGCAACGCCTTCTTCGCGCTGCCGGGCGAGCGAACCGACGGCCATGGCTATCTGGCCGATGCCGCCGCGCGGGGGGCCGCCGCGCTGGTGGTCAGCCGGCCGCCGGATTCGGCGTTGCTCCAGGCTGTGGAGGCGGATGACCAACCAACCATTGTTCTCGTGCCCGATGTTTTGGCTGCCCTGCATGGCGCCGCGGCGGCCTGGCGGGCGCGGTTCGACCCGCTGGTGGTCGGAGTGACGGGTTCCATCGCCAAGACTTCGACCAAGGAACAGATCGCGCAGGTCCTCGCCCAACGCTGGACCGTGCTGCGCAACCAGGCCAATGAGAACAACGAGATAGGGCTGCCGCTGACACTGTTGAGGTTGGCTCCGACCGACGATGTGGCCGTGCTCGAGATGGGCATGTACACGCCGGGCGACATCGCGATCCTGGCTGAGCTTGCCCAGCCGCGGATCGGCGTCGTGACGGCCGTGCGACCGACGCACCTGGCGCGCGCCGGATCCATCGAGGCGATCGAGCGCGGTAAGCGCGAGCTGGTCGAGGCGCTGCCCGTGGGCGGCACCGCAGTGCTCAACGCCGACGACGAGCGCGTGACGCGCATGGCGGACCGCCGCGGCGCCCAGCTGCGCGTCGTACGCTACGGCTTCGACCCCGCCGCTGACGTGACGGCCACGAACGTGGAGTCGCTCGGGGAAGGTGGGATGCGTTTCTCGCTGCGTATGCCGGAAAGCGCGACTGATGCGCGCATCCCGGCGCTGGGCCGGCACAGCGTCCACAACGCCTTGGCCGCGGCCGCCGTTGGTTACGCGCTTGGACTCGACATCGCCACGATCGTCGCTGGCCTCGCTCAACCTTTCAGCGTGCCCCATCGGACGACACTCATCCGCGCTGGCGACTGGCGCATCCTCGATGACAGTTACAACGCCGCGCCCGACTCGATGGCCGCGGCGCTCGATCTCCTGGCGAGCCTGCCTGGCCGGCGTGTCGCGGTGCTGGGCGAGATGCTCGAGCTGGGTGACCTGTCGGACGCGGCGCATCGCGCGGTTGGCGCTCACGTGGCCCGGGCCGCGCAACTGCTTGTCGCCGTGGGCCCGTTCGCACCGCTCTACGTTGCCGGCGCGCGCGACGCAGGCATGGATGCGGCGGCGATCATCGAGACTCGCGACCGCGACGACGCGATAAGCAAGTTGGAGCGCCTTCTGCGACCGGGCGACGTCATCCTCGTCAAGGCCTCGCGCGGCGCAGAGCTGGACTTGCTCGTTGACGAGCTGCGCCGCCGCGCCTCAGCGGCCGGACCAATGCCGGAGCCGGTCCGATGACAATCACAGCCGCAGTTGTCCAGGGCATCCTGCTGTGCTTCGCCCTGATGGTCATCCTCATGCCCGCGTTCATCGCGCTCTTGCGACGGATGGGTTTCGGCAAGCGCATCCGCGTGGATGGGCCCGGTACGCATCTGGTCAAGGAGGGCACGCCGACGATGGGTGGCGTGCTCATGATCGCGGTGGTCGGTGTCAGTGCCCTTCTCTTCCACGTAGTCGGCAACGGCACATTCCTGGGCCCGCAGACGATCGCCCCGTTGCTGACGCTGCTGCTGGTCGGCTTCCTGGGCGCGGCCGACGACTACCTGAACGCAACCACGGGTGAGGGCATCCGCATCCGCCAGAAGTTGCTGTGGCAGCTCGTCGTCGCGGGCGTGATCGCCTATCAGATCCAGAACACCTATCCCGCCGCGACGATCCTGGCGGTGCCGTTCCTGGGCAGCGTCGCGATCGCGCCGATCGCCTACATCGCGTTCGCGGGCTTTGCCATCGTCGCGACCACCAACGGCGTGAACTTCACCGACGGGCTAGACGGGCTCGCGGGCGGCACGCTGATCTTCGCGTTCGTCTCGTACATGATCATCGCGCTGCTGGGCGGCCAGATGGAGCTCGCCATCCTGTGCGCGATGCTCATCGGCGCGCTGCTCGGCTTCCTGTGGTTCAACGTCCACCCGGCGCAGATATTCATGGGCGATTCGGGTTCGCTGGCCATGGGCGCAACGTTGGCCGTCATCTCGCTCATCACCGGCCAAATCCTGTTGCTGCCCTTGATCGGCATCATCTTCGTGCTGGAGGTCGGGTCTGACGTTCTCCAGATCGGCTATTTCAAAATGACCCGCAAGCGCATCTTCAAGATGGCGCCGCTGCACCATCACTTCGAGTTGATGGGCTGGGATGAAGAGAAGATCACGATGCGCTTCTGGATCGTGGGCGTTCTCGCGGCAATGCTCGGCGTGACGTTCTTCTTCTCGACGCTGGGCGCGCAGTGAGCGGCTTGGGGGGTGGCGCCGCGGCCGCAGTTGAGCCGCTCGACCTGACCCATCTTTCGCTCGAGTCATTCCGCGAACGACCAGTGCTTGTGCTGGGCCTGGCGCGCAGCGGCATCGCGCTGTGCCGCTTCCTCGCCGATCGCGGGGCGATCGTGACCGGCTACGACGCGCGCTCAGCCGCGGAGCTTGCGCCCGCACTCGCCAAGCTCGAGGGCCGCGCCGTGCAGCTGATGCTGGGTCCGGACGTTGACCCGCGCGCAGCCTTGGCCGACCAGGCGCTCGTCTGCACTTCGCCGTCGGTCAGCAGCCGCTACCCCACGACAGAGCCACGCCTCCGTTCCGCCCTGGTCCAGATTGAGGCCGACGCTCGTGTGCCGGTGGTGAGCGAGGTCGACCTGTTCCTGCGCCTGTGTCCGGCGACGACCATTGGCGTGACCGGCACCAAGGGCAAGACGACGACCTCATCGCTGACAGCGGCCGTCCTGGCGGCAGGCCCAAACCCGGTCGTGCTCGGCGGCAACATCGGCATTCCCCTGGTTGAACAGCTGCCCACGCTCACGCCCGACCACCGCGTAGTCCTGGAGCTATCCGAGCTCCAGCTACCGACCATCTCGCGCGGTACCGATGTCGCCGTTTACACCCACGTCTCCTCCGACCACCTCGACCGGCATGGGACCCTGGGTGCCTATCGCGCGGTGAAGCGCCGCCTGGCCGAGCTGCTGCCACCCACTGGCACGCTGGTGCTCAATGCCGAAGATCCGGTCAGCAGCGAGTTCGCCGCAGCGACCAAGGCGCGCATCATCTTCTACCGCCGCTCAGAACCGCTGCCCGGTGGGCTGGGCGTGGTCGATGACTGGATCGTCGATGATCGGCGGCGGCGGATCATGCCCACCGGCGAGCTGCTGATTCCGGGCGCGCACAACGTCAGCAACGCGCTGGCCGCGGTCGCCGTTGGCGTGCTGTTCGGGATTGCGCCGGACGCGATCCGGCGGGCAGCCGCAAACTTCCTGGGCGTCGAGCATCGCCTGGAGCCGGTCGCGTCATTCGACGGCGTGACCTTCATCAACGACTCGCAGGGCACGCAGCCCGACGCCGTGATCGCGGCGCTGCGCTCATTCGAGCCGCCGATCGTGTTGATCGCCGGTGGTCGCGGCAAGAACCTCGACATGACGGACCTGGCACGGGAGGTGGCCGCTCGGGCCGCGGCGGTGGTCTTGATCGGCGAAGCCGCCGACGATTTCCAAGCGCTCTTCGGTGCCGCCGGGGCCGCGAACATCGAACGCGCGGCGACCCTTGAGGAGGCGATCGATCGTGGCCATGCCATCGCCATGGACCTGGGCGGCGGGACAGTGCTCATGAGCCCGGCCGCGACCAGCTTCGACATGTTTGCCGACTACGCCGCCCGCGGCGCTGCCTTCAAGGCCGCGGTGCGCGACCTCGCCGCCCGCCGCGCGGCACACAAGGACGCAAACCGATGAGCGGCATGGTGCGCATCAGGACGCGGCCCGCGACGCGGCCGGCATTGCGCCGCGCGCAACCGCAACAGCTCAACAACCGCGGACCGCAGCGCGAGCGCCATGAGCCCGACTACCTGCTGATGCTGAGCATCATCGCCCTGTCCGCGCTGGGCCTGCTGATGGTCTATTCGAGCTCAGGCGTGGACTCACTGATCCGCAACGGCGACCCATTCGCGCTGGTCGGACCGCAGGCGGTGTGGGGCGTGCTTGGCGTGGTGACGATGGTGCTGGTCATGCGCACGGACTATCGCTACCTGCGCCTCGTGTCTGTGGCCGCCTTCGTCTTCGCCCTGGCGCTACTGGTGATAGTGATGCTGCCGCCGATTGGGCCGCTCCGGCCGGTCGAGGTTGGTGGTTCGACACGCTGGCTGAAGATTGGGCCATTGCCCCAGATGCATCCGGCCGAGTTTGCCAAGCTGGCGCTCGTCGTTTACCTGGCGCACTGGCTGACCCGCAAGGGCTCGCAGATCAAGTCGTTCCGCGACGGCTTCCTCGCGTTCATGCTGATCGTTGGCCCGCCGCTGGCACTGGTGATGATTGAGCCCGACCTGGGCACGACGGGCGTGCTGGCGATGGCGGCGCTGACCATGTTCTTTGTCGCAGGCGGGAGCATCCTCCAGCTCGCTGCGATGGCGCCAATCGGCATCGGCGCGCTGGTTTTCTACGTGACCAGCAGCCAATACCAGATGGCCCGGGTCAAGGCCTTCATCGATCCGTGGGCCGACCCCCAGGGCATCGGCTTTCATACGGTCCAGGGTCTGCTTGCGATGGGCATGGGCGGGCCGTTGGGCATCGGCCTGGGGGAGGGCCGCCAGCCCGGCGCGCTGCACCTGCCGGCGGCGCAGAACGACTTCGTCTTCGCCCTTGTGGCGCAGGAGCTGGGCTTCCTGGGCGGCATAGCCGTGATCGCGTGCTACCTGCTGCTGGCGTACCGCGGCATCCGCATAGCCTTGTCCGCGCCAGATACGTTCGGTGCGCTCCTGGCGGTGGGCATCACCGGCTGGTTGACGTTCCAGGCATTCATCAACATCGCGGTCGTGGTCGTGCTGCTTCCAGTCACGGGCATCACCCTGCCGTTCGTGTCGGCCGGCGGAACGTCGCTTCTCGTGAGCTTCGCCGCGGTGGGTATTCTCCTGTCGATCTCGCGCGAGACCCTGCCCAAAGGAACCTTCAACAATGCGGATTCTGATCGCCGCGGGTGGCACCGGCGGCCACGTCTATCCGGCGCTGGCCGTAGCGCGCAGCCTGCTCGAGCGAGCGCCTGAGGCCCAAGTCCGCTGGCTAGGCGGCCGACGCGGCCTGGAGGCGAACATCGTGCCCGCGGAAGGCTACCCGCTCGATCTGCTCGCGCTGCGCTCGCTGCGCACAGTTGATCGCTCGGTCCACACTGTGCTCGACCCCATCCGACTGGGCGCTTCGTACCCGCAGGCGCTGGTCAAGCTCGCGCGGCGCCGGCCGGACGTCGTGTTCACGACGGGGGGCTACATCTGTATTCCGGTCGTCGCGGCCGCGGCCACGCTGCGCATCCCATCGCTGATGTGGGAAGGCAACCTCGTGCCCGGGCGCAGTGTGCGCGCGTCCGCGCGGCTCGCGAGTGCGCTGGCCGTGTCCTTTGCCGAGACGTGCGCGCGGCTGCCGGGTCCGTGCTTTGTCACCGGTACGCCGATCCGCTCCTTTGCCGGCCACGATCGGGCAGCCGCGCGCGCCGCGCTTGATCTGGAGCCGCAGACGCCGGTGCTGTTCGTTTTTGGCGGCTCGCAGGCTGTACGGCGCCTCAACCGCGCCGTGTGGGACGCGCTGCCAACGCTCGTCGGCAACATGAGCATCATCCACATGACCGGTGAGCCCGCCTATGCCGAAGCCCTCAAGGCGCGCGAGGCGCTGCCGGCCGAACAGCGCGGGCGCTACAAGCCTTACCCGTTCCTGCGTGGCGAGATGACCGACGCGCTCGTCGCGGCTGATCTGCTGGTGGGCCGCGCCGGTTCCTCGACGCTCGCCGAGGCCAGCGCGCTGGGACTGCCCATGGTGGTCGTGCCCTACCCGCATGCCAGCGCCCACCAGGTGGCCAACGCGCGCGCGCTGGCCGATGCCGGCGCGGCACAGATCGTGGCTGACGAAGACCTTAACGCGGCACGGCTCATCGACGCTGCCGCACTGCTCCAGCGGCCGGCCGATCTCGAAAAGATGCGTGCCGCTGCCCGAGGTTTTGGCCGGCCCGGCGCCGCCAATGCGGTCGCGGATCTCGTCATGGCACTCGCCCAGCGCCGGCCGCTGCCGGACGCGGCCACGATTGAGCGGCTCTCGCGGGCCGCGGCGTGAGCATGGCCGCGGCAACTCCGCTGAGCGACGCCGATCTCACGCGAATCGGCACTGACATCCAGCGCCGGATCGGCGTCAAGACCTCGCGCCACGAGCCGCTCGCGCGGTTCACGACGATGCGCGTTGGCGGGCCGGCCGACCTGTTTGCCGAGGTGCATAACCTCTTCGAGCTCCGCGCCATCGTGCGTTTTGCGCGGACCCGCGAGATCCCATTGTTCATCCTGGGCCGCGGCTCTGACCTGGTGATCAGCGACAAGGGGATGCGCGGTCTGGTGGTCTACAACCGCGCCGAACAGCACTCGTTCGATGGCCACCGACTCACCGCCGACTCGGGTTTGCCAATGGCCAAGGCGGCCACGCTTTCCAAGAATGAAGGCCTGTCCGGGCTCGAGTTCGGATTGGCCATCCCGGGGACAGTCGGGGGTGCGGTCTGGGCCAACGCCGGGGCGCATGAATCGGACGTCCGCGCCGTCATCGTAGAAGCCGGAGTGTTGAAGGCCGACGGTGAGGTCGCCCTCGATCGCGCTGGCCTGGCACTGACCTACCGCCACAGCGCACTCAAAGACGCTCCGGCGGGTATGCCCGACGTCGTCACCTGGGCGACATTCGAGCTCACGCCCGCCGATCCTGCGCTGGTGAGCGAGCGCCTTGATGAGATCCGACGCTGGCGCCAACAGCATCAGCCGCTGGGATTGCCGTCCGCGGGCAGCGTGTTTCGCAACCCAAGCGGGGAATCGGCCGGACGAATCATCGATGAGCTTGGCCTGAAGGGCCGGCGCATCGGCGGCGCGACAGTCAGCGAGAAGCACGCCAATTTCATCGTCAACGACCAGGCCGGCAGCGCGTCCGACGTCAGGCGGCTGGCCGAACTGGTGCGCCAGACCGTGCGCAGCGAACGGGGCATTGAGCTCGTCTTCGAGATCGTGTTTGCCGGCGACTGGACTGGTTGGGAGAGCGCGCCATGAGCGCGCAACAAAGGATTCGCGTGGGAGTGCTCGCGGGTGGCGCGTCAAGCGAGCGCGAGATCTCGCTCGCCACGGGCATCGAGATCGCGTCGCACCTTGATCCCGATCGTTACGAGGTGACGCTCATCGATCCACTCGCGCTCATGGCGGGCAACGCCGCGCTGACCGACGAGCAGCGCGCCCATGCGCGCGCGCTGGCGGAGCACGCCGGCGTCATGGAGGAGCTGCCCGAAAGTGATCGGCGCGACCTGCCCGCAGCGCTGCAGGAGCGGATCGTCAAAGGCTCGAGCGGGTTGGTCGGTGCCAACAGCGCGCTCGTTCCGGCGGGCAATGAACAGCGCCGGCTCGATGTTTGTTTCGTCGCCATTCACGGGCAGTGGGGCGAGGACGGCACGATCCAGGGCATGCTCGAGCTGCTCGGCATCCCGTACGTGGGGTCGGGCGTTCTGGCTTCGGCTTTGGCGATGGACAAGGTGATGGCCAAGACCGTCCTCGCATCGGGCGGCATCGAGGTGCCGCGCGGCTTCGTCGTCGCGGCCGGCGAGCTACCGGCGAGCAATGACGACGTGCTGGCTCGAGCGAACCAGATTGGTTACCCGCTCGTGAGCAAGCCGGTCCGCCAGGGTTCGAGTGTCGGTGTGGTCATGGTCGATGGGCAGGACGAGCTGCTGCCCGCGATAGAGCAGGGCCTGGCTCTCGACGATCGCGTGATGGTCGAGGAGCGTCTGCACGGCACGGAGCTGACTGTTGGCGTCATCGGCAACGGCACGGGCCTGCGCGCGCTGCCGGTGATCGAGATCGCGACCAAGGCCCAGTTCTTCGACTACCGCGCCAAGTACGACCCGGCGCTGACCGATGAGATCTGCCCGGCACGCATCAGCGACGAGCTGGCGGCGCGCGTCCAGGAGGTCGCCCTGGCGGCACACCGAGCGCTTGGCTGCCGCGACCTGTCGCGGACGGACATGATCGCCACGGACGATGGCCGGGTGGTCACACTCGAGGTCAACACGATCCCGGGCATGACCGCCAACAGCCTCCTGCCCAAGGCAGCCAAGGTCGCGGGCATCGATTTTGGCGAGCTATGCGGCATGCTCATCGAGGCGGCGCTCGCGCGCAGCGCATGACCCGCCGCGCCGCGCGGCCAATGGGCAAGTCGCGCAGCTCGCAGGGCTGGAGCCGCGACGACGGTTTCCTTGCCCTGCTGAACTTCGACCGCGTCATCGGCCTTGTCCTGGTGATCGTCACGGCGGGCGGCATCGGTTGGCTGGTCACCAGCCACCAGTTCGCCCTTGCCTCGAACGGGGTCCAGGTCAGCGGCGTCCACTACACCGACATCGCCGCCGTGACTGACGCCCTGGACTTGCCTGCCGCTGGCGCGCCAAATGTTTTCGGGTTGCGCACCGACCCAATGCGCCGCGCCCTCCTCGCGCTACCCGCAGTTGCCGCGGCCGACGTTCACGTCGCGCTGCCTGACCGATTGGTCGTCGCCATCACTGAGCGCACCGCCGTGTTGCAGGTCGCCCACGCCGGAGTGACGTACCTACTCGATGGCGATGGCATCGTGCTCGAGGCGCGGGTCGCCAACGCCCCGCCAATCACCGATGTGCCGTTGATCGACGACCAACGCGTCGACCTGGGCATCCCGCTCGAAGTGGGCCAGCAGATCGACTCGACCGAGTCGGCGACCATGCTCCAAATCGGTGCGCTTACGCCTGCGTTGGTGGGCTCAGCCGCCACCGAGCTCGTTGTCAGTGCGAATGACGCGGATGGTTTCGTTGTCGGCACCGTGTCGAATGGTTGGCGTGCGGTCTTCGGTTTCTACACGCCCACGCTGCGCCCGCCAACGCAGATCGCCCAGCAGGTGCAGTGCCTGCGCAGCCTGCTCGCGACGGGCGAGGCCCAAATCCAGACGATCTACCTCGCGCCCTCGGACGATCGCTGTGGCACGTACCTGCCGCGCGAATCACCGTCGCCCACATAGTCGAGAATGTAGCCGTGGAAAGGGAAGCAGTACTAGTCGCGCTCGACGTTGGCACGAACAAAGTCGTGGCGCTCATCGGCGAAGTGACGCGCGACGGCACGGTGACGGTCATCGGCAAGGGCGACGTGTCGTCGGCCGGCATCAAGAAGGGCGTCGTGGTCAACATCGACCAGACGGTCAACTCGATTGCCGCTGCGCGCGAGGCGGCTGAGCGGCTGTCCGGCTACCGCATCGAGTCGGCCATCGTGGGCATTGGCGGCAACCACGTCGAGTCGCAGAACTCGCGCGGCGCAGTCGCCGTGAGCGGGCCGCGCCGCGAGGTGACGCGCGAGGACATCGAACGCGCCACTGAAGTCGCTCGCGCGGTAACGATCCCGTCCAACCGCGAGGTCCTCCACGTCCTGCCGCGCGGCTTCGTCGTTGACGGCCAGGAGGGCGTCAAGGATCCGCTGGGCATGAGCGCCGTGCGCCTCGAGGTTGAGACGCACATCGTCCACGCGTCCGCGACCGCGGTGCAGAACCTGACCAAGTGCGTCGGCCGCGCGGAGATCAAGATCGATGAGCTGGTCGCCGCATCGCTGGCGAGTGCGGACGCAGTCCTGACTGACACCGAACGCGAGCTGGGCGTGGCCGTGGCCGACTTCGGTGCAGGGACGCTCGATCTCGCGCTATTCATAGAGGGTTCGCCCTTCCACACCGCGGTCCTGCCGCTGGGCGGCAACAACGTCACCAACGACATCGCCATCGGCCTCAAGACCTCGCTCGCGGCCGCGGAAGACCTCAAGATCCGCGTCGGCACTGCTGACCCGAATGGTGTGGACAAGGACGAGCAGGTCGACGTCGCGGGCATCGGCGAAGGCGACGCGTCGAGTGCTTCGCGCTACGAGTTGGCCCTGATCATCGAGGCGCGGATGCGTGAGGTTTTCGAGAAGATCGGCGAGCAGATCGAGAAGGCCGGCACGAGCGGCATGCTGCCTGCCGGGTTGGTGCTGACCGGTGGCGCCGCGCAACTCACTGGCGCCGCGCGCCTTGGGCGGGAAGTGCTCCAGATGCCCGTCCGCGTCGCAGGCCCGTCCGGCGTGTCCGGCCTGACCGACCATCTGCTCACGCCCGCCTATTCGACGGCGCTGGGCCTCCTCATCTGGGGCGCCCAGACCGTCCACGGCGACGAGTCACGCGCGTACGAATCAACACCTGGGCCAGGCGTCCTGGGCCGAATGCGCGACTGGGCCAGGGGACTCCTGCCGTAGGTCAGCGGTGATGCGCACAGCGCATGGGCGACGGCCAATTCCCTGGGCAAACCCTGCGCGGAAATGGCTCCCAGCGCGAGATTGCTGCGGGAAGTGGAGCTTGCCGATGCGCCACGCGCATCAAGCCCGATGAAGCGGTCCGAGATCAGCGTCCACACAAGCAGCGGCCGCGGTCTGTTCGACATCACCCGCGAATGCTGACTTAGTGCGCGGCGGGGGCGATGGCCTGCTGAATGTCTTCGTGCCGCACGCGACATGCGGCGTCGTGATCATGGAGCTCGGCAGCGGCTCGGACAGCGACTTGATGGACGCGCTCGACCGACTGCTGCCGCGCGACGACCGCTGGCGCCACTCTCACGGCTCACGCGGCCACGGTGCGGATCACGTGCTACCGCTGCTCGTGCCACCGTCCATCAGCATTCCAGTGGTCGGCGGCGAACTTCAACTGGGAACGTGGCAGTCGATCGCCCTGGTCGATCCCAACCCCGACAACCCGCATCGGAAGGTCCGCCTCACACTGCTGACGGCCTGAAACCGGTTATCCACAAACCGTCCACATCGGAGCCGAATCGGCGGTTCAAAATGAGCAACTCGGCCCCCAATCGGTATGCCGCCCGGCGAAGTCCCGCGGATATACTCGGCCGACCGTCAGACACCTCGGCGTCGGAGCCCGCGCCAAGTCTGCAAATGTCCTAACGCGCGCAGGTTGAAGGGGATTAGCCGATATGTCGCTGAGGTCCGACTCCGAGAATTTCGCACTCATCCGTGTGATCGGTATCGGAGGCGGCGGATCCAACGCCGTCAACCGGATGATCCGGGCCGAGCTGATGGGCGTGGAGTTCATCTCCGTCAATACGGACGCGCAGGCACTGCTTCAGTCGGACGCGCCGCACAAGATCCGCATCGGCGACAAGATCACGCGTGGTCTGGGCGCGGGCGGTGACCCGGGCATCGGCCAGCGCGCGGCCGAAGAGGACGCGGAGA
>JBDTUR010000039.1:0-13102 GCA_040007635.1 Chloroflexota bacterium
CCTCCGGGTGGTACTGGACCGTCTCAATGGGCTTGGTCGTGTGGCGCAGGCCCTCCACTGAGCCGTCGTTGAGGTTGCGCTGACTGACGATGAAGCCGCTTTCTGGCGGGAGCGTCTCGCCCACCACCTCGACCTCGTGGTTCTGCGCGGTCACCTGGACGCGACCGGATTCTTCGTCGCGCACCGGGTGATTCGCGCCGTGATGGCCAAAGCGCAGGCGGCGCGTCGTCGCCCCGGCAGCGCGGCCAACGATCTGGTGACCCAGGCAGATGCCCAGGAGCGGCCGCCCATCGGCGATGGCCGCCTGCGCGAGGCGCATCGGACCGTCCAGGCGCGCCGGGTCGCCCGGTCCCGGCGAGAAGACAAGACCGGCCACATCACTTGCCAGAGCCACGTCCGGGGTCACGGTGTGCGGCAGGACGCGCACGCGAGCACCACGCGCCAGGAGTTGCCGGACGATGTTCTCCTTGAGGCCGTAGTCGACCAGCGCCACGAGCGGCCCGCCAGATGGCCCGATCTCATGGATGGCGTCGGCGCTCACTTGGGAAACGAAGTCCTGGTCTTCCCAGCGCGTGACTCGGCGGGCCGCGTCGACGGCGAGCGCCGCGTCGACTTCGCCTGGCGCCGTGATGACCACGCGCTGCGACCCTGTTTCGCGCAGCCGGCGCGCCAGCCGGCGCGTGTCCAAGCCAGCGATGGCCGGCACGCCCCAACGGCGCAGTAGCTCAACCAGCTGGCGCGCTGGCTCCAGCACTGCGGCAGTGGCATGGCCAACGATCAGTCCGCGCAGCCACGGCCGCCCGCTCTGGTCGTCGAACGAGATGCGCCCGTAGTTGCCGATGAGGGGATACGTCATGAGCACCGTCTGGCCCGCATAGGAAGGGTCGGTGCAGATCTCCTGGTATCCGCTGTAGGAGGTGTTGGCGACGAGATCGCCCCCGCCGGTAGTCGGTGCCCCAAACGCGACTCCGTCCAGGACGAGGCCGTCCTCCAAAGCGAGGAGCGCCGGGCCTAGCGCGCCGATGCGCGGATCCACTACCGCGTCGAATGGCACCGCCAACCGACGAGCATCGGGCGCGACAAAAAGACCACCGCTCGCAGATGAGCGGTGGTCAGTCTGATGCACGGTCGATCGTTCTCCTTCCCGGCCCTCTCGGGGCCGCCCTCGCCGGCCTCTCAGGACCGAATTGAAGGGAGCGAATTGAGGTTAGCACGCGGCGCCGTCGCCGCGTGCGGCACTTTAGGCGGTCGGGACGCGCGTACCCTCTGGCCACGTCTGGTAGTCGATCTGCTCGGTTTCCTCAGTGACCAGCGGCTGATCAGCGACGCCGGCGCTGTTCTCACCGAACGCGCGCTCTTTGACCTCGTCCTCACGCGACGCGCCGGTCAGCTCGTTCCACTTGGCGCCGAACAGCTCGTTCCACTTCTCCTTGAGCATCTCCCGGCGACGCTGGCCGCGCTCGGGATCGAGCAGGTACATCGACGCGATGCCGATGCCCAGGCCAATACCCAACCCACCGATGAGAGCAATTCCCGACGCGGCGCCCGAACCGCTGTGCTTGGGCTCCGTCGTAATGCGCACCTTCCCCAGATCGTGGCCCAACGACTGAGCCTGCTCGCCAACCTGGCGCATGCGCTGCTGGCCCATGGCCGCGATGGCCGGGGCCCAGGTGGCAGCCACGCTGGACAAACGCTTCATTGCGGCACCGGTCTGCTTCTGGGCATCGTGCGCCACGTCACGCGCAACGTCGTCAGCGTGCGCACCGGCGTCGCGACCCACCTGGGCCGCAACCTCAGCGAAATGATCTGCTTCGCGCGCGAGTGCGTCGCGCATTTCGTCGAGCTTGTCCGAGGCTCCATTGTGATGACCGTTGCTGGTCCACGGCGTACTGAAATTCATATCGTCTGATCTCCTCTTATGGTTCCTCCCCATCCTCCTCCAAGCGACAGAACGGACGCCAGAGCCGTTCGGCAGGCTGAGGTTGCAACACCGCTACGATTCAGCCGTGCGCCTCACCGATTGGGAGCAGCAGCGCCTGACCGTCTTCACCGCCGCGGAGCTGGCGCGACGCCACCGCGCGGCTGGGCTGAAGCTCAACGCGCCTGAGGCAATCGCGCTGATGTGCGACGCGATGTTCGAGGCCGCGCGCGCTGGAGCGGCCTACATCGAGGTCGAGGCGGCGGGCGTTGCCGCCGTCGCGCCCTCAGACGTGATGGACGGCGTCGCGGCCCTCGTCGACGAAGTGCGCCTCGAGGTCCTGATGGGCGACGGTACGCGCCTCGTCGTGTTGCGCAATCCCCTCGGAGCTACCGACTTTCCCTCTGCCTCCGACTCTCCCCGCGGAGCCCGACCAGACCGCCCCACCCGCACCCTCACGGTTACCAACACCGGCAAGCACATCGTGCGCGTGTCCTCGCATTACCCCTTCGACCAGGTCAATCCCCGGCTCCAGTTCGACCGCGCCCAGGCGAAGGGCTATCGCCTTGACCTGCCGGCCGGCTCAACACTCCGTTGGGCGCCGGGCGAGACGCGCGAGGTGACCCTCGTCGCCTTCGGCGGCACTGGCGCCAAATGAAGGCTGCTGTGGCCGCGCTGGTGCTGGGCGCCCTTGTGAGCGGCTGCTTCCTTGGGACTCCGTCCTTCACAGTGGAGGCCTCTACGCACCCGCAGATCGTGATGCGAGTGTTCGATCAGAGCGGGCTCGTCACAGGCGCGCGTCCGGCTTCCACCTCGTCCACATTTCTGAACCACGACGCCACGGCCGATCCCGATAAGAGCGAACTGAGCGTTCGTTGGATGGGTGGGGTTTGCCATCTGGGTCCGGCGATCAGCGTGAGCGGGACCGCGCAGGCACTGCACGTCTTTGTGCAACCAGACGCGGACGCGGGATTGCCGCAATTCGGCGATTGTCCGGCCGTGGGGATCGTCCTCGGCGTTACCCTCACGCTCTCGGTTCCGGTTGAGCAGGACGCCGTGCAGTTCGTGGTCGACCAATGAGATTCTGGGGCCTGATCGTCATCGCGGCGATGGCATTGGCGTGCGGTTCGACAGAGCCGCCCGACCTGCAGGTGCCGCTCACCAGCGGTGGCGGCGAGGCATACACGTTGCTCGTTTACGACGCCACGGGCCTCGTCACCGACGTGCGCAACCTTGGCTGGCAGCCCGGCGAGCCAACGGACGGCGCCTTCGCTTTTCCGGAAAGGCAACAAGTCGAAATCCATTGGATCGGTGGTGCGTGCGCTCATCGACCCACACTTGAGATCACGGGCAATGCTTCGGACCTGCTGGTTACGGTGACTAATCCCGCGGATCCGAATTTCTTACCTTTTCTGCCGATAGGCTGCCCGGCTGTCGGTATCCCTTTGGCAGTCACGATCTCGATGAGCCAGCCCATCCAACAACAAGACGTGGGCATGACGGAGCATTACTGAGATGTCGTCGCGTACGGGACCAGGAGTGGACAACCGAATTCGCGTCGCGGATTCCGATCTCTGGCTGCGCGTCGAGGAGGATCGCCAGGCGCTCGGCGATGAGCCCTTGTGGGGCTACGGCAAGACCCGCGAGGTGACCATCGTGGCCTACCGCGGATCAGACGCGCGCCAGCAGGGCTGACGCGCGTCTTTAAGCTCGGCCGGGACGATTAGTTGCTGCGGTTCACCTGGAACCGGACCGCGTCGACCTTGGAGTTGTCGCCGACCGACGTGATCGTGACCAACCGCGACGCACTAGGCCCCGCAGTTGACGTCACTTTCACCCAGGCCTCGATCGTGTACTTGTAGCCCTGTGGCAGCGCCGGCGTCGTGAATGTGCCCGCCACGACCGCGCTGGTTATCTCCGTTGACTTCCAGTAGTAGCGGATCGCGTAGCCCGGGGCTGCGCTGCCGGTGGCCTGGAAGGTGAACGAGTCGGGCCCGTTGCCGTCGTTCTGGACCTGGATGCGGAACAGGATCCGCGAGCCAACCACAGCATTCTTGGCAATGGACTGACCGGTCCCGTCGGAGTTGTAAATGTCGCCGCCGATGTAGTGATGCGAGCCGACGCGGATCCTGCCGTCCGGCTGATCCGTGGCCGTGTAGGTGATCGTGATCGACGGCACGCCGGTCGCGTCCGTGCTGATGCTCGGACTCGTCACTGACGGATCGGTGTAGCTCGAGCCCGCTCCACCGCCACCACCACCAGCGACGGCGCCCGAGGAGCAGCGGGCGCCAGAGCCGCCGGCGCCGCCGCCATAGTAGCCACCGCCACCGCCGCCACCGGGTTCGTGTGCGGTGCCAATCGGCTGGGTGTCCCCACCGTTTCCAAAGTCGCCGTAGTGGCCAGTTGTCCCGTCTTGTTGGTCACAGTCGCCGCCGCTGCCACCGGCACCGGGGAACGAGGTGGCAGCACCGCCGCCGCCTTTGCCGGCGCTGCCCGGGAAGCTTGGGGAATCGGTACCGTCCTGGCCTGAGCCGGCCGTGGAACCGGCGCTGCCGCCGCTGCCACCATTGTCATTGAATGTGGCGCCGCCCCCCCCGCCGCCGCCGGCTACGAGCAAGCGTGAATTAAGAGAGCCAAAGTCATAGCGATTGCAAGGCGAGCCACATGATGTGGTTCTCACGTCTGAGGCGCCGCCCCCGCCGCCGCCCTGGTCGCCACTATCTTGGTCGGTCGAGCCCCCGCCGTTAAAGCCGCCCTGCTGGGGCAGCCCATTTTGGCCAACTTCTATGTAAAGAGTCTGGCCGGGCGTCACCGCCAAAGTGCCTGACACGTTTGCGCCGAAGCCGCCGGTGCCCGGCGTTCCCGACCAGCTACCGCCTTTGACAGCGGTTGCGCCCATGCCGCCGATTGCCGCGAGATCCACGCTGGTCACACCCGAAGGAACCTTGAACTTCTGCTCTAACCCCGTTGCAGAGTACGTGCACGTAATCACGCCCGCGGTTTGCGAGCACGACCCCACCGCGAATACTGGCGCGGTAATGAAGAACGTCAAGGCGGTCGCGGCCCCTACGGCCGCAACGCTCAGACGACGAAAGGCCAACATGCCAGATCCCTCCACAGATTGTGACCACCGCTATACGCTGACGTTGTGCGCGTAATACGCCGCCGGTGCTCGTTTGTCTAGAAGAATGTTGCTGTGAAGCGGCCGCTCGGACCATCGGTAGGCGGTCGCATTCGAGTCGCGGACTCCGATTTGTACCTGCGCGTCGAGGAGGATCGCCAGGCGCACGGCGACGAGCCGTTGTGGGGCTACGGCAAGACGATCCGCCTCCGCCAGGCGCAGACCGCCACGGCCGGGCCAAGTGAGCTCGACACCGTGCTCGTGGGTGCCGTAATCGCCGATCCCACCCTGGGCGTGGTGAAGGCTGACATCGGGATCAAGGACGGCCGGGTGGTCGGTATTGGCGCTGCGGGCAACCCGGAGATCAGCGATGGCATCGACCTGCCCATCGGCCCGCATACCGAGCCGATCATCTGTTACGGCATGGTCGTGACGCCGGGCGCGGTTGACAGCCATGTCCATCTGATCACGCCGGAGCTCATCCCAGCGGCACTGTCGGCCGGGGTTACGACGCTGATCACCGCGGGTTTCGAGGAGCCGCCCTGGGCCATGGAGCGCAGCCTCGCGTCCTTCGAGGAGTGGCCTATCAACATCGGTTTGCAGGCGAACGCCCGGGCCGGTTCCGACGACGCGCTCGATGCCCTGCTCGACGCCGGTGCCGTGGGCTTCAAGATCCACGAGGACTACGGCGCGTACCCGGAGCTGATCGACCGTGTCCTCGCCTACGCGGACACACACGATGTCAGCGTGGCGCTGCACACCGATGGCCTGAACGAGTCAGCCGAGCTGAGTGACACGGTCGCCGCGATCGCCGGCCGGACGATCCACGCCTATCACGTCGAGGGCGCCGGCGGTGGCCACGTGCCCGACGTCCTCGGGCTGGTGCGCGAGCCAAACGTCATCTGCTCGTCGACGACACCGACTCTTCCTTATGGCATCAACGCGGTGGCGGAGCACCTGCCGATGCTTGCCTTGAACCACGGCCTCTCGCTCGACGACGCCGACGAACTGGAGGAGATGCACGAGCGAATCCGGGCCACGACGATGGCCGCCGAGGGGCCCTTGCACGAGCTGGGCGCCATTGCCATCACGAACAGCGATTCGCAGGGCATGGGCCGCATCGGCGAGACGGTCCGACGGACGATCCAGCTGGCGCACGTGATGAAGGCCTGGTCGGCCGAATCTTCGGTCGACGACAACGCCCGCTTCCTGCGCTACCTGGCCAAGTGCACCATCGAGCCGGCGATCACCCACGGCATCTCCGACCACGTGGGCTCCCTCCGACCCGGCCGCCTGGCCGACCTCGTCCTGTGGAAGCCTGCCTGGCTGGGCGTAAAGCCCGAACTCGTGCTCAAGAGCGGCTACCCCGCTTGGGGTGCGTACGGCGATGGCAACGCGTCCGTCGAGGGCGCCGAACCGCGGCGCTACGCAGCGGGCTGGGGTGGTCGCGGCCTGGCCCCGGCAACGGTGTCGGTGACCTTCGTCTCCGCTGGCCTGGACGCAGTGGCCTTTGCCAAGCGGCTGGGATCGCGCCGCACTTTCCTACCTGTCCGCAAGACGCGCGGCCTCACCCGCGCCGATCTGTGGGCGAACAAATCCACCGCCCCGATCGATATCGACCCGCTCAGCGGCGAGGTGACGCTCCACGGCAAGCCGCTCGCCGTCGCCCCGGCAACGGACCTACCGCTGAACCGCCGCCACTTCCTGCGCTGACGGCCCGGGCCGCCAGCTCAACGGCCGCGCAGTGCGTGGCGCAAGCGATCCAAGCGGAAAAGCGCGCGGCGATCCTCGCGCGGAGTGATGGGGACTTCGGCGTAACGGGCGAGCTGGTAGTCGGCAGCAAGGCGCGAGAAGTCGGTCGCACCGGGCATCTCGTCCGCCCGTACGCGCAGCGAATGTTCGGCCGGCGTCTCTGCGTCACCGCGCGCCCAGTCGGGATGAGCGGCCAAAACGTCCACGGCGTTGACGTATGCGGCGACGGCATCGTGCGCGGCGCCGCGCCGGCGACGAGCGGCCGGCCGCGGCCGCGGTGCGATTGGCGTGGGCACGACGATGTCATGCTCGACCATGCCTTCATCGGGATCATCGGACAGCTCGCGATCGCGTGGACGGGAGATCAGCCAGCGCGCGAGCTGATACGCGGCAAACAACAGCGTGAGCAACACGACGCCCGCCAAGATGAGGCCAGCCGCCGTGTTGAGGACGGTGGGCTCCACAAGCGCTGATGTGCCGCGTTTGCGCCCAATGTTCTGGCCCAGCTGGTCGAGCATCTCGCCGATACCACGGGACAGCGGCGTGAACAGAAAAATGAGCGTGTCGACGATCGCGCCCAGCGGGATGAGCAGCAGGTCCACGACGAGCGATAGCGGCCCCATGAACGGCGCGAACAGGAGCCCCACAGGCGCTCCCGCGAGGATCGCGAACGGCAGCGCGAGGGGGATGACGATCACCGCGAGCGCGACCACGATCCAGCGCCACATCGAGCGCACCCGCTGATCAGGAACTCGCGCGTGAATGGCCTGCATGCGGGTCAGTCCAAGGCCGGCCAGCCCCGACACGATAAGCGTGAGCGTGCCCCACAGGCCGTACACGACAAAGGACGGCCGCAACGCGGCCGGCGCGAAGTACCACGCCAGTGCCCAGAGGACGGCGATGATCGGTAGCAACCGCTGCAGGAGCGGCTCGAACTGCCACGAACCGTCGCCCCTCGCGCGAATGAAGGATCCGCGCAGGACCGCCACCGCGGCTAGCCAGCCAATGCCGTGAACCACGATGGCATAACCGATGGACAGGCCCGCCACTGCTCGCGCGTCCGGGCTGGCGAGCCAGCCAGCAAGACCTGCACCCACGACGGCTATCACCAGGGCCGGCGCGCCGAAGACCGGGTTTTGCTCGGCGTAGGTACCGATCACCGCACCCAGCCCAACAAGGGCGGTGAACTCCAGCGGGCCGAGCAGCGGCGTTCGGCCCTCGAGCAGGACCGACAGCGCGGCGTAGACGATGGTGAAGAAGCCCGCTTCCGCCGTGACCCGCAGAACGGGGCCGGCCAGGTTCCAGAGACGATCAGGCCGCCGCGACAACCACTGCACGCGGCACCTCCTTCTCGCGCTCAACAAACACGCGCCGCACGGACAGGCCAGCCGCGCGTGACTCGGCGATGGACTCGTGCGCGGAGGGCATTACCAGGAAGTGGACGTTGAAGCCACTCTGTTGCAGGCGGCGCGTGACCGCCAGGTTCGATACGGGCGAGCGGCCCGTCAGGACGACAAACGTTGAGCCGCGCGTGACGCGCCGGGGTAGCCATGCCAGGAGCGTGGTCAGTGGCGCCGAGCACTCGATGCCGAGGCGCGCCAGCGCGTCGCCAATCCGACTGACCTGCGTCCAATCGGCGCGCGGCGGCAGGAATACGTAGCGCTGGGTGGTGCCGGTGAACCCGGCCGCGGCGAATCCCACCGCGGTCTCGTCGGTCACCATGGAGCGCGCCACTGACAGCGCGGCCACGCACAGGTCCTCGAACAGTGGCTCGTCGTAGGCGAGCAACCAGTAGGCACCCTCAATTGTCTGAATATCAAGGACGAGCAGCGCCTGGCGCGACAGCGCCGGCTCAAAGCGCTTGGCCTGGAGAGTTCCGGCGCGGGCCGACGCGCGCCAGTGGATCGACCGCACGGGATCCCCGGTCTGGAACGGCCGCGTTCCGGCAAACAGCGTTGGGTCAGTGAAGAGCGAGCGTCGCGCGCGCGCCTGGGCCAGCGGCGCGCTCGCGGGCAGCGTGCCCACGACGGGCGCCATCAACGGCCGCGCGATGACCCGGGCGTGCTCCATCCCCGGATCGCGCGATGGCTCATGGCTGCCAAACACCTCGGCGACGCGCAACCGGACTGGCCCAACGTCGTGAACGCCGCGGCGCACTGGCACGAGACGAACGCGCCGGGTCAGCCGCTCAAATGGCCGGAGTGGACCGGCCACGCCGATCGAGTTCACGCCCTCATCAGCGCCCGGTATCCGGAGGCCCGGGCCAACAGCGTCGGTCGCCCCGGCCCATGCGACCGGCAGCCGCGTCCTGTTCCAGACAGAGACGGTCAGCTCGACTTCCTCGCCAACAACCGTGCGATCGGGCTGGATCGCATGAGTGACCTCAAGCGACTCAAGTACGTCGCGCGGCCAAATCTCGGCGAGCAACCGCACCAGCACGATGGCCGCGCCGATGAAGATGATCGGCGGCGAGACCAGGACGATGCCCAGGAACGCGACCAGCACGCCGGTCGCGGCCCACGTGCGCGCGGCACCCAGGACTTGGCGCAGTCGCTCGCTCATGCCGCCCCGGCCGCGCGAAACGCCTACGCCGGCTCGACGATGGGCACGGGCGTCCGCGCCAGCACTTCATCGAGAACCGCCTGGCGGGTTGCGCCGCGCAGCTCGCGATCGAGATCAAGCACCAGACGGTGAGCGAGCACCGGCCGCACTAGGTGACGCACGTCGTCGGGCAGGACGAACGCGCGTCCGTCCAATGCCGCCCAAGCCTGCGCAGTGCGGTAGAGCGCGACAGCCGAGCGCGGGCTCGCGCCCAGTCGCACGTCAGCCTGTTCGCGCGTCGCCCGGATGATCGAGAGCAGGTAGCCCTCCACTTCGTCCGCCACTAGCACCTGCCGGACCTGCTCGGTCACCAACTCCAAATCGGCGGCCTGCACCACCGGCATGATGCGGTCTACCTGGTCATCGCCGTCTTTGAGTCGGCGGAGCATCTGGCGCTCGTCGGACTCACTGAGATAGCCCAGGTCGACGCGGACCAGGAAGCGGTCGAGCTGCGCTTCAGGCAGGGCGAAGGTGCCCTCGAGCTCAATGGGGTTCTGTGTCGCGAGGACGATGAACGGCTTGGGTAGCGCGTGGGTCACGCCATCGACCGAAACCTGGTGCTCCTGCATCGCCTCGAGCAGCGCGCTCTGGGTGCGCGGCGTGGCGCGGTTGATCTCGTCGAACAAGACGACGCTGTTGAAGACGGGCCCGGGCAGGAACCGGAAATTGCCGCTATCGAGCACGGACGAGCCGGTGACGTCGCTCGGCAACAGGTCGGGCGTGCCCTGCACTCTCGCAAACGACAGGCCCAGCGACTTGGCGAACGACTTGGCGAGCAGCGTCTTGCCCACGCCCGGAACGTCCTCGACCAATACATGGCCGCCCGCAAGTAGCGCGGCGGTCAGCAGGCGCAGCGGCTCGTGCGCGCCAACCATGGCCGTGCCGACCGATTCGGCAAGCACCGCCCACAACTTTTGGGCGTTCATTGACGAGCTCATCGGCGCATTGTCACTGAGCGAACAGGTTTGCGACGACAGGCGCGATCAGCTCCACCCAACCGGCGTACTGCCTGCCGCTGGGGTGGAGCCCGTCATCGGCCACGAGGGACGGGTCTTGCGGGACCTCGTTGGCCATGCCAGAGATATCTACGAACTTGATCCCGCGTGACTGCGCAATCTCTTGCTCGATGCCGTTGAACTCGCTGATTGCCGCGCGCTGCTGGAGCGGGTCACCAAACGAATTGCCCGCAGGCGTGAGCGTGTAGTCGGGGGTCGACACGACGACGATGCGGCTCGCGGGTAGTCGGTCGAGCAGGAAATCGAAAATCTGGTCCAGGTTTTCGCGGTACTTGTCCGCGGGGGTGCCGCGCACGACGTCGTTGACGCCGATCAGCAGGGTGACGAAATCTGGATCGAGTGCGTCAAGCAGCGGCAGCTCGCGGTCAAGCACGTTGAAGCTGGAGTAGCCATTCACCCCCAGGTTGGCCACGAGCTCCAGGTCGACCGATCCGGCCAGCTTTCCAACCAGCTGGTCTGGCCAACGCTCCGACTGATCCACGTCGGTCCCGATCGTGTACGAGTCGCCCAGGGCGACATAGCGGACCGCACCCACTGATGGCGATGGCGGCTGGCTGGGCGTCGCAGTCATGCAGGCGGTGGCAGCAAACGCGACCAGGAAAAGTCGGCCAATCAAGCGTACTTGCGAGATGAGGTCACGACGAGGGCCAATGAGACGACCGCGACCAACTGGCCGACGAGCATCGCGACCGCGACGCGCGGCAATGGATCCAGCGGCAACAGCACCACCGTCGCGGCAGCAGCAATCAGGCCGACCGTCCAGGCGGGTACCAGGGCGAGCGGTCGGCCCTCCGCGAGTACAACCTGGTTCAGGCCCAGGGCGCCCAGCGCCACGATCACGGCGGCGACGGCACCCGCGGTGGCGAGTGCGGACACGGTGAATTCGTGGCCATACAACAAGCTGACAACCGGCGGTCCAATGAGGTAGGCCGCGACCCCTGCAATCGCTGCGAGCGCGACGGTGCCAGCCACCACCAGCCAGGCCAGGCCGCGTACATGGGCGTAGTCGCCGGCCTCAGCCATGCGCGTCAGCGGCGTCAGGACGCGCGGCACAAAACCGATGCCGATCAGGAACGGCGCACGCGCCAGCGCCGCGGTCACGAAGAACGCGGAGACGTTAGTGGGCGATTCGCCCAGCGCCACCACGACTAGCGGCCCGATGCCCAGCAGCAGCTGCAACGAACCGTTGGCGAACGACAGTCCGGCGAGGTACGACCCCGGCCGCGCCCGCTCAGGAGCGACAGTCGTGTGCGGCGCGCGCGCTGAGCGGCCGCGCAGCCACCACCAGATGAGGAATGGCACGGCACCCAGGGGCAGCGTCCAGGCAAGGTTGCGGGTCGATGCGAAGGCCACCAGCACGATCAGCGCGAACAGGATGCGCGCGATCCAGTCGGCGGCCGTGGCGATGCCGCTCAGCCGGTAATCGGCGCGTCCGCCGTAGATGCCGCGGACCATGCCGAATGCGCCAGCGGTTATGACCCAGACTCCGCCCACCAGCGCGAGGTCGGCCTCGCCCAAAAGCAGCTTGTCGGCAAAGACAAACAGCAGCGCGGTCGCACCCAGTCCAACGAGGATGACGATCGTCCACAGGATGGCCCACGCACCATGTAGTGCGCGCACATCGCCCCCGGCCGCAGCCAGCGCGCGCACCTCGTACTGCTCGATCGCGAACAGCAGGATGGCCATGATCACGTACTGCAGCGTCCACAGGTTGGCGATCGGCGCGAACGCTGCCGCGCTCCCCAACCCGCGTCCGCCCGCGACCTGGAAGACGTACGCCAGCAGCCCGGCAACGAGACTGCCGATCAACAGCCATGCCGTTCCATCCCCTCGGAAGGCAGACAGGGCAGAACGGATGGGTGACTTTGGCTGGGTCGGCGCAATCACGGTGCTATGGCAGACTGAGCGCCGTCATGCCCGAGATCGTAGAGCAGCACAGCCATGAACCGGGGCACGCTCATACCCATGAGCCCGGGCACGCCCATGACCACAGCCACGGCGCGACCTTCGACTACAGCGAGATCCCCCCGGGCTACTACGACCAGGTCATGCGCGACGGTCCGGCAATCCAGCGCGCGTGGCACCGCCAGAAGTTCGCGCGGGTGCGCGAGGCGCTCGAGCTGCCACCGGGTGGTCGCGTGCTCGACGTGGGCTGCGGCCCGGGCTCTTTCCTGGGCTCATACGAGCTGTCGGCCCCGGGTGCGCCGGCGGAGCTGGTGGGCATGGACATCGCGACCGACCAGATCGCCTACGCCAACGAGCACTACGGCTCAGGCGAGCAGCGGCGCTTCTTGACGGTCGGCGCGGAAGATGACTGGCCGTTCGCGCCAGGTACCTTCGACGCTGTCACAGTGATCGAGGTCGTTGAGCATCTGTATCCCGATCAGATCCGCTCCATCTTCGACCGCGCCGCAAATGTCCTCAAGCCCAACGGCGTGATCGTCATCACCACACCCAATTACGCGTCCCACTGGCCGGTCCTCGAGAAGGTCATCGAGCGGCGCAGTGCCGTTTCATACCACGAGCAGCACATCACGCACTTCAACCGCTTCACCGTGAAGCGCCGACTGTCCGAGATCGCCGGTGAGCGTTACCGCTGGGACGGCGCAACGACGATGCACTTCATCGCCCCCTTCCTCGCGCCGCTCTCGAAGCGCTTCTCGGACGGCGTCGCGTCGCGCGTCACGCCGCGCC
>JBDTUR010000040.1:0-13091 GCA_040007635.1 Chloroflexota bacterium
GAAGGAGTAGACCGACGAGAAGCAGTACTGCGAGGCTGCCGATGGCCGTTCGCGCACCTCGCGCACGTCTCGCGCTGAGGGTTGGGTCGGCCCCGTCCGCCCGGGGCGCCGTCACGATCGACCTAACCTCCAGGGGTTGAGCAAGTGCAGCGGAGTATAGCGACGCCCTACCCCGTGGCAGGCCAGCCGCAGCTTGGCGACACCAGCTTGGCGGGTCGTTTGCGCAATGCCCTCGAGCGCGTCGATCCCGCTTTTGTCGGGCTGTTTTTCGTGATCGTCGCGCTGGGCATCTACGGGTTCTCCAATCCAGCGCGATCGGGTTGGTACAACCACTTTGTGTGGCAGGCCGACGCTTTCCTGCAGGGTCGTTTTGGAATTGCCTTCCCCGTGACTGACGGCCGGTTCGTCAATGGCTACTTCCAGGACATAATGCCGCTCGCGTCGGCGCCGGGCGCGGCGTCGTACGGACTGCTGCCCTTCCCGCCGCTGCCGGCAGTCATGTTGATGCCCTTGGTGGCCGTGTTTGGCCTCGCTGCAGACGCTCAGCTGTTCGGCGTGGTCCTGGGTGCGATCAACGTGGGCCTCGCGTGGCGACTGACCACGCGACTGACTGACAATCGCGCCGCCGCCTTTCTCGCGACGCTTTTTTTCGCGTTCGGCACGGTTCACTGGTACGCCGCCATCATCAGTACGACGTGGTTCCTGGCCCACGTTGTGGCGATCACTTTCCTGCTGCTGGGCATCAGCCTCGCGCTCGACGCTGAGCGGCGCGAGCAAATTCGCCACGCGCTTCGCCGGGGAGCAGCCGCCGCGCATGACGCCGGCTCGCGTGACCCGCTCGTAGCGACCTTTGAGCAGAAGAGCCTCTTTGTAGCCTGGGGCCGACGCCTGCTCAGCTACGTCGACCCGCTGCAATTCGCGGCAGGTTTCGTGTTCGGCCTGGCCGCGCTGTCACGACTGACGATCATCTTCGGCGCGCCGTTCTTCCTGTTCGTCGGCGGCGGCGGCTCGTATCGCAAGCGCGCCATATCGGCCGGCTTGGGCGCCGTGATCCCCATCCTGCTGCTGCTCGCCTACAACTACGTGAGCACCGGGCATCTCTTCAACCCAATCTACGACTACCTGTTCCAACACCAGTTCCGCGGCCAGGGCTACGCGCCGTCGGACGAGTTCTATGGTCAGCGCGAATGGGGCGCCGAGAACCCGCTGTACATCCCGCTGAATGCGGTGATTGCCTTCCTCTGGCCGCCACAGATGTTCCCCAACGGCACCGACTGCGGGCTCTCCCTGCTTCGACCGTCGTGCCCGATCGCCGAGCCCAGTCCCTTCGGCATGAGCCTGTTCCTGAGCAGCCCGGCCTTCCTGCTGATCCCGTACATCGCCGCGATCGCGTGGCGCCAACGCGTGATCCTTGGCGCTCTGCTCGCGGTCGTCGCAATCGCCGTCGTCAACCTGGCGCACTTCAGCCAGGGCTGGGTCCAATTTGGCTACCGCTTCAGCAACGACTTCGCCCCATTTGCGCTCGTCATGGTCACCATCGCGATTGCGTGGCTGGCCACGAAAGGGCGCGCGTTCGCGTGGGTCGCCGTGCCGCTGGTGGTGCTGTCGATACTGGTCAACGCCTGGGGCGTGTACTGGGGCGTGACACTCGGCTGGTGAGGTCCCAGGTGGCGCTCCGCACGGTGGCGCTGCCGGCGCTGGCAATCGCTTACCCGCACTGGCGCTTTATTGCGCCACTCTGATGCCGGTTGCGGGCGCTACTGGCTCACACCGGTGCCGAACATACCGACTGGCGATCCGGTTTACCGCCTCGATGGCCGACGCGATCAGGTCAGGTGCCGAACCTATAATCGCGCCGTGGCCGTGAACCAATCACCTGCCGACCGGCCACGCGTCGCGGCGCTGTCCTTCTTCTTTCCGGCGCACAACGAAGCCGAGAACATCGAGGCGCTCGTCACCGCGGCGCTCGAGGTCCTGCCGCGGCTCGCGGCCGAGTTCGAGATCATTGCCGTGGACGATGGCAGCAAGGATGCGACGCCGCGTCTGGCCGACGAGCTCGCGGCCAAGCACACCGCGGTGCGCGTTGTTCATCACGAGGTCAACCGCGGCTATGGCGGCGCCCTACGCAGTGGCTTCCGCGCCGCGCGCTATGACCTCGTGTGCTTCCTTGACGGCGATCGGCAGTTCCACGTCGAGGATCTGGGCCGCCTGCTGGAGCGCCAGGCGGCGGCCGACCACCCCGACGTGGTGGTCGGCTTTCGCATCAAGCGCGCGGACCCCTTCGTTCGACTCGCCTACGCGCGGTCATACCGACTCGCCTTGCGCATCTTCTTTGGCTTGAAGGTGCGCGATCCTGATTGCGCGTGCAAGCTCTTCCGCCGCGCGGCGCTTGAAGGGATTCGCGTCGAATCAGAGGGCGGCTTCCTGTCAGGCGAGCTGCTCGTAAAGCTGCTCCAGCGCGGCCGCACGATCGCCGAAGTGGGCGTGCCCCACTACCCGCGCATTGCCGGCAAACAGACCGGTGCCAATCCCAAGGTCGTGCTGCGCGCAGTGCGCGATTTCTGGCGATTGCGGCTGCGTTTGTGGTTCCAGCGGTCGGCAGCGCTCGAGCGCGGGGAGCCACTTTTGGCGGAGGGACCGACCGCCTAGTCGGGCCGGCGAGAGCCCTCCTCGGGTTCCTCGGGCAAATTTGGGTTGAGCGAGTTGACGAACTCGCGGAATACCGACAGCTTCTCTTCGTCGGCCCCTTCAGGGACCACGCCCGCGCGATCCATCACCGAATCCGTGGCGAAGATCGGCACACCCGTGCGCACGGCGAGCGCGATCGCATCCGATGGGCGCGCGTCGAGATCGAGCTCGCGGCCGTCAACCTGGAGCATCAGCCGCGCGCGAAAGGTGTCCTCGGCCAGGTCGGACACGATGATTCGCTTCACCGTCACACCCAGTTCGGACAGCGTCTGGCTGAACAGGTCGTGCGTCATGGGTCGTTCCGGCGTCACGCCCTGGAGCCGCATGGCGATGGCGTTCGCTTCCCATGGCCCGATCCAGATGGGCAGGTAGCGATCGTTGCCCGTGTCGCGCAGGATGACCACGTGCTGCGACGAAAGCATGTGCACGCGGACACTCTCAACGATCAACTCGTTCAGGCCGCCGTTGCCGTTGTGGCCATTCGCGCCCCCGCCGGACATGGCCAAGATTCTAGTCCCCGACGCGAGGTCAGGGAGCGGCCGTTGGTGACCCGCTCGGTCGCGGGGTTCGCCTTGAGCGCGTGGGTTCCGGCGTCGGCTCAGGGGTCGGTCCGCTGGCAACCGGCGTTGGCGTGGCGAGCGGCGGGATGGTGGCGCTCGAGGTAGGTGTCGGCGAGGGCGACGGCCCGCTGCCCGCGCTCAACTCGACAGTGAATATGCCGCTCGACGTGGCGAAGATCAGCAGTGCTGGCTGGCTATGGCCGCGATCTATGACGTACATGCCCGCGATGTCGGTCAGCGGCTCTGCGCCGTCCGCTGCGAGGAACTGGGTCGAATAGGCACCGGCGCCCTTGTCGTAGACGAGAATGCGCGACCAGAGCTTGTCCCAGACATACAGGTTGCCATCGGCGCGGACCCCGGTCGCGGCGAGCAGCGCGTATTCGTGGCCGGGCCGCAGGTCGCCATCGTCGAGCGGCGGATCGAGCGAGAACGCCGTCTGGCGGCCGCTGAAGTACTGACCGACGTTATCGGCCGTGACGGCGTAGACGTCGCCGTCGACGTAAAGCTGGCGGAACGACGCGACGTCGACGCTTTCGCTTATGAAGTACGGCGCGGGTGCGGCGAAGCCGCCGCCGTCCGCTGTCGGGTCGTAGCGCAGGATCTGGGCAGTCTTGGGATAGGGCACATAAATCCGGTATAGGCCCTGGTCCGCGTTGATCAGGAAGGTTTGGATGTTGACCACCGTCTCATCCCACACCTGGTCGCCCGATAGGCGAATCTGACCCAGCGCTCCAGACGGCCGCCAACGCCACAGCCCGCCATCGACATCGACGATCAAAAGGTCAGGCCCGCCGCGCGCCAGTAGGCGTGGCGCGGCGATTTCACCCGGCCCGTCGCCGGCCTGAAGCACTGTCGTAAACGCGCCTGTGACTGGGTCCACGCGAACCACTGTGTCGCCCACGATTGCGTAGGCCGCGTCATCCGGGCCCTGCGTCAGCGCCGTGATCCTGGCGCCGGCCGGCGCCGTGTATATCTGCTCCGGCGATATCTGGGTGGTGGCATAGAGCTCGTCAAGCCCCAGCCGCAGCTGCGCGTCGAGTTGGCTGATCGTCGTTGCATCAACGTGCGCTGCGCGGGCGACGGCAAGGTTCGACCAGGCGTCGCGCAGGAGCGTCTTGGCCTGGTTTGGATCGGTATGGATCAAATCATCGGCACCAAAGACCTGGTTGGCCGAAGCCACGGCATCAGCCAATGCCGCCTCGCCCTGGTTGACCTGGTCTATGGGGCTGTCGCTGCGCAGCGGACGCCAGTACCAGAGCCCAACCCCTAGGACAGCGACGAGACCGATCCCGGCGAGGATTGCCAGCGCCGCGCGGCGCTGGGTCTCGCGCTTGGTCGTCGTGGATGAGATGCGCCGGAACGAAGTCCGCCGGCGTGGCATCAGGTCCAGTACTCGGTTGATGGCGCCACTCAGGCCTTCGCGCAGCGCTCCGCGTGCGGCCACGGCGCGCTCCTGCACGGCGGTGGCCGCCCCGGTGATTTGGTCTGCGAGAGGGATGGGCGACGTAATGGGCGCGCCCGCGAGTGGCTCGGACGGGCTGACCGGAACGAGCCGGTGCTCCACCCGCGTGAGCGAGACCTCGGTCGCCTCCAGCGCCATGACCGCGTCTGATCCGTCGCCGCCGGACGCGACGAACAGGTGGTGCAGGTGCTCAGCGGCGGACTGAGGGTGGAGCGTCAGAACCGCGTTCTTGAGCTCTTCCGTACCGACCGTACCGACCACGTTGCGCGAGCACAGAACGAGCGAGTCACCCACCGAGAACTCGCCGCGCCAGACGTCAACCTTGAGGTTGTCAGCCGCCGGCAGCCCGGAACCGCTGTCGTGTTCGGGCATGAGCAGTCGTGCCGAACGCACGAGGTAGCCATCTGCCTCGCCACAGGTCGCGACGTAAAGCTCGTTGCCGCGCACCACAGCGAGCGCGACGCCGACCGCGCCCGTTGGCAGACCCGCCCCCTCGCGCGAATTGCGCAGTCGCCGGTTCGAGGCGCGGATGGCCTTCTCGAGCACGATCGCGATGCCAGCCGATTCGTCGTAGTAGTACTCGCGCCGGATCGAGTCGGCCACGAGCCGGCACGCATCGCGGGTGCGGCCGCCGGTGTGGCGGCTGGTCGCAATCAGGTACAGGCTGCCCTTGGTGCGCGCCTTGGAACCGGTCGTCGGCTCAGTCACGATCAATGCGTCGGACGAGCTCGCGAGGCGATCCTCTTGCGCGACAAGCCCGTACTTGATCTGCAGCCGGGATGCCATCGTTGGCGAGTCTAGCGCGGGCCGCCGGCTGGGCCGCCGCGCCGGCCGGAGGGTGGGCCGTCGGTGCGCGGCGGCCGGACAACAATGCGCAGCTCGAGCAGATGCACGCCCTCGGGTGCCTGCGCAAACGCGGCTAGCAACTCGGCCTGGCGGAGGCGCAACTCGAGCGCGACGCGCGGCTCAGTGGCACTGACCACGAGTGCCGGCGGCTGGACCGAGAGCAACCTTGAAGTGCCGGCCGCGGCCGGGACGCGCTCGCCCACGAGTCTCTCCCAGGCGGCCATCTGGCGCGACAGGCGCAGCTCGTCGGCGATGCCCAGCTCCCTCGCCACGTCGGGCAGCATTTCCCCGATGCGGCGCATGGGTCTGCGCGGGCTCATGTTCGGCCACCCGTGCTGGCGACCCGCTCGAGTCGGCCCGGCGTCACATGCCACACCGTTGCCGCCGCGACCAGATGGGGATCGAGATCGTCGGTCGTGGTCGTGGTCACGAAGGCCTGCGGTAGCTCGCCGATGCGGCGCACGAGATGGGCGCGCCGGCCAGGATCCAGCTCGGAAAAGACATCGTCGAGCAACAGCAATGGTGACTCTCCCAGCGCCATGCGCAGCACGTCCAGCTGAGCCAGCTTGAACGCGAGGATGGCCGTGCGCTGCTGGCCGCGCGACGCAAAACCGGCGAGATCGCGTTCGCTGTTCATGAAGAGGACGTCGTCGCGGTGCGGGCCGATCAAGGTTGCGCCGTTCCACTGCTCCTTGTCGGCTGTGTCGGCCAATCGCCGCCGCAGCGCGTCCTGCGTGGTCTCAAGCCCAACCGGCTCGGCGTTGGTCGAATAGCGCAGTTCGAGCCGCTCCTCCGCGGGGGCGATCTCAGCGTGGGCGGCGGCGAGTGGCTCGGCCAGCCGCGCCAAGGCCGCGCGCCGCCAGTCGACGATCCGCGCCCCATCGTCGATCACGACCTGGTCCCAGAAGCGCAGCTCGTCTGGCGCGGCTGAGCCATCGCGGATCGAACGCAGCAGGTTGTTGCGCTGCGTAATGGCACGTGAGTACGTTGAGAGCGTGGCGCCCGCGGCAGGCACCGTCTGGGCCACGAGCGTGTCAAGCGCCGACCGGCGCAGGGCCGGCCCGCCCGAGATCAGCAGCATGTCCTCTGGCGCGAATAGGACCACGGGCAGCGCGGCGCTCAACGCGGACGGGCGGCGGGACACGCCGTTGACCTCGACGCACTTGCGCCCGCCGCCACTGGCGGTCAGCGCGATAACGACCTCGAGCCGCGTCGGGGACCCACTCGATCCAACCACGTTCGCGTCGAGCCGGCTGAACTCGGCCCCCCACGCGACCAGCTCGCCATCCGCGCCAGCGCGGTGCGAGCGGCCCGTGCCAAGCACGACCAGACTCTCGAGGAGGTTCGTCTTGCCGGTGGCGTTATCGCCCACGACCACCTGTGGCCCGGGCGGAAACTCGGCCGTGAGCGCGGCGTAACTGCGGAAACCGGCGAGCGAAAGTTGGGCTACGCGCATCTAAATGCCCGCCTCCACCTGGCGGGGACGGTTTAGGAGGGCGTGCGGACGGGCATGATGACGTGGACGTACTCCTCGTCATCAGTCGGTTTGAGCACACCCGGCGAAAGCGGGCCAGCGAACTCGAGCACCAACTGGTCCTGTTCGAGGGTCTGCAGCGCCTCCTGCAGGTAGCGCGCGTTGAACGAGATCTGGACGGCCTCGCCTTCGATTGCGGCCTCCACGTCGCCCTGTGCCTCGCCGACATCGGCTGCGGCGGCCACATTGATCATGCCTGAGCCGTCGTCGCCCAAGCGCAGACGTACGACGTTGGCGGCCGACGACGCAATCAGCGCCGAGAGGCGTACGGCCTTGAGCAGCTCGTCACGCTCAACGACCGCCCGGGTCGAGTGCGAACTGGGCAGCACCTGCTGATAGTTGGGGAACTGACCGTCGATGAGGCGGCTGACGATATCGATGTCGTTGACGTGGAAGAGGACCTGGCTCTTGGAGTTGGCGAGCATGATGTCGACCGGCTCGTCGCTGTCGGTCATGACGCGCATCAGCTCGGCGTACGAGCGCGCAGGAACCACGAGGCTCGTGTCCTCCACTGCGTCGAGGATCTGCAGGCTGCGCACGGCGATGCGGTAGTTGTCGGCCGCGGCGAGGGTCAGTTTGTCGCCCGACAGCCGGGTCAGGACGCCGGTCAGGATGGGCCGCGCCTCGTCACTGGCCGCGGCAAAGACGACCTCGCTCAGAGCGTGGCGCAGATCCTTCTGGTTGACGCGCGTCGTGGGCCGCTCGCCAGGCGAAGGGATGACCGGAAACTCCTCCGCATCGATGCCGCGCAACTGAGTCTGGTAGCGGCCGGCCTTGATGCGCAGGGTCGTGTTGTCGTCCGACTCCAGGTCGATCCGCTCGCCCGCTGGAAGCCCTGCGACGAGGTCGTTGAAGAGCCGGGCCGGAACGGTGAGCGCGCCCTCGCCTTCGATCTTGCCCGCCACCCAGGCGGTGATGCCGATCTCGAGGTTCGTCGCGGTCAGCTTCAGGCCGGCGTCCTCGGTGCGAAGCAGGACGTTCGACAGCACCGGCAGGGTGCTGCGGCTGCTGACGGCGCGGCTGACAATTCCCAGCCCACGCGCCAGGTTCTCCTGCATCACCGATAGCTTCACGTCGTTAGTGCTCCCTCTCCGGCCGGTCGCCCCTGATTATTGGTATCTCTTCTTATCTTCTCATCTCACCGTCATCATCATGGTGTGGATACGGGGGATTAGCCCCGATTCGTGCTCCCACACGCCATGAATTGACGCTCCGGCCGGTGGACCCGCAGGCGCAAATGGGACCACCGACTGTGGACGACCCAACCACCCTCTGTGGACGGCGCCCATGCTGCCCACCTGTCGTCCCGGGTAAATCGGTGGTTCTCCACAGCCTCAGGGCCGTCTTCCACCAGCCCGAACCGCAGGGCTCTCAATGGTCGCGCGCCGCAATCGCGCGCACGCGACTACTAATCCGAGTAGATGATCTCGCGCACCGCGGCCAGGTCGCGCCGCAACTCCTCGTTCTCCTGCGTCTCGCGATCGATCTTGTCGCACGCGTGGAGGACCGTGGAGTGGTCTCGGCCGCCCAGCTCCTGGCCGATGCGCAGCAGTGACACTTCAGTCTCCGCGCGCATCAGGTACATCGCCACCTGGCGCGGCATGACGATCGCCCGATCGCGCTTCTGGCCACGCAGCGCCTCCATGTCGACGCTGTAGTACTCGGACACGGCGAGGGCGATGCGCTCGGGCGTGACCAGCCGGCGCTTGGGGTTGTACAGGACGTTCGACAGCACCGCTTGCGCCAGCTCGTTGCTGAGCGGCATACCGCCCATGTTGGCGTAGGCCACGACGCGGTTGAGCGCGCCTTCGAGCTCGCGGATGTTGCTGATGACTTTGCGCGCGATGAATTCGAGCACGTCCGAGCCGATGTGGACCTGCTGCTCCTCGGCCTTCGCCCGGAGAATGGCGATGCGCGTCTCGAGGTCGGGCGCTGTCAGATCGGCGATCAAACCCCACTCAAACCGGCTGCGTAGCCGTTCTTCGAGCGTCGTGATCAGCTTGGGTGGTCGGTCCGAGGACAACACGATCTGCTTGCCGTCCTCATGGATGGCATTGAAGGTGTGGAAGAACTCTTCCTGGGTCCGCTCCTTGTCGGCGATGAACTGGATATCGTCGATAAGCAGCAGATCGATGCGCCGATAGCGGCCACGAAAATCGTCGATCTTGCCCTGCTGGATGCTCGTGATGAAATCGTTGGTGAACTTCTCGCTCGAGGCGTACACGACGCGCTTGCGCGGGAACCGCGCCAGCACCTGGTTGCCGATGGCATGCATCAGGTGGGTCTTGCCCAGGCCCACGCCGCCGTACAGGAAGAGCGGGTTGTAGGCGTGGCCGGGCCGCTCAGCGACCGACAGTGACGCGGCATGAGCGAGACGGTTGGCGGAGCCGACGATGAAGTTGCGAAAGGTGTAGCGCGGGTTGAGGCTCGCGCTGGAGCCTTCGGGCGAGCCTACACGGCCGGGCTCCAGTCGAACCTGCGGGCTCGTGGCAGGCGCGGCACCCTGAGTTGTGTCGGCGTCGTCGGCCGCACCCGCCGCGAGGCCTTCGCGAACCTCGAAGTCGACCTGGACGCTGTAGCCCACGACACGCGCCAGGGTCTGGCTGATCAGCGAGCGGTACCGAGTCTCGAGCCAATCCTTGGCGAAGCCATTGGGAACAGCGACGCGGAAGCGGTTGTCATCGACTGCGACGAGGGCGGTTTCCTTGAGCCAGGTCTCAAAATTGGCAGGGGACAGCGAGACCTGTAACTCGCCCAGCGCAGCGCGCCAGACCTGCTTCGCGTCCATCGATATACGACCCGCCTCGTGGTGAATCATTGATAACGGACAGCCCCAAAAGCATGCGCAATCGGCTAGCGCCCGCAAAAAAGTTGTCCTCGCGAACGGCACCGACTGGGTTCCCGGCCAGTCGACCGACCGCGTTCTGCTCTCCTCCCTCCGGTCCCTCACGGTCTCGGGGGCGGCGACAATAGCACTGCCCCTGCGCGGCCCGCAACCCAAATCGCTGATACTCCCTGGGGGTATCGTGCTCAGCCGACCGGATCGCCTGGTTGGGCGCCCGCATCGACCCCCAGCAGGGGTATCGAGCCATCTGCCGGGAGTGCGCCCAGGACCAGCACCTCGCTTTCAAATCCCGCGATGTTGCGCGGCGCGAAGTTCACAACCGCGATCACCAGGCGGCCAATCAGAACTGCCGCGTCCGGGTATGTGCCAGGTAATCGCGCCGAAGATCGGCGCGTTCCATGCGGGCCGAAATCGACCGTCAGCCGGTACGCCGGAACGCGCGCTTGCGCGAAGGGCTCGGCGGCCACGATGCGGCCCACGCGCAGGTCGAGCCGATGAAAATCATCCATCGTGGCGCTTCCTGGAGCTTGAAGATCGGCCATTGCAGGTGCCCTCATATCGGTCGGTCCGCGTTGGCGGCTATAATCCCGCCCGAGTCGACGTGCTGCGGCGCTCGCACGCCACCTCAATCTTGAGCCAGATCGGCCCACGAGCGGCCGTCCTGACACGCGCCGAGGGAGCTCCACAAGGAAAATGGGAAAACCTACTTTTCAGCCCAAGAAGCGCCATCGCGCGAAAGAGCATGGTTTCCGCAAGCGCATGAGGACGCCCGGCGGTCGGCGCGTTCTTGCCGCGCGGCGGGCAAAGGGGCGCAAGCAGCTCACGGCCTAGGTGATCGACGCGGCGGAATCCAGGGTCTCGGTGGAGATGCTGCGATCGGCCGTCGCGTTCCGGGCCATCCAGACAGACAGCCGCAGCCGAAGCCACCCATTGCTGCTGCTGCGCTACCGCGGGAACGGACTTGAACGAACGCGTTTTGGCATATCGACCAGCAAACGCCTTGGGACTGCGGTGGTCCGCAATCGGCAACGCCGTCGTTTGCGTTCCATCCTGCGCGAACTCACCCCAGCCGTACTGCCCGGGTTCGACATCCTGCTCGTTTTGCGGCCGTCCGCTGCGAACGCAGCGCAAGCAGAGCTCGGGTCAGCCTTGGCAGGCCTGATGCGCTCAACCGGTCTACTGGCTGAACGATGAATCCAATGAAGCTCTTCGGCGTCGGCGCGATCCATTTATATCGCGCAGTGTTCTTCTGGATGCCATCCTCGTGCAGGTTCGAGCCGTCATGCTCGCGCTACACCGAACAGGCGATCGCCAAGTACGGCCTCCTTAAAGGCAGCTTCATGGGTGCCAAGCGCATCGCCCGCTGCGGTCCCTGGGATCAGGGTGGTTATGATCCCGTCCGGTGAGCTTCGAGCGCGCGGCAAGCGCCGCGCGCTCCTCCTGCTATTCACTCTCGTCGCGCTGGGTGCGGCGCTGCTGGGCGCGCTCCCGGTCAATGCCGATTCCCCTTCACCTTCAGTCGCGCCCACGCCGGCCGCGACACCAACCGCGGCCGGCTCACCGGCCATCGCCAGCCCGTGCCCGCTGCCGGCGGTAACGCCGCGCCCGTCTGATGCGCCCACGCCTGTTCCGGGCGAAACGCCGCTCCCGCTCCCGCTCTGCCCGGCTGTTCTGTCGGGCAACCCGGTCGATCTCCTGGCGTGGCTGTTCAACCCGATCTTCCAGACGATGTTCCTGTTGCTGGCCGTCTTCTATTCGGTCACCGGCGACATTGGCATCGCGATCATCGTCCTGACGCTGATCATCAAGACAATCCTCATCCCGCTGTTCCGTGCCCAGATCGTGTCGCAGCGGCGGATGCAGATGGTCCAGCCCGAGGTCCGCGCGATCGGGGTCAAGTACAAGGGCAACCGGACCAAGATCAACGAAGAGCAGATGCGGCTCTACAAGGAGCGCGGCGTCAACCCCGCGTCGGGCTGCCTGCCGTCGTTCCTGCAGCTCTTCCTGCTACTGCCCATCTACTCGGTCATCAACCAGGGCCTGGCCGCGCCCGACATCAGCTCGGCGCTGCAGTTCCTGGGCCAGCCGGTGCTGCACATCGTGTGCCAGGCACCGGGCACGCTCCAGCCGTGCATCGATCCCACGATCCATTGGCTGGGCAACCTCGACTCACACGTTCCCGAGGTGCTGTTCCACATCCCCAACCCCATCTTCACCGACCCACGGTTCGGGCTCTCCGGCTTGGCGCTCGTTGCCGCCTTCCTGCAGCTGATCCAGTCGCGGATGATGACGCCGCGGACATCGGACCCGCAGACTCGGTCGCAGCAGCGCATCTTCATGATCCTGCCTCTATTCTCACTTTTCTACGGCTGGTTCCTGCCGGCCGGGTTGTTCATCTACTGGATCGTGTTCACGGCGTACTCGATCGTGCAGCAATACCTGATCGTCGGGTGGGGGCCACTCTTTCCCCTCTTCGGCTGGACACCAGGGTTCGCGGTCGATCACCAGCCGCGTTTCCCGGTCACGAGTGGACCTACTAAGCGTCCCGATGCAGCGGCAGATGGCCGCTCCACAACAGACAGCCGGAGTCCAGAAGACCGGGCTGCCGGCACCATTCGGCCGGACCGCCAGCGCGCGCGGACCAGCCGCCGAGGGAGACGGCGATGAGCGAATACCAGGAGTTCACCGGCAAGACCGTCGAGGAGGCGCTCAAGGCAGCGCGCGACTCGTTCGGCGCCGGCCTCGACGACCTCGATTTCGAGATCCTCACCCCGGGCAGCCGCGGCGTGCTCGGCATGGGCGCGGAACCCGCGCGGATCATTGCCGCGCCGCGCTCTGCGCTGGGTGGCGCCGCGCCGCGGCGCGAGGCCGCCGCGCAGACACCACTGCCCCCACCACCACCGCGCGAATCATTCGGAGATCGTGGCGATCGGCCCGACCGCGGCGAACGACCGCCGCGCCGCGAAGGCAGCTTCAACCGCGACCGCGCTCCCCGCGGCGAGCGACCGCCGCGCCGCGAGGGTGATTACGGCCGGGACCGGCCAGCGGCGCCCAGAGCGGAGGCTCCCAGCGCGGAGGCTCCCAGCGCTGAGGCGCCCGCAGCTGCACCACGCGGCGAATATCGCGATCGACCCGCCGGTCGTCGGCCGGAGCGCG
>JBDTUR010000041.1:0-13057 GCA_040007635.1 Chloroflexota bacterium
CGTGCTCGAGCTCGAGATCGACCTGCTCGCTGATCGAGGTGACGCGCGGCGGCAAGAGGCCGCGCAACCCCAGCGCGTCGCGCTCGGCGTCGGAAAACGCAGTGTCCTTGTTGAGCAGGCGGTGGCCGATCAGGGCGCGGCCACGGTGACGAACGACGGTTTCACCGCGCGGCGCCACGAGCTCCGTCGAGGACTCGGGCACGACCAAGAGTGTGTCGACCATAGCTCGACTGTCCTCCGCTGTCGCCGTGACAGGCTAGGGCCGTTTGGCACCGTGCCGGGGCGTCGAACGGCCGATGCGCGGACCATCTGTACCGCCCCATGCTGTGCCTCTCACACAGGGAGGTACACATGCAACCGACCAATGGCACCCGAACGCGCGTCCTCATCATGGGCGCGGCGGGGCGCGACTTCCACGATTTCAACGTCGTCTACCGCGACGATCCGGCCTTCGAGGTGGTGGCCTTCACCGCGACCCAGATTCCGGGCATCGCCGAGCGCACTTACCCGGCCGAGCTGGCTGGACCGCTCTATCCGCTGGGCATCCCCATCCGGCCCGAGTCGGAGATGGAAGAGATCGTGCGTGATCGGTCGGTCGATGTGGTCGTCTTCGCTTACAGCGATACGAGCCACGCGACGGTGATGCACGCAGCATCGCGAGCCATGGCCGCGGGCGCGTCGTTCGAGCTGCTGGGTCCGCGCCAGACCATGCTCAGGTCCGCGCGCCCTGTGATTGCGATCTGCGCGACACGGACGGGTGCGGGCAAGAGCCAGACGACACGCACCGTCGCCGCCATCCTGGCCGAGCACGGCCTCGAGCCGGTCGTCATCAGGCACCCCATGCCCTACGGCGACCTCGTTGCGCAGCGCGTCCAGCGCTACGCCACGCACGACGACCTGGCGCGTTACGAAACCACGATCGAGGAGCGCGAGGAGTACGAACCGCACCTCGACGCGGGCCGGATCGTGTACGCCGGTGTTGACTACGGCGACATCCTCAAGCAAGCCGACGAGGAGGCCGACGTCATCCTGTGGGATGGCGGCAACAACGACTTCCCGTTCTACAAGCCGGACCTGTTCATCACCGTGGTGGACCCACTCCGACCCGACGCGCAGAACACGTATCACCCAGGCGAGCTGAACGTCCGCATGGCCGACGTGCTCGTCATCAACAAGGTCGACAGCGCGTCACCCGAGGTGCTCAGCGCGCTCGAGGCGAACCTGCGTGAGCTCAACCCACGCGCGTCCATCGTTCGCGCCGAATCTGAGCTCACTCTGGTGGGCGACCCGATCGCCGGGAAGCGCGTCGTCATCGTCGAGGATGGCCCCACGCTGACCCACGGCGAGATGACCTATGGCGCGGGCGTCGTGGCGGCGCGACGATTTGGCGCCGCTGAGCTCGTTGACCCGGAGCCAGTGGCGGTGGGCAGCATCCTCGCGGTCCTGGCGAAGTACCCCAAGCTCGAGCCGCTGGTGCCGGCGATGGGCTACGGGGCCGACCAGACGCACGAGCTGGAGCAGACGCTCAACGCCTGCGACGCGGACCTGGTGCTGTCAGCCACGCCGATCGACATCACCCGGGTGATGACGCTCAATAAGCCCGTCACGCGGGTCAGCTACGAGCTCAAGCAGGTCGGTGGCCCAGCGCTCGAAGAGCTGCTGGCGCCGGTCATGAGCCGCGCTCGCAAGCCCGCTGGCATCGCCTAGATCCCCATCTCCGCGGTTAGCCATACGCGGTTCCGCTGAGCACTAACTGAAGACTTGGCCAACCTCTGAGCCGCCGGGGCGCCACTCATTCGCGATATGGCGTGAAAACTGGGCGAGTTATGGGCTAAGCCCGGACATATGCGGTCCCGACCAGCACTCGGCGGACTACTCGCGCCGGCACCTGGCCCAGTGCCAGCCGGCTGCGCATCTGTCTGGCTCGCGGGCGGATCCCCGCGCTTATTGCGCAGCCTGGCCGCAACTGGCCAAGTGGTCGAGCGTCGCGTGCAGATAACGCTGCCAGGCCACGCATTTGTCCGTGTGCGCGGCGCAGCCGATCAGTATTAAGGCTGTCCGCCAGCATCTCTCGCCATAGCTGCGCTAAACGATGCGCATCGCCAACGGGTAGCGCGTCAGGGGCACCAGCGACTGGACCCCCGGGCTGGGCGCGAAGGTCGCGCCGCCCTCGGTCACGAGGTCGTGGCAGAGCAGGCAGGTCTGGTCGGAACGAAGCGGCTGGTCGATCGGCAGCCCGCCCACCTGTTCGCTCTGGTGGCATGCGCGACAGCCCAACGTCAGGTCGGTCGAATGCGGGAACTCCGGCGCTCACCCGTCAAACGGTCGTTAGCGGCGACGCGGCTCGCTTACGACCTGGCCGTCGACCTTGATGCGCGTCCGCGCCATGTTGTAGCCGCCGCGAATCGCGTTCAGCGACCGCTCGACGTTGGTGCGGACCATGTGGCTGGAGTGGGCGCGCCAGATGCGGCCCTGCTCGTCCAACTCCTCGACGAGAACTGTGGCGTTGATGTCCATGAACCAGTTGTCGCTGCTCGCATGGCGCCTGGGACAGTGCCGTTGGTCACGAGGCGCGGAGCGGTCCAGTCCCCCCGACCTGCTAGGGTGAGGAGGTTCCCACTGCCGTGGTGACCCTCCGCGTGGTCGACCCCATCCTGAACGGGCCGTGCGCCTGTCGTTCGGTTCGGGACTCCGCTCCACGAGAGGATTTGACGCATGGCGAAGACCGCGTTCGTATCCACGTACCCGCCGCAACGGTGCGGGATCGCGACATTCACATCTGACCTTGCCATGGCCGTTGGTGATCGGGAGATTGTCGCCATTCAGCCACCGGAGAAGCCCGGTTTCTACCCGGTCGAGGTCAGCCGCCGAATCGCGCGCGACGTGCTCGCGGACTACCTGAGTGCGGCACACTGGATCGACGCGCGGCCTTTTGATGTCGTGTCCCTGCAGCACGAATACGGCATCTGGGGCGGGCCCGACGGCGCATATGTGCTCGACTTCGTGGAGGCTCTGAGCACTCCGGTTGTGGCCACCCTGCACACCGTTCTGCAGAACCCCACACCGTCGCAGCGGCGCATCCTGAGTGAGCTCGTGCATCTGGCCGCGGAGACGGTGGTCATGTCGTCTGCCGCCGCGTCCCTGCTGACTCGCTCGTATGGCATCGACCCGACGCGCCTCGAGATCGTCCCCCATGGCGTCCCACAGATCGCTCTTGCCGCGCCTGACTCTGTCAAGCCGCAGCTGGGCCTCCACGGCCACACCGTGATGCTGAGCTTCGGCCTGCTGGGCCCAGGCAAGGGCTACGAATCCGCGATCGCTGCCATGCCTGCGGTCGTTCGCGCCGACCCCACGGCGCTGTACGTGATCGTGGGCGCAACCCACCCTGATCTCTTGCGCCGCGAAGGCGAGGCCTATCGGAGCCAGCTTGCGCAGCTCGCCGCATCGCTGGGCGTAGCTGACCGCGTCCGTTTCGTGGGCCGCTACGTCACTGCGTCCGAGCTGGCCATGTGGCTGACCGCGGCGGACATCTTCGTGACGCCGTACCCCAACCTCGAACAGATCGTTTCCGGCACGCTGTCGTACGCGATGGGTGCCGGCAAGGCGATCGTCTCGACGCCGTACGCCTATGCCAGCGAGCGACTTGCCCAGGGACGTGGCCGGCTTGTCGCGGCGGGCTCAACTGACGCTCTTGCAGAGGGCCTGATCGAGCTCGCCCTGAGCCGCAAGCTGCGTGCCGATTACGGGGCACGCGCCTACGCGCACAGCCAGGGCATGCACTGGCCGGAGATCGGCGCGGCATATCGGCGGATCTTCCGCCGCATCGCAGGCGTGGCGGGCATGACGCCTCGCCGCGAAGGTGTCGTCGCCGCGCTTGCGGACAGCGTAGTCATTGCCGGTGCCTGACCAGCCGCTCTTCCCTGCCCGTCGCGACCATCTGGACCAGCTGACCAGCCCTCTGGGCATCTGGCAGCACGCGCGAGGCACTCAGCCCGACACGGCGTTCGGCACGTGCACCGATGACGTGGCTCGGGCGCTCACGGTTGATCTGCTCCACCGGCGCACGCTGGGCTGGGAAGCAGTGAGGACGACGGCGCGCAGGTCGCTTGATTTCCTCACTGCGGCGTTCGATCCGTCGGCCGGATCATTCCGGAACTTTCGTGACGCGGCTGGCCAGTGGCTGGACGATGAGGCGTCGCAGGACAGCCAGGGCCGTGCGCTGCTCGCATTGGGCATGGCAAGCAGGGACGCGCCTGAGGTTGTCCTCCGGGAGGACGCTCAATCACTCTTCGCGGCCGCGCTACCCGGAGCAGCGCGGCTGACCTCGCCCCGCGCGATGGCGTCTGCGGTGCTGGGCTGCGATGCGGCACTTGCCGCGGGCATGTCCGGCGAGACTCAACGGATATTCGCGCTTTTGGCGGGACGCCTGCGGAGCGCCTTCTTCGGGGTCGACCTGGACGGGGAATGGCCCTGGCCGGAGGAGACACTCACTTACGAGAACGCGCTGCTGCCGCGTGCCCTCATCGTCGCCGCGCAACGGCTTGACGATGCCCGGCTGCGCAGCGTGGGGCTCCATGTGCTCGACTGGCTGGTCGCTGTCCAGACGACGCGCCGCGGGGTCTTCACGCCGGTGGGCAGCGACGGGTGGTGGACGCGTGGCATGACGCGCAGTCAGTTCGATCAGCAGCCCATTGAGGCGACGGCGGTGATTCTGGCCGCCGCTGCTGCCTACGAGACAACGCAGGACCCGGGTTACCTCCGATCAGCGGAGGCCGCGTATGCCTGGTTCCTGGGCGACAACGACGTGGGCCTCATGGTTGCCGACCCCCTCACCGGCGGCTGCCACGATGGGCTCTCCAAGGACCACGCCAACGTGAACCAGGGCGCCGAATCGACCCTGATGTGGCTGACGGCGGTCGAGACGATGCGCCAATTGCGCACCGACGCGATGAGCGCGCGCCAAGCCCCGTCACGCGGCGCCACGACGGTGCTCGTCGAGTTGCACGCATGAGCCCGGTCAAGGCGTCGGACGTTTTCACCCGGCACCCGCTCAATCCGATCATCACCGTGGACGATCTGCCGTATCGCGCCAACTCAGTTTTCAATCCCGGCGTGGGGGTCGTGGGCGGCGAAACGCTGCTCCTGATACGAGTCGAGGACCTGCGTGGCATCTCCCACCTGCTGGCCGCGCGCAGCAGTGACGGCGTGACCGGTTGGAGCTTCGACAAGACGCCGCTGATCGCGCCCGAGCCCGAAAAGCACCCCGAAGAGATCTGGGGCTGCGAGGACCCACGATTGACCTGGCTGCCAGAGCTTGATCAGTGGGCGATCGCCTACACCGCGTATAGCAAGCGTGGCCCGCTTGTCTCGCTCGCCTTGAGCCGCGACTTGACCGAAGTGCGCAAGCTGGGTCCGGTCATGCCGCCGGAAGACAAGGACGCCGCGCTCTTCCCGCGCCGGATCGATGGCCGCTGGGCGATGATCCACCGCCCTTCGCCGTTGCGTGGCTTCGCTCACATGTGGGTGTCGTACTCACCGGATCTGCGCCACTGGGGCGACCACGAGCTGCTGCTCGAGGCGCGTGATGGAGCGTGGTGGGATGCCGGCAAGATTGGTCTCGGTCCGCCGCCGCTGGAAACCGCCGACGGCTGGCTCATCTGCTACCACGGCGTGCACGGGACCTCGTCCGGGCCGATCTATCGAGTTGGCCTTGCGCTGCTCGATCTCGATGACCCACGCAAGGTTCTGCGCCGAACGGATGAATGGGTCCTGGGACCCACAGCTCCATATGAGCGGAGCGGCGACGTCAACAAGGTCGTATTTCCAACAGGATGGGTGCTCGACCCGGCCACCCAAATGCTTTCTCTCTACTACGGGGCCGGCGACTCTGCGATCGCTCTCGCCACCGCCAACCTCGAGGATGTGCTGGCCCTCATGCGCACGCTGCCGGCCGGCTAACCGTCGTCCAGCCCGCGGGCCGGTTCCAGGCAGTTACCGGCGATTGCGTCACGATTAGCGTTGATGGGCAAGATCAGGCGAGCGCTGGTACTGGGCATTTCGTTCGTCGGCGACAGGCTGCGCAGGCTGCCGGGCGCCGGGCTGATCGAACGCTTTTCTGGTCTTGTGTTCGCGCTGCTGGTGATCGCCGCGATGCTGGCGGGCGCAGTCTGGGCCTCCCAAAAGTCGCCCCAGCGCATCAGCCTGGCCGATCTTGCCGTGGGCGGCCTCGCGCCGATGCAGACATGGATCATCGTCAGCGGCGACGTGGTTGCCGGAGCGTCGTCCGCGATCAGTCACAGTTACACCTTGACGGACCCAGGCGTGCCGGGTGCGCGGCTGCTCATCGCCAGTGATGTACCGCTGCCCGTGGGCCGCACAACGGTCAGCGGCAAGCTCATCGGTGGCGACGCCCGGGCGCCGCAGGGCTATGACTGGGTGGGCCACCTCGACGCGGACCCGGTCGCGGCGCAAGAGCAGGATCCGCCGTGGATATCGATCGGGCTGCTCGCCTGCGGGCTGATCGTGATCTTGATCGCCCGTACTCATTACCCGGTCTTCTTTGGCGACTCGCCCAAGCGGATTGCGCCGTCGCTTGCGCGGCTCCCTGTTGGAGTGCGCCGTGGCTGGTCACCGCGCGACGTGGCAGTGCCAGGCACGCTGACGATCGATCCTGGCCAGCGCGTTCGGCTGCACACCTCCGATGGCGAGACGCGCGAGCTGCGCCTTCAGTCGGCCAGCTCGAGCATTGAGGTGGGTCGCTTCCAGGGAGTATCGGGATCGGAAATCATGCTGCGCCTGGTGGCGTCTGGTGGTGACCTGGCCCTCAGCTTCGCCAGTGCCGACGAGCGCGATCTCGCCTATGGCGCGCTTGCCGCAGCCGCTGCTGTGCCGCCGCGCCTCGCTCGGTTCGCGTGACGACGGGAAGATAGGCGCGCCGGGCCCATAGCTCAGCGGCAGAGCAGGGGACTTTAAGCATCCCGGACTAAGCGCTGCAGCGACGAGCATGGCGGCTGTAGCGTTCGCTGCATTGTTATCGACTGTCGGAGGGGGTCACTCGGCGGCCCAGGTGGGACATTCGACCCCTAGCTGGCACCTTGCGCGATGGTAGGTTCAGCGATAGGCCGGGCCACTGGCCAGAGGCGGCGAGGTGATCGCAATGACGGATCATGCTCCGACTTGTCCAGCCTGCGGAACGCCTGTCTGGGGCAGTACCTATTGTCCGAGTTGCGGCCGTAAGCTTGCTAGCGGAGTCCATCCACCTGACCGCCAACGGGTGGCCTCTGAGCCTTCGGACCGCCGGTTCTACCTGGCGGCAGGCGGCATCGCGCTTGCTCTGGGTGCGCTGCTTTTGGGTGGGATCGCCATCCTAAACGGGCAATCGCATGATCCGTCATTAGGGGCTCTACCATCTGGCCCCGGACAAACCAGCAGACCAAGCGCTGCCACGGCTCGCCCAACGCTAGTGACCACACCGCCCGTCGTCTCTGGTTCGACTCCGGTTGGTTTCACGCGCTACACCTCGACGGACAATAGTTTCGCCATCGCCGTGCCGACAGATTGGACGGCAACCTCTTTTGACTCGGGGGACAAGCTCTTCGAGGCCAGTTCCCCATCTGGAGCGGCTGTCGGCAACCTGACGTGTCAGCTGACTGTTACGGGAGGTGCGGTCCGCGATCAGTCGATGGAGATGTACGCTGCGAGTCTGGCGGCAAGCCTTGGTGGAGAGGTTTTTCAGACCAGGATGGGCGACCAGCCTGCGATGGGATTTGCGCTGGGGCGATTCAACAGTTCCTTCTTGCCGGTCTCTGACGGCTCCGGCGATATCTGGGATTTGAATTGCAGCACGCCACTTGGCTATGGCTCAGCAGATCAGTTATTCAGCCAGATTCGAGGGACTTTCGAGGCTGGTCCGAACCCGCCGCGTCGAGCGCGCGTCGCCACGCCGTCGCCGCCTATCGCCACGCCGTCACCTGGTTATGTAAGCCTCACCTTCTCTGGTGATTGGGATGCGCAGGTCGTGGGTATATGGCACGGAACCTGCAATCAATTGATCTTGGTGGATGGGTCGAAGTCGCTCTATGCGCAGGTGTGGCCGGACGACGTTGAGGGCGGCGCGGCTTTTATGGACTTTTCTGCCGACCCCAGCGGCCTGAGCTTCAACGATCCTCAGTTCAGGAATTTCGAGTGGACCAATTCCGACGCGGGGAGCGTCACCGTCGCTAACAACAAGATCAGCATCTCTGTGAAGGCGAAGGACGTACTTGGTGCACGTGTGACGGTCAGAGGGGCGATCACCTGTCCGGCCTAGACGCTGTGCGGGTGCGAGTGTCGCCTCCGGCGAGCTGACTTACAGTTGTTTGCTCGCATTGAGCACAAACTGTTCAGAGCAACCAGGGGCCCATAGCTCAGCGGCAGAGCAGGGGACTTTTAATCCTCGTGTCCTGGGTTCGAATCCCAGTGGGCCCTCCAATTCACGCCCAGAGCGCCGTCTTGGTTCGGCCTGTCCGGCTCCTTCACCTTGATGGCAGGTGGCGGTGGCGACCGAGGCAGTGGTCAGTGCGCTCGTGTGTCACGATCACGGATCATGACGCACCCTGACGCCCCGACTTCGCTGTCCGGCTCCGCAGACGACGCTCGGCTGGCGCTCGAGGAGCTCCTGCCGACCGCGCTACCCGGGGCCGCAGGACCGTCGCTCGCCGCGCTCGTTCGTCAGGCGCAGGTCCGGGCTTTCCGGCGCCATGATCATGTCCTGTCCCAGACGCAGGACCCCTTGCTGACGTTGGTCGTGGATGGTCATCTCGGCGTCTTTCGATCCCACGCCCAGGGCCGCCAGCAGATGATCACGATCGTCGGTCCGGGTGAGTTCGTCAGCGTCCTGTCGCTGCGGCGGGACGCCCCACCGGTCGACCTCGTCGGGCTGGACCGAGGCGTCGCGGCACTCTGGCCGGGCGACGCGGTGATGTCGCTTGCAGGGGTAGACGCGGGCCTCGCTGTCGGGCTCCTCGACCACGCGCTGAATAGCGCGGCACGGCTCCTGAACCGCCTCCAGCACGTCTCCTTCGACACCGTTTACCGGCGGCTTGCCATGATCCTCTGGATGCGGCGGGCGATGCTGTTCCACGATCAACGCCCGCTCCTGTCGCGACCGCAGCTCGCCGACCTTGCCGGCACGTCGCGAGAGATGGCGGGACGGGTCATCCGCGACTTCGAGCAGCGCGGCCTCATCGCTCGAGTCGGCGCGAGGGGGCTCGTCCTCCTCGACCCGGTCGGTCTACGAGCCGCGGCAGGCCTCGACGACAGCGACGCAGCTTCGACTCGGTAGCGGCGGGCACCCGCTCGGGGTGGAACCAGTTCCACGTCGCGGGTGAGGGTCTCGTGAGAAGGTCCTTGTACCGCCCGTCTGCGGCGAACCTCAAGGAGACCGACCGATGCGCAATCTGCGCCGATTCCACGCCGACCACTGCCCGATCCTCGCGATCAAGCGACGAATCTGCCAGCGCCGACACGGCAACTGACGTGGGCGACAGCCTGACAAGCCGCCAGGCAGGCACCCGCCCCGACGAGCGAGTGCCGCGTATCGGTTACGAGTACAAGGTAGCCATCGTCTTCCTGCTCGGGCTGTTCATGGAACTGCTCGACATGACGGTCGTCAACGTCGCCATCCCGACCCTGCAGCGGGACTTCAACGCAACGCTGTCCGGGATCGAGTGGGTGATCACGGGTTACCTGCTGGCGCTGGCAGTGTTCATCCCGGCCGCCGGCTTCCTCGCTGATCGCTTCGGCAGTAAGCGCACCTTCATGCTCGCACTGACCATCTTCAGCGTCGCGTCGCTGGGGGCAGGTCTCGCCTGGAGCCTGGAGTCGCTGGTCGCCTTCCGGTTTCTCCAGGGTGCCGGTGGCGGGATGCTGACGCCGGTCGGGATCGCGATGGTCTTCCGGGCGTTTCCCCGGGACCGGCGCGCGATCGCGTCGGCCTTCGTCGCCATCCCGGCGGCGCTCGCGCCGGCACTGGGTCCGGTCTTCGGCGCCTATCTCGTGGAGTACCAGAGCTGGCACTGGATCTTCCTGCTCAATGTGCCGATCGGCATCGTCGGCCTGTTCCTGGGCTGGCGCTGGCTGCTGGAGGACCGGGCCCATCCGTTCCACCGATTCGATGGCCGCGGTTTCGTTCTCAGCGCCGCGGGGTTTACCCTGCTGCTCTACGGTCTGTCGCAGGCCGCCACCCACGATTGGCTGAGCCCGCAGGTGGCCGGGACCATCGCCGCCGGCCTGCTGGCGCTGGCTGCGCTCGCCTTGGTCGAGGTCCGAGCCATCGAACCGATGCTCGACGTCCGCCTGCTCGGGATCCGCTCGTTCCTCAGTGCGAACTCGGTCATCGCGGTCGCCATGGCGGCGATGATGGCCGGCCTCTTCCTGATCCCACTCTTCCTGCAGGGGCCCGGGGGCGAAAGTGTCCTCGAGTCGGGCCTCGTCACGTTCACCCAGGCCTTTGGGATCCTGGTCGGGATGCCCCTCGCCGCGAAACTCCATGGACGCGTCGGGACTCGAGCGCTCGTGCTCGTGGGACTGGCGCTGGTGATGCTCTCATCGTGGCTGTTCACGAGCATCACACCGGACGTTGACCTCATGAACGTCCGCGTCTGGATGGCGATGCGCGGCTTCGGGATGGCGCTTGTCTTCGTCTCCGGCCAGCTCGCACTCTTTGGCGACGTACCGCACGACCGCACCGCCCGGGCCTCGTCGCTCTTCAACGTGAGCCGGCAGGTCGCAGCCTCGATCGGGGTGGCGATCACCGCGACCGTGCTGTCGAACCAGCTGGCGGCCGATCTCGCGACGGCCGGGTCCTCCGACGGGTCCGCGACCCAGCTTGCGGCCCAGGTCAACGCCTTCCAGGCAGCGTTCTGGATCCCCGTGGTCCTGGCTGGGGTCGGTCTTGTCGCCGCGATCTGGCTGCCACATGGGCGGCCGGCGCACGAGGCGTCGCTCACGGAGCTCCTTTCGGCCGGCGAAGGGGCAGAATCCGACCCGATGACAATCGAACAGAAGGAGCCTCACACCGATGGACACGACGAATTACTTCCCGGCGTGGCGTGAACGGATCCGCTACACAGGCCCGGGCCCGGAGCCAACGATCCTCCACGACGATCCGGGCGCCCGGGCGATCCTCGTCGGTCTGGAACCCGGTGGTCGGGTCCCAGCGCACCCCGAGCGACTGGGCATCTATCACATCCTCGAGGGCAGCGGGTCGATGACCGTCGACGGTGAGCGCTATCCGCTGACCGCCGGTGCCACGGTCATCGCCCCGGCCGGGTCAACGCGCGGAATCGAAGCTGAGACCCGTCTGGCCTTCCTTGCGGTCAGGGTGGGCTCCGAGCCCACGTCCGGCCGGTGATGGAGATCGCCAAGGACACGAGGGTCTCGGAAATCCTGCGCGAGTACGGCGACATCGCCGACGTGATGGAGGTGTTCGGCATCAAGCGAGTCGCGCGCTACTCGTTCCGCTCGTTCATCACCAGGGCGATCACAGTCGAGCGCGCGGCAAAGATCCACCGGGTGCCACTCGACGAGTTCCTCGACACGCTGCGGACGGCCGTCGGCCCGGCGCCCGGCTCGCGCGGGGAGCAGGTCGGCACCGCCGATCCTGGCCCATCGAGGTGAGACCCTCGACGCGCGTCCCGCGACCGCCCCTGATCGCTACGGCAGTAGCGCCCGGCAACACGGGGTAGAGTCCATGGAGGCGGGTCGCACGCGATGTGGACGCGGTGAGGCCCCAAACGACCCCGTGAACGCCGTCCAGCGAGAGTTTAATCCTCGTGTCGTGGGTTCGAATCCCACTCGGCCCTCCACCTCGCCGCGAATGGCGAAAGCGCTAGATCAGGCGCGAGGGGACCGTCGGCGAGACGAACGACTCGTCGAACGTGGCGATCCAATCGCAACCCGCCTGCTCCGCGGCCGCGGCCAGGATCGCGTCGGGGATGCGGCGTTCCGAAGAGCCGAGCGTACGCCCGATGCCGGCCACGACCGCGCCAGCGTCAGCATCCGCAAGCGCCACGTTGTGCTTCGACAGGAACTCGATCAGAGCGAGTCCGAGATCAGGGTTGCGGGCACCGTACTGGGTCCGCATGACGTGGATTGTCTCGATCACGCTCCCGGTCGAGACGACTACCGCTGCCTCGCTATCGATCAGTCGCGCCGCCGCTAACGCGCGCGTCGGATCATCGGTGGCGAAGTACCGGATCAAGACGCTTGTGTCGAGGAAGATCGTCTCCATCATCTTTAGCCGCCGCGATGGCGGCTGTCAGAGCGGTGACGGCGGCTGTCCCTCTCGAGTACCTCCATGATCTCGGCGCTGCGTGCCTCCCAGGCGCGATCCTTGAGCTCCTGCCAGTCGGTTATTGGCGGGAGGTCGTCGCGGTGAAAGATGCCCATCAGCGATCGCGAGTGCGGCGCGGGCATAAACGAGACGACGAGGCGACCCTCTTCGACGCGCTCGATCGCGCGATCTCCGGGCTTGATGCCGAGCTTGGCGCGCACACCCTTGTCGATCGTTATCTGGTAGCGCTCACCGACGACATTGGCCATCACCAGAGTATGTATTTCGGCATAAAGTATGTCAATCGGCGTAACGTATGCCAACGGCCCTGGCCTTCTTGCGCGCCTTCCAGCGGGCAACGAGCGCGGAGTTGTCTATACCGGCCGGCTTCGCGCCGCGCCTCGCAAGCCAGGCCTGCCCCACGGAAAAGAGATCGGAACAAATTCGGCCGCCAGACCCAACGAGCGGAACGGCCGAAGCAAGAAATCGATGTCATGACAGATGGATAGATCGCTGAGGCGCGCCTTTAAGGCAGTCGCCAGGCGGCTAGGTCCGCGTTAGCGGCTCGAGCTTCGTGTCCTCAGTCCGTCAGTCGTCCTGGGACAGGATGACTGACGAGTACGGCCCGACATCGATTCCGATGCTGAATGGCATGCCGTCGAGCGGGTCGGCGATCGCGTCGGCGTCGAGGGAAGGGATCGCCGCGAACTCAGGGTCGTAGCCCTCGAAGTCGCTGTTGAAGCG